>JBJXGQ010000450.1:0-14460 GCA_046160525.1 Burkholderiales bacterium
GGACCGCTCTCCGGCGCCTGATTGTGTTGCGCAAGATGCACCCCTTCCAGCGAGCGCGTCTGCTCCAATCTCTTCATATAGGCCTCAACCGCATTTCGGTTGCGCGCCTCGCCCGTGAGAATCACCTGGTGTTGCGTGATGTTGGGTTGCAATTGTAGTAACGCCACGTCGCTGCTGTCGCAAGATTCCACGTCTTGAAACAGGCGCTCCCAAGGCACGGAGATGCGCTCGGCCACCACGCCCATGGCGCGCGCCTTCTCGTCCGGCTTTTGTTGGGCCGTGGCGCGTTTCGGCACGGCACTGAGCTGCTCCAAGCGATCCTCAAGTAGCGCGCGTTCTTGCAGCAAATGCCCATAGCCCAGGGCCAGCGCCACGCTTAGACCTAGGCCTAACACCAGTACCATTACCCCCCAGCGGTTAGCCGAAGGGGTGGCCACGAAATCGAGCGCCAGGGGTTTCATGAACGCGACTCCACCGAGCGAATCGAACTCGGGATTGTGGAGGCGGCAGCCTTGGCCGGAGCGGATTCGCGAACTCGCCAGCCTTGCGCCGCCAACTCACCCAGAGTGGCCGCATCGATGCCTTGCGTATAGACCGGCATCTCGGGAATCCAGCCCGCGCTGGTCATGGCAAGTTGCTGAAATATCCCGCCCAGTTCCTCCGCATCCCCGGTAATGAGGGATTGGCCATGAACCAAGGCCCACCGGCCCAGTTCCACGCAGCCGATGCACACACGCGCGCGCTCGGCTTGCACATACCAGTAGCGCTCCTCGGAAGCGCCGAAGCGGGTTCGGTCAAAACCGGCGCTAAAGGATGGGATCACGCAGCGAAGTTTCCCGCTCTTTTTGCACAACGCCTGCAACGCTAAGACCAGGCCCGAATCGGCCGCCGCAGCCAAGCGCGCCGGGCCATCGCCGGACAGACAAAGCGCCCAGTCCTGCGCACTGGGCCCGTAGGTGTGAACGAAGCGGTGGCGAACGAAGGCCATCAACTCGGCACGCCCGCGCAATTCCCTGCGCTGGGGAATCACGAGATAGCGCACGAAGTGGTTGGAGAGCTCCACTTCCAGGGAAATCCTTCCCGCAAAGCGCGGCAGTACCAGTTGCCCGGACAACACCGCGACGGCATGGCGCCACTGCGACAGATCTTGGCTCTCCTCCACGGCAAAGCGCTCGATGGCTTCCCCAGCGGCGATACTGACCTCGAAGGGGCTGATACGAACTCTTAAGCGCTTGCGCCACATCGTGCTAGCCCACCAAGGTGACGCGGTTGATTTCCGCCAAGGTGGTTTCCCCTTGGCGCACCAGATCCAATGCGCTGTCCCGCAAGGTGCGCATGCCTTGCCGTTTGAGCGCTTCCTTCACGTGCCGCACGGCCTGGCGAGAGGCGATGAGTTCGCGCAACTCGTCGTTCATCGCAACGATTTCGGAAATCGCTTTACGGCCGCGATAACCGGTACCCCGGCATTGGCCGCAGCCGCGCCCAGCGCGGAAAGCGAACCCCTCGGTGCTCGCCGCGGACAGCCCAGATACCTCCAACTCGGCCTTGTCGGGAATCTTCACCTCGCTGCAATCGGGGCAGGTGATGCGCACCAAGCGCTGCGCCACTACTCCGTTCAAGGCCGAGACAAAGCTGTGCAAATCCAATCCCATGTGGCTGAAGCGCCCCATGACGTCCAGCACATTGTTGGCGTGCACGGTGGTGAATACGAGGTGGCCCGTAAGGGCCGCCTGCACAGCGATTTGGGCGGTATCCGCGTCGCGGATTTCGCCCACCATGATCTTGTCCGGATCGTGGCGCAAGATGGAACGCAAGCCGCGCGCGAAGGTGAGGCCCTTCTTCTCGTTCACGGGAATCTGCAAAACGCCTGGCAGTTGGTACTCCACCGGGTCTTCGATGGTGATGATCTTGTCGCGCCCGTGATTGATTTCCGAGATGGCGGCGTACAAGGTGGTGGTCTTACCGCTTCCCGTGGGACCGGTGACCAGCAGCATGCCGTAAGGTTCGGAGGAAAGGCGGCGAAGCTGCGCCAGGGTGTTCTCGTCGAAACCCAGGAAATCCAAACGTAGCCCGCGCGCCTGGTCGGTGAGCGCGGCCTTATCCAGAATACGCAACACCGCGTCCTCGCCGAAGATGTTGGGCATGATGGACACGCGCACGTCGATCTCGCGGCCCTTGGCGCTCACCTTGAAGCGGCCGTCCTGGGGTACGCGGCGCTCGGAGATATCGAGTTCGGACATGACCTTGATGCGCGAAATCACTTGCTCGGCGGTCTCCTGGCCGGCAGCGTTGCCCACGCTGCTCAGTACGCCATCCAGGCGGTACTTGATGGCCAAGCCCGTGGCGTGGCTTTCCAGATGGATATCGCTCGCACCCGCTTTCAAGGCATCGTAGAGCGTGGAATGCACCAGCCGCACCACGGGACTAGTGTCCTCGCTAATGGAAACCAGCGAGAGGTCTTCCACGTTCACGGCGGACTTCGTCTCCCCATCACGCCCTTCCAGCAAGCCATCGATGGCGCGCGCGTCTTCCTCATAGCGATTCAGATAGGCCTGCACGTCGGAGGGGTGCGCAAAGCCAAAACGCAGCGCGCGGCGCACGCGCTCCTCGGCCCAGGACCGCACGCCAAGATCGAAGGGGTCTCCCACGACCAGGAGCAATTGGTCGTTGGCGTCCGTGAAGAGCAGGCAATGGCGCGCCGCCGCGTCGGGGAAGGGTAGAAGATCGAAGCGCGCGGCCAAGGCGTGCAGCGCGGACATATCGAAGGCGGGCATGCCCAGCGAGCGCCCAAGGGAGGCCACGAACTGCGCGGGGGGCACCCCCACCGTTTCTTCAAGTGCCTGCATGAGCGGGATGGCCCGGCTGGCGGCGAGCGTGCGCGCCTGTGCAAGACTTTGCGGGGCGACCAGGGGATGCAATTCGTTGAGCGGTTGCGGTGCGTTCATCGCAGGTTCCCAGCCAGGTCGAAGATCGGCATGTAGAGCAGCACCACGATCAAACCGATGATGAGTCCGATGAGCACCATCAACAGCGGTTCGAATAGGCGTGTGGCCCAATCCACCCAGCGCGACATCTCCTCGTCGTGGAAGGCCGCCGCGCGTTCCATCATGTCGCCCATGTTGCCGCTGCGCTCGCCCACTCGCAGCATGCGCAAGGCCACGGGAGTGGTGAGTTTTGCATCGTCCAGCGCCTGTGAAATGGAGAGTCCCGTTCGGATACCGGCGGCGGCCGCTTCAGCACCCGGGCGCAACGCGGCGGAGAGCAGCCCCGCGGACATGTTGACGGCTTGCAGCACGGGCACTCCGCCGCGCAGCAGCATCCCCACGGTGCGATAAAAGCGCGCGAGTTGGTAGACACGCAAGCGCGATCCAACGGCGGGAATACTCCACAGCCGGCGCCCAATCATGGCCCGCACATCAGGCCGGCGCAGCATCACCGCCGCCATGGCGATGAGAACGGCGATCACGATCAAGGAGGCCAATCCGTGTTCCGCCACCACACCGCCCCAGCCGACGAGCACGCGCGACAAGAAGGGCATGTCCGCCCCCATGTCCGCATAGATCGCGCTGAATTTGGGCACCACATAGCCCAGCAGGAAGAGCGTCACAGCCCCCCCCACGAGGAGCAGCACGATAGGGTAGATGCAAGCGGAGACCACCTTGCTGCGCAATTGCTCCACTTGTCCTTGAAAGGCCACGTAGCGTGACAAGGCCTCGGGCAGGTCGCTCGTGCGCTCACTCGCGCGCACGGCGGCGATATAAATGGGCGGGAAAGTTTGCGGCATTTGCTCCAAGGCCGCCGACAATGTTCTACCCTCGTAGAGCCGCTCCAGAATCTTGGAGATGACTGTTCTGCTTTCGGTATCGTGTTCCTTGTCAACGAGGGTTTCCAGGGCCTCGATCAACCCCAATCCCGCGCGCAGCAAGGACAGCATCTCCTGGCTAAAGAGCAGCAGCGGAAAGGCGCGCCGTCTCGTGAACAGGCGCGACTCGCCGCGAACATGGAGTATCGTGAGCCCCTGGCGGGCGGCGCGCTCGCGCGCTTCTTCCAGATTGGCCGCGTCCAAGGAGAGCGAAATCACGCCCTGCTCGCTTAATGCGCGCACGTTAAATCTCACCGGCTATGCCCTACCAACTGGTGACATCGGCGTCCTCGCCCTCACCGCCCGGCTTGCCGTCCTTGCCAAGGGACAGCAAATCGTACTCTGCGTGTTCGCCTGGCGATTTGTAGAGATAGGGCTTCCCCCACGGGTCCATGGGTACCGCTTTCTTCAGGTAAGGTCCCTGCCACTTGGGTTCGTTCCCAGGTGCGCTCATGAGGACCCCCAATCCCATCTCGCTGTTGGGATAGCGGCCCACGTCCAGGCGGTAGGTGTCCAGCGCCTTCTCCAAGGCATCGATTTGCGCTTTAGCCACCTTGGTTTCGGATTTGCCGATCTGGCCAAAATAACGCGGCGCCACATAGCCCACCAACAACCCGAGTATCACCAACACCACCAGTAGCTCGAGCAACGTAAAGCCGAGCTCGGGCTTTTGCCCGGTGTACATGCGCATTGAAGCCTCCGATTCACAAACTTATGGATTAGACATTGGTTTCATCACGGGAAGATGACACCTCTAGCCAGCTCGTGCAAGAGCAATAAGGATACTCTCCCGTCCAGAGCAAGGCACCCGGGGACGGGCTGGCGCTAGCCCTTGTGCCCGTGTCCCAAATTTCGTCGAATCAGGCTTGTGTGGCCTTACCACTGGCCGAAATCTCGCCACCACGGATTTTCTCGAAGATTTTCTCCGACACCTGTGAAGGCTTCACCCCGGGTTGTGCCGATAGCGCCTGGGTGAGTAAATCGTAAGCGCGTCTGGCCTCCGTGGGATGCCCAAGTTGCAGTTCGCATCGCATCACGCCTTGGTAAAAGGCCTCGCAACCCGGATCGATTTGCAGGCCAGCCCGGTACAGCGCAAGCGCTGTATCGTACCTATCATGATTCTCGTGATACTGGCTGTGGGCGCTGAGTGTGCGCAAATAGCGCTCATGCAGCTGCTCCCGGTGTTCGCGAACCGCCGTCCCCTGGTCATTGGAAAGGAATTGCCCTCCATAGAGCCCCAATGCACGCGCGGGATCCTCGGCGGCCAGTTCATCGAAGGCCCAGCTATCCACCCAGCACTGGGCGGGGTTCAGGGCAATGGTGCGCCCCAGTTGCCTAACCCTATCCTCACCACCCATGTACCGGCGCAAGGCCTTCAAGGCGGTGCGCAGCGATTGCCTTCCCTCGGCCGCATTCTGGCCGGGCCAAAGCTGCTCGATGAGGGATTTTTCCACACACCCTTGCGGGCCCGCGATCACCAAAGCGGCCAGCAATCCAAAGGCGGCCTTGGTCATGGCGCGGGGAGAGGATTCCTGCGTATCCGCGAAAGCCATTTCGAATCCGCCGAGGGTTCGTATGCGAATGCTCCAAGGCCAATCTGGAATCGTGCTGGAGGGCGCCTGCAAGGCTAGATCCCGGATGAGTCTGACGGGCACCACGGGGTCCATGGCATTGTTTAGGGCATGAGCCATCATAGTTGCCGCGGGCACGGCCACGGGCCGCAATACATGACCCCAACTGGGATGTTCCGCGAGTAATGCCAAGCAATTTCCCAGGTGCTGGCGGCATTGCGCACCGTCCTCCCGCACCAGATAGGCGTGCAGCAAAGCCGCCAACACGCGCCAGGGCCGGTAGCAATAATGCTGTGCGCGCTTCTCCACTTGCGCGAGAACAAGCTGCGCCTGCTTGAGGCTGCCGTGGCCAGCGTGCCACACCACCGCTTCCCCCGCGCCTTGAAGGAACACGAATTTTGGCGTGGCATCCAAGGCCGGTTGAACAAAAGCATCACTCTGCTTCAAGGCTTCCTCGAAATTTCCGTGCTCGGCCGCGATCAATGCGGCGCAACGGGCATAACGGGCCAATCCGGCGGGCTCCTTGGGGCGTGTGAGTCCGCTCATCGCGTGCAGGTCCTCCTGCGCATCCATGAGGCGCCCGCTGCGTAGCAGAAGGGGAACGCGCGTATAGCGCGCCAGCAATTCCATGGCGCGATATCCCTCGCGCTGGGCAACACCTGTGGCTTCATCCAAAATATTCAGCGCATCCCCATTGCGCCCAAGCATTGCCTCATGCCGCCCCACCGATACGCGCCAGTGGCAATACGCGAAGCTACCGGAGGCGAATGCGTGCGGTTCCTTCGCTATCTGTTCGGTCAAGCGGCCGCCCAAATCCGCCTCACCGATGGTGTCGTAATACTCCAGAAGATGGGCGGCGGCCGCGAATTTTTCAGTGGCCTCCAAATCGAAGGCGTTCAACAACTCATGCACCCGGCTTGCGCGCTGAACCAAACCGCCTGGTGCGGTGGCACTCCACATGGCGGCCACCTGCAAGGCGCTCAGCACGGACAACTCGGCACTGTGAGAGGGAAATCCCTCCGCGCGCTCGATGCATTCGTCCAAGGCACTGGCCAAGGGCGCGAGACCGGCAGCCGGCGTCTCTTGCCCCAGTACGGCCCATACCGTTCCGGCAAGACACAGGGCTTGGCCCGCTACATCGCGCGCGTGCTCGAACTGCGAATGCGCGCGCCGGAAACATAACCGCGCCAACTCCGGATCGCTGGGCAAAAGCGCGCGGCCAAGCCAATAGCGCAGCGCCGGAATCTGTTCGATGACTTCGTCAGGCACCGATTCGATCCATGCGCGAAGGCGCGTCCAGCGCCCCTTGGATATCTCGATTTCGGCTTCCCGCCGTATGAGACCGCTTACCGCGCCCCATTCGCCGGCGCGCTGGTACAAACGCAACGCTTCGTTCGTGCGCCCGGTGCGTTCGCAAAATTGCGCGACGCGAAAGGCGAGGCCGCGCTGCTGTGGCGCGGTCCACTGGGTGCTAGTCATCTGCACCAGTAGCTCGCGAAAGAGCGCGTGGAACCGGTAGGAGTGGCCGTCTTCTTCGCGCATGTGTACATACACGCCCTGGCGCGCCCAAGTGCTGAGCAATCCCGCGACTTTGGGATGAGGTGCCAGCCCGTGCAGCGTTTCAGGGGTCACCCGCTCCAAGAGTGCCAGCGCCATGAGCATCTGGCGGTTGGACTCCTCAAGGGAGCCCAAAAGCGTCTGTGCGCATGCTAAGTAGAACGCCTTTCCGGCGATAGACCCGGAGAACATATTCTCGGGCCATGGCGCAGCCATGAGCAAGGGCTTGATGACGGCGATCAAGCCGCCGGAAACACCGTGTATTCGCTCACACAATGCATGATCGCCCCGCAAGGATTCCGGCAACAAACCGGGAATTTCGCTGGCGCTCAGTGCAAGTTCCCCGGGGCCAATTTTGCTTCCCTTGAATATGGCCGCCAGATAATCCAAATCCGAAAACACTCCTTCCCCGCTGATCACACACCACTGAATGCCCTCTGGCGTGAGATCCAAGGCCTCGCGCAGGAGCAAGGCGAAGCTCGATTCCTCTGAAATGGTCTCGGCATTGTCGAGCACGATTAGCGCGGAACTGGGAAGCTGCTGGAACAAATGGCGAAAGAACCGGCGCGCAAATCCCAGTACATTCCCGGCGTGCTCGGGTGCGTAACGCGGGAGGGGCTGGCGGCGGCTGGAGACACAGGCGCTCACATGGGCGAAGAAACAACCAGGATCGCTGTCAGAGCCTTCCAGGTCTATCCACAGCACGGGTAGTCCGCGGCTCCCGGCGTAGCTCGCGGCGAGCGTACTCTTACCGCTGCCACCGGGCCCCGCTATCCACACCAGCTTATGGGAACGCAGTTGATCCATGCGCTCGAACAGACGCGTCCTTTCGGCGGCGTTGCGCGTGCGGGGCGCCTCCCCGGCGGCGGGACGAAGCACTATGTTCGCTCGTTTGTGGTCACGTTAGCCGGCATGCTACCGCTAACGGATCGTCCTTACCTTTGCGCCACGCGCGCCGGGACCATTCCCACATAACCACTGATGTCGGCGTACCAGATATTTCCGGCCGCGTCCGCCGCCACGGAAAAGGGCCGTGTATTTTCGCGCGGAAAGGGAAGCACCTCTACCTTCCCATCGCGCACACGCCCCAGAGCGTGCGCGCGCAACATACCGAACCACGCCGTGCCATCCGGCGCCATGGCCAAACCCGATAGCCCTGCGTTCTCAATGGGCACCACGTACTCCGTGAATTTCTCCCCGTCGAGGAACCCCACTTTATTGCCGCGAAACTCGATGAACCAGGGCCGCCCCTTGGCGTCCATGGCGATGTCCGTCGGGGATGCGCCGCGAGTAGGGATCTCGTGCTGGGTCATTTTTCCATCGGTGGCGATGCGCAACAGCGAATTGGCGCTCTGCAAAGTGGCCCACGCCGTGCCATCGGCGGCTACCGCCACGCCGAAGGGCCCGCCGCGCAGTGACGCAATGTCGTTGCGCGTGAGAACACCGTCCTTGAGTTTGGTCACGCTGTAGGCCGTACTCTCCGTAAACCAAACGGAGTCATCGGGTCCCATCGCTACCCGGCCCAGCCGCGCAATGCTGGTCCCCAGCGGTGTGGCGGTTATTTCCCCAGCGGCTGTGACGCGCTTGATGGCCACGGCGGGCGCGTCGGCTATCCATGCATTACCTTGTGCGTCCACGCCGATACCCAGAGGCTCGACATTGCGCGATCCCTTGGATAGCCGCTGCAACTTGCCATCCTTGATGCGCCCAAGGGCGTCGGAGGAATCGATGGTGAACCACACGGTACCGTCCCTGGCGACCGCGAGCGCCGTGGGCATATCCATCTTTTCTTGCATGGGGTACTCGGTCACTTCCAGCACCCCGGGGCCCTTTAGCCACCGCAGCGCCAGCGTTCCGATGATGCCCATCACGCCCGCGAACATCAGAATGTAGATGATGGGAATGCTGGCACCCACGTAATACTTGCCAGCTCTGGAGGGGGGTTGCTTCATGTGCGTCCTTTGTATAGTTTTGTGGCCAGCCACCAGCCTGAAATGATGAGCAACAGCAAGAACGCGATGCCGCCCGCCAAACTCACCGGGTCGGTACGCGACAGCAGATTGTTCCCTTCTTGGGCCCGGCGGTAGATTTCTGGATAAGGCGTCAAGGCGAATCCGGTGTATAGCGTCTGTGCATCGTGCGGGTCACGCAGCATGAGCCCGCCTTCCAGGTGCACGGGCAAGGCCCCTTCCACCTGCGCCCAAGTCTTGCCCCCATCGGCGCTGCGCAGGGCACCGCGATGGGTGGCGAGCATAACAACTTGCAGGTCATCGGATACTGCGATTCCACGGATGGAGGTATTGGCTTCGGGTAAGGGATTCCCCATCGCCACCCACGTTGTGCCGTCATCGGTGCTCTGATAGATCTTGTCAGCCGCGGCGGCCCACAGCGCACCGCCCGGCGAACGCGTCACCACCTCCACACGGCCCGCGGGCATCCCTACGCCACTTGCCTGCCAGAGAGTGCCTTGGTCATGGCTTCGCCATAGCTCACCACCCGCCAGCGCGAACAGCGTCCCTTGCGCGCTGAGCACCAGGCAAGTCGCCGCGGCATCAGGCAGGGCATTCTCGCCCAAACGCAGGAAACGCTTGCCATGGTCCGCGCTGCCATACACACCCTTGGGGCCGGCCAAATAGTATTGTTGCGGCGTGCCGCCCGCGATCAGCATGCGGGCCGGTGCGGCGCCTTCTGGAATGGACGCGGCCTGCCACGCTCCGCCATCTTCCGTGTAAAAAACTCCAGCCGCGCTCGATGCCACGGCACCGCTGCCTTGACCGTCAAAACTCACCGCCGTGGTGGGCCCCACGAGCTTGTCCGCCGCCTCGTGATTCCAATCGCGGCCCCCATTGTTCGATCGCAACAAGCGCGTGTCGGTGGCGAAGAGCAGGTGATTCGCATCCTTGGGATCGATGGATAGCGCCAAGGCGCCTCCGATGAACTGCCCCGCATCCGCGGCGAGCCAGGAGCCGCCGAAATCGCGCGAGCGGAAAATCCCTCCCCAGGCACTCGGGTCGTGGGCAATGGCACAGGTGCTGGCCATGTACAGAGCCGCAGTAATGAACCAATAAACGGCAATAAACCACGAAGGACACGAAGTCGCACGAAGGAAAGACGTGCGGCTCGAAAATTCCGGAATAATTAATTGTCGAAGGCGGTAGGGAAAAAATGCCTTCCTTCGTGCGACTTCGTGTCCTTTGTGGTAAATGAGTTTTCCCGCGGTAGGTAGACCAGTCACTATTTGCCAGTCTAAAATAATTCGAGGAGCCAGGTCTCCCTGGCTCCTCGCTGGAACAGCAGTGCTGCGTAAATTACTTCTTGCGTGAAGACTCGCCGGGCGCCAAGGCGATTTCCGCCAAGCGCGCGCCGTTCATCCCCATCCAAGAATTCTTGGTCAGAGGATACTTGTCGGTGTAGGACAAGGGCTCGTGCGCGGCCACGCAATTCGCGTAACCACCGGTCACCTTGTAGCACTTCTCATAGGCGAGGAATTGCTGCACGGAGTCCGTCTGCTGGATGTTGGCCACTTCCCAGTCGCGAATCGCTTCCCAGGAGCTGTAGGCGTCCGACCCAAACATCAATCTGCCGACGCTCGTGTTGACTTCCAGCAACTGCGAACCAGCCGTGTGGGCACGGTGGGCAGCGTGGATCTTCACCACGCCTGGGATGATGTCCAAATCGCCATCGACGATCACCGCCATGCCGCGCAGAACCTTGCTGTAAATCTGGTCCACGGTCTTGGGCGTATAGCCGCAAGCAGGCGTTCTGTTGCAGCCACCCGGCGAGGTGTTCACCGCGCGAATGCGCTCGTGTCCTGGGTAGTTGATGGCCCACTCGATGCCCTTCAATTCCTCGCGCTGAATGTAGAGCTTGGCACCGGGGAACTCATCCAGGGAACCGGCGTGATCCCAGTGGCCGTGACCGACGACGATCTTGGTCACCTCGTCAGCGGAAATTCCCAGCTGGCCGATCTGCTTGGACAGGGGCGACCAGTTCGCCGTACCGGTCATCTTGTGATAGTCCGTCGCATTCCAGCCGTTGTCGTAAAGGATGACGTCCTTGCCGCACTTGATCACACCTACGTTGACTGGGATGTTCACCAGGTTCACGTTATTGCGCGGATTGGTGCTGCCCTGAACGAAGGAGCGGTCCGGATGGAACATGCCGAAGGGCACGTTCATGAAGGTGCTATTTTCCACGATCCAAACGGAGCACACTTGTTGCGCCGAGGCCGTAGCGCTGGCCAATGTTCCGGCCGCAACCAAGCTCAAACCCCCTAACGCTGCTGCAAATTTTCTATTCATTTCCTGCCTCCTTAAGTATTGTTGTACAACGCTGACGGTACCGTGCTGCACTTCGCGCCGGCGGAGGTTGGACGTCCGCCGGGTCCTACACACTACGCTAATTCGGTTTGTATTCCCCGGGCCATAGTACATCGCCCACCTTGAGCAACAAGGTGGAGGCCTTCTCGCTCATGCTTTGCGCAACGATCAAGTGTTGGTCGCCATCCGCGGATTTAGCCATCTCGGCGGAGGCCTCCCGGTACAACCTGAGCACTTCGGTATAGTCCTTATGCAACGCTTGCAGGCTTTCGGGAACTTTAAGTTGGGCCAATTGCCCTTGGGCTTCGCTGAAGACCTTGGTGAGCGGCGCGATCTTTTCTCGCATGGCCGCCTTATCGGTATCGCCCATCTTGTAGGACAAGCCGGCGAAGCTCATTTTCACGGCGGATGTACGCACTTTGTCGTGCACCTGCCATAGCCCATGGGCGTAGCGCTCTTCGTCCGCACTCATGGGGGGGCGTTCCGAGTGCCCCATCTCGTGGCCCACCGGAGCGCTTTGCGCCGAGGGAGCCGGTGCCTTGCGTGTCTCACGCATCAATGCGTAGCCAGCAACCGCCAGCAATACCGCGACCACAACGAAGAGCGCAATTCCGCGAGCGGGACCTGTGCGTAGGGCGGCTGGGGCGGTGGATTCGGGGTTATTAGGCATGGCGGCAGCCGAATTTAGTCTTATCCGCGAGGGCCGTCAACGGTCATGGACGGAAGTGCTACGTGCCCGGCAAATAACCCATCCACCCATCCTATCTGAAACATCAGATACAAACCGAAACCCAGACTCAACACCCCCGAGGCCAGACGCATGAAGATATTGATGTTAGGTAGCCTTGCGGCATAGACCATGGGCGCCGCGATGAGCGAGGTAATGAGCATCATGCCCGCCACGGTGCCCAGCCCGAATACGGCGAGATAGCCCACCGCCCAGGCCGGATCCCGAATAGCCGCCAGCACCAACAAAGCCACGGCGGCCGAACCGGCCAAACCGTGCACCACGCCCACGATAAAAGGACGAATCATCAGATAGGGCTTCAAGGCGCCGAGCTTCTTGTCCAACATGGCTTGCGGGGTATCGTCCTCGGCATGACCGTGGTTCGCCTTCCCGTGGCCGTGGCTATGGGCGTGAACGTAATCCCCGTGCATGTGAGTATGCAAATGACCGTCACCGCCGTGGCCGTGAGGATGCTGACCGGCCAGGGTATAGGCCACCTGCTCGCGAATACGCTGGGTGACACTGGACAAGGTGAACAAACCCAAGGTCACCAGCATCACCGCCACGGCAAACTCCATGGCGAGCCCAACCTTGGGAGGAATCACCACGCCGAACAATATGATGGCGCCACCAACGACCAGCACCGTCACCGTGTGACCCACTCCCCATAAGGCACCGATGAGCGCCGCCCCCTTGAGGTTACGTTCCCGGCTCACGATGGTGGACACCGCAATGACGTGGTCGGCATCGGTCGCATGCCGCATACCGAGGAAAAACCCGAAGGCCAGGAGCGAGAAAAACGCTGTCATGGGATCAGGAGCTACGCAGGCTCGCCCTTGGGATTACTTCTTGGGAAGCCCCGTGGACTGGCGCGCCACCAACTGCCAGCGGCCATCGCGCTGAACCCAGACATTCAAGTAGTTCAAAGACAACTGGCGCCGCTCGCCCTTGAACGCAACGTCCAGATGAGCGACAGCCATGACCGTGGCGGTATTGCCATAAAACTTGACGCGGCTATTCTCGCGCTTGAAGGAATAGATCTTCACATCGCCCGAGGTAAATTGGGGGAAATAGCTCGATTTGGAGTGCGTGGATCCCAGCAAAGTCTGATACACGAAATCATCGGCGAAGATCTGGTCCATGGTCTTCAGATCCGCGTTCATCATGGATTCGTAACGCAGGTCTTCGAGCCGGTTGAGTTCCGCTTCCGTACTCACCTGCGCCCAGGCAGGAATGGCCACGGAGAACAGCCAAAGGGATAGAACGAAGCAAACGCGTTTCATGACAGGGTCTCCTCTAATTGGTTATTGTGCGAATGCGGCTCCATGTGCGAGCAGCAAGTCATGGAATTGTGCCAGAGAATGCCCACGCAAACCCACCCACTCTTCACCGAACACCGTACGGCGGGAAACCGTAAGACGGAAAAGCGTAGGGCGGAAGGCGCTTCGCTTTTCCGCCCTACGGGTTACGGTTTGCGGCGCGACGGAGGGAGAGGTAGTCTCGCAAGGCGTCGTTCACGGCCTTGGTATTTGGGAATTGGCCGCTAAGATCGGGATCGATCACGACTATATTGGTGCCCTGGCGGTAGTGCTCAGTGTATTTGCCCCTGACTCCACCGTGAATGACTTCAGGGGGATACTCAGGCTTTAGATCATCGGTTTCATCGTTGCTCATAAGCTCTACGCTCCTTGGGTGTCATCAGCCGCGCCGAGATGATTCGAATGCACTCGCCTCTTTCGGAGAAAGAATCCCATTCAAATTGCATTGCCGCCCTCGATCAGTCACGGCAAACATTCATGACAGCATTTGGCACTCGATCGCCCATGAGAAGGCACTGCCTCGCGCAAATTTCCCTAATTCGGAAATCCTCCAGCCAAACCTCACCTGAGCGTGGCGTCATCTATCATATCCAGCACTTCCTGCTCTACAGCGCGTGACTTAACGACATCTAGAACATCACTGTCCGGCAACTCAACGATCTGCGCAATGCACGCCCGAACCTCACGAGCGATTTCTGGCGTCCAGCGTCCGAGTTTTTGATTTAGTTCCTCTAGTAGCCTTTCCATGGTGATTCCTTGCGAGTACGCACCATCATTAGCCTACCACTACGCCAAGCGGCGGGCATCTTTCCCTCGCGCGAATCCAAAGTGATCACTACCGAATAGCAGATAATCGTAGGGCGGAAAAGCGAAGCGCCTTCCGCCGGCTTTTGGCAGCACCTTCCGTCGATTGTCATCCGCCGGCTTTTGGCAGTCTCTAGCGCCGATTGTCATCCGCCGCCTTTCCCGGCTGGCTACACCTTGTACCGCGATCCATCACCCGGCAGATCGTAGCGGCAGTTGCAGCGCCCTTGGGGTTGGAATTGTCACCCCTGTCTGTGAGGTACAACGACAGAAGAATCCGTTCGCGAGGCAATAACGACAT
>JBJXGQ010000451.1:0-2931 GCA_046160525.1 Burkholderiales bacterium
GATCGTAGGCGGGCTCGCACGGTTCTCGTACAGCGAGCGAGATGGGTTTGCGCCGGTTGAGGTGGCCCACGATGCGCCGCGCCATTTCCAAGGCGTGTTGGTCGTTTAACGCGTAGTGATCCGCCACACCAGAGACTCTCGCGTGTACGTCCGCCCCGCCTAGTTCCTCGGCACTCACTTCTTCACCCGTGGCGGCTTTTACAAGTGGCGGCCCACCGAGGAAGATCGTGCCTTGATTCTTGACGATGATGGCCTCGTCCGACATGGCGGGCACATAGGCGCCCCCTGCGGTACACGAACCCATCACCACCGCGATCTGCGGAATTCCCAGCGCGGACATGTTCGCCTGGTTGTAGAAGATGCGCCCGAAATGTTCGCGGTCGGGGAAAACTTCGTCTTGGTTGGGTAGGTTAGCACCCCCCGAATCCACCAGATAAACACAAGGCAGCCGGTTCTGCTGCGCGATTTCCTGGGCGCGCAGGTGCTTCTTCACCGTCATGGGAAAGTAGGTGCCGCCCTTGACCGTGGCGTCGTTCACGACGATGACACACTCTTGCCCGCTTATGCGGCCAATGCCGGTGATGATGCCGGCCGCGGGTACTGGCGTGTCGTACATGTCCCATGCGGCCAGTTGCGAAAGTTCGAGAAAAGGAGAGCCCGCGTCGAGCAATTGCCGCACACGTTCGCGTGGCAATAACTTACCTCGCGCCATGTGCTTCTGCCGCGCCGCTTCGTCCCCCCCTTGCGCGACCAGTTCCGCCTTCGCGCGCAGGTCTCGCACCAGCGCTTCCATCGCCTGCGTGTTCGCCGCAAATTCAGGCGAGCGCGCGTTGAGCTTGGACTGAATTTGCGGCATGCCTAGAAGCCACCCAAGCGCAACCAACGCTCCATCTGGTCGAGCCGGTCCGCTCCCCAGAACGGTTCGCCGTCGATGATGGTGTAAGGCGATCCGCACACTTTGCGATCCAAGGCGGCTTGGACTTCCGTTTTGAGTTGCTCCTTGATGATGCTGTCGTTCGTCGCGGCCAGCGCGGCGGCCTCATCGATTCCGGCAAGGCTCGCGGCCCTCGCGGCAATCTCCGGGACGGAGATATCGAGATCGTCCACGAAATAGGCGCGATACATGGCCAGCACCGCCGCTTCTATCTTGTCCGGCGCGGTATTGCGCACCCAGCAGGTGATACGCGCGGGTGCGACCCCTGCAATTGGAAACTTGCTCGGCATACGAAAGGGTACGTCCATGAAGCGCGCGCTGCGCACGGCATCGTGGGCAATGTATTCGCCCTTGAGCGGCATGGTGGCCACGATGGGCGAGCCGGTGGCCTTGAATACCACGCCTAACAAGATGGGATACCAGTTCACGCTACGCTCGTACTTGCGCGCGAGCGCACCGATCTTGGCCGCCGCTAAATAGCCATAGGGTGAGGTGAAGTCGAAGTAGAAATCGATGGGTTTCATGGGAGACATGGCGCGGGAGAAACCCCGATTCTAGGACAAGCGGGCGGTCCTACCCTTGGCGTCTCGCGGTTACTTCAATCTCTATCTTCATTTCCGGCTCGACCAGATCGCAAACGACCGCCGTGGCGGCCGGCCGCGCTTCACCCAGATACTCTCCGAATACCGGGGCGAGTTGATGAAAGTAATGCCGTTGCGCGAGGTAATAGCGCACGCGAACCACATTCGCCAGCGTGCACCCGGCCTGAGCCAACGCGCTCTTGATGTTCTCGAAGGCTTGGCGAGTCTGCGTGGCCACATCATCGCTGATGGTCATGGTGGGATAGTCGTAACCCGTGGTGCCGCTAACGAACACCCAGTCACCGTCCACCACGGCCCGGCTATACCCGGCGGTTTTCTCGAAGCTCGATCCCGAGGAAATCAGTTTTCGTTCGTTCATTGTCGCTCTCCTTGCGCTATGGTCTTCCGTAAACTCAGCCGGTTTCCCATCTGAGCGCGTACAATCCCCATCCCTGGTCTGCATTTGTGCGTGATATGAGCGCGACACTCAAAACAGTTGCCCACATTACCTCCGAAGAATATCTCGCGATGGAGGAAAAATCCCAGACCCGGCATGAATACCTCGGCGGCGTCATTTACGACTGGCAGGGGATTGCTCCTTCAGGCATGGCGGGTGGCGGAAAAGCGCATAACACGATCACTCAAAACATCGCCTTCGCGCTACGCCGTCATCTCCGAGGTACGAATTGCGGGACCTTCATGGGTGATGTCCGCGTACATGTTACATCCCGGAATGGATATTTTTATCCGGACGTACTGGTGTCCTGTTCGGCGCGCGACCAGCGCGATCCGTTGACCGTGTTCGAGCCTACCCTCATTATCGATGTGCTGTCGGACTCGGCCGAGGCATTCGACCGCAGCGTCAAGCAAGACTGTTACAAAGAACTATCGAGCCTGAAGGAGTACGTTCTAGTTTCCTCCAAGGAACGCAAGGTGGAGATCCATCTGCGGACTCCCGCCGGCTCCTGGGACGAGGTACCGGTCGAAGGGCATGCGATCTGCCGGCTCGAAAGCGTGGGAATCGGTTTGACGCTGGACCAGATATACGACGAGATCACTTTTGCTCAGTAGGCGTCCCGCATACGCATCCGAGCACCGCCTGTCCAAGCGTGCCGCGCGCGAGCGCGAGAGATGCCCCGGCGGACTCCTGCGCGAGGTGGCGGTCTCCCTTCGCCCAGGCGTACAAGGCACGATGCAGCAGTTGGCCCGCCTGAATTTCGGTGCGGCGCACCAAGGTGAGATCGCAACCGCAGCGCGGACAAACGGACTCCTCCATCAAGCGCGCACGGCATCCCGGACAGCGCTCCACGCCCGCGATGCTCATGATTCCATGTAGTACAGCAGGTCGGCCAATCCGTCCATCGCCGTGTGCAACGCTGCTTCGTCACCAACCAAGGTGTCCTTCACCGCTTCGAT
>JBJXGQ010000452.1:0-2649 GCA_046160525.1 Burkholderiales bacterium
CGGCCGCGACGGAATGTATCCGCGCGCAGTCCCCGGCACGACGGTGGTCGTCTAGAGCGGCTCAAGAAATGTCGGAGCCGCGTTCGTGAGAACGCGGGCACTTCTTATGGAGACGGTGTGCCCGCACTCTGACGAGTGTGGCTACAGTTTTGATGGAACTGCTCTAAAGCTCCGCGCCTCCGGACTGGCCTCCGGGCACGGTGCGGGACAAACGGCTGGCAGAGGCGCGCCGCTGCTGCTGGCGCTGCGCTTCGTGCCCGACACGCGCCGTCACATGGGAAATCGTGCGAATCCAATCCTGCCAGATGGAAGCGGTGGCTAACCCGACTTTCGCAACTCGACCATGATTTCGGCTATTTTCGGTGTCGGTTCGCGCGCAAACCATTGATTTTCCAAGGGCCGCGCCCCCAAAAGCCGCCGTGGACAGACCCACTGCCTTGCGGATCATTTTTTCCGGCTATGGTCTGGAGCCGTCATGCGGCTCAAATGTCACTCTCGAATCAAGGACGGCAAGGAACACCGGTATTGGAGCATCGTCGAATCCGTGCGCTGCTCGCGCGAGCGAGTCCTGCAGCGGCATGTGCTCTACCTCGGCGAACTCAATGACTCGCAGCGCGCGGGCTGGACGCGTTGCCTGGATGCCGTGGATGAAAATGGCCGCGCGCAGCAGCTCGCGCTCTTTCCGGCGGACCGCCAGGTGCCCGATCATGCGCTGGGTTTTGGCGTGCAGGTGCGCCTCGATGCGATGCGCCTGGAGCGCCCCCGGCAATGGGGCGCGTGCTGGTTGTTCACCGAACTCTGGTCGCAGTTGCGCCTTGATGCGTTCTGGCAGGCGCGTCTGCCTGACAGTCGCGAAGGCACCTCGTGGTATCACACGCTGGTGACTTCGTGCGCGTATCGGCTCATCGATCCGGGCAGCGAATGGCGGCTGCATCGCCTCTGGTATGAGCAATCCGCGATGGGCGACCTGCTCGAGGAGGACTTCTCCCTGGCCGCCAAGGACAACCTCTACCGCGTGCTCGACAAGCTCGTGGCCCACAAGCGCGACCTCTTCAGCCACCTGCAAGAGCGCTGGAAAGACATGTTCGGCGCGAGCTTCGACGTGTTGCTCTACGATCTGACGAGCACCTACTTCGAGAGCGACCCGCCCGAGCAGCCCACTGGCCTGCGCCGCTTCGGTTACAGCCGCGACAAACGCAGCGATTGCGTGCAAGTGGTCATCGCCCTCATCGTCACACCCGAAGGCTTCCCATTGGCCTACGAAGTCCTGCCCGGCAACACCACCGACAAGACCACGCTGCGCAGCTTCATGGAGAAAATCGAAGCGCAGTATGGCAAGGCGCGCCGCGTGTGGGTCATGGATCGCGGCATCCCGACCGAAGAAGTCCTCGCGGAAATGCGCAGCGCCAGCGAACCGCCCGTGCAATACCTAGTGGGCACACCCAAAGGCCGGCTCGGCAAACTCGAGAGCGAACTCTTAAAACTCCCGTGGCAGCAGGCCCGCGAAGGCGTCCGCGTGAAACTCCTGCCACAGGACAACGAGCTGTATGTCTGCGTCGAAAGCCAGGCCCGCGTGGGCAAAGAACGCTCCATGCGCCGCCGACGGCTGCGGCGCCTCATCGCCCGGCTCAAAGAACTCCAAGCCCAGCGCCCCAGCTACGAAACCCTGCTGCTCAAACTCGGAGCCGCCAAAAGCGAAGCCGGGCGCGACTGGTCCCTGCTCGACATCACCCTGCCCGAACGCCCGGCCAAGAAAGCCCAGTGCCGCGAGCGCACCGACTTCACCTTCCAGCTCGACCGCGAACGCCTGCGCACCGCTCGCCGGCGCGAAGGCCGATACCTCCTGCGCAGCAACCTCACCGACACCGATCCCGAGAAACTCTGGACCATGTATCTCCAGCTCACCCAAGTCGAACAAGCCTTCAAAGACCTCAAAGGCGACCTCGGCGTGAGGCCCATCTATCACCAGAAAGACAGCCGCATCGAAGCCCACATCATGGTCAGCTTTTTGGCCTACTGCGTCCACATCACCCTGCGCGAAAAACTGCGCCGCCACGCTCCCGGCCTCACCCCGCGCCAGGCGCTCGACCACCTCGGCAAGCTGCAAATGATCGACGTGCATCTGCCCACCACCGACGGCCGCGAACTGCAGCTGCGCCGCCGCACCGAACCCAACACCGAGCAACAACTGCTGCTGAGCCAATTGCAGCTCACACTCCCCGATCAACCGCCGCCCAGGATCAGCGAAATGTAAAATAGCCGCACCAATGTGGGGCAGACCTGGCAGTTCCCGAGAACTCAGCACCCAGGCAAAACCACCGCCGGAGAAACACATCCCCCGTCAGTTGCGAAAGTCGGGTTAGAAGTGCGGGCTGGCAGCCTTCGGGTGGTTCCAATCTGGCGCGGACGGAGAGAGTGGCTCAAGAGAGACAGAATCGGCATGTCCGGCAGTGAACATCGCCGCAGGATACACCACCCCAGAGGGCGATCCGCCAGCCGACCTACCTCTGCGGAGTCGTGGAAAGCGATGCAAGCGCCGGATGCGAGCGTTTCCCGAAACCAGCAGCCTGATTCCCCGCAAACTCCGGCCGATTCGCAGCCGGGTTGCGTCGGCGATGGATGCCAGAGGGAGCCGTCGCAACTTGGAAC
>JBJXGQ010000453.1:0-4235 GCA_046160525.1 Burkholderiales bacterium
TACCACCGGGCGCCCGATGAAATGATGGAGTCTCCTGCCGAGGCAGTGGCCTGGGCGCGCCTGGCCTACGCGGCCGCCCTGCGTGGTGCGCGGCCAGCAGGCGTGCCCAAGAAGGCGCGCAAGGGAACACCACGGCGCACGGGCAAGCGATGATCCGCGTTGCTCAATTTGCGGCAGGTAGCTGGCGCCGCGCAGCACGCCGCGCTCGGCCACGCTGGCGCAGTCCTCGACCCAGCGCCTCTGCGACGTAGGCAGCGGGCATGGCCAATGGAATGGCCGGTGCAGGCGCCGCAGGCATGTATTGGGCACGCTCCTCCTGCACCCCTGGCGGCCTTTCGGCAGCCAGCGCCATACCGTCGAGCGGACTCTTCACGCCAGCGGCACCACGGTTGAGCACATGTGCGTAGATCATGGTGGTGGACACGTCCGAATGGCCCAGCAATTCCTGCACGGTGCGGATGTCGTAGCCGGTTTCGAGCAGGTGAGTGGCGAACGAATGGCGCAGCGTGTGCGGCGTGGCCGGCTTGGCGATGCCGGCCCGCAGCACCGCCTGCCGCATCGCCCGCTGCACCGTCTTTTCAATCATGTGGTGGCGGCGGATCACCCCGGAGCGCGGGTCCACCGAGCGGTTGCCGGACGGAAACACATACTGCCAACCCCACTCGCGCCCCGCGTTTGGATACTTGCGGTCCAGCGCGTGCGGCAGATACACCTCGCCAAAACCTGCGGCCAGGTCTGCGCGGTGCAGTTCACGCACCTGGGCCAGATGCCGGTTGAGCGGTTCCGCCAGATCGGCCGGCAACATGGTGACGCGGTCCTTGAACCCCTTGCCCTCGCGCACCACCAGTTCCGCGCGCGAAAACTCGATGTCCTTGACCCGCAGGCGCAAGGCCTCAAGCAGGCGCATCCCGGACCCGTACAAGAGCCCCGCCACCAGTTGCGCCGGCCCGGACGGTACACGCGCCAACACTCGCGCCACCTCGGCGCGGGTGAGCACCACCGGCAGCCGCTTTGGCACCCGCGCCTGCGTCACCCCGTCCAGCCAAGGCAGTTCGATGCCCAGCACCTCCTTGTAGAGGAACAACAAGGCGCTCTTTGCCTGGTTCTGGGTGGAGGCCGCCACGTCCCGCTCGGTCGCCAGGTAACTCAGAAACCGCTCCACATGCGCCGCAGAAAGCTCACGCGGGTGGCGCTTGTCATGAAACCTGATGTATCGTCTAATCCAGTCGACATAGGCTTCTTCGGTACGGATGGAATAGTGCTTCACCCGGATGCGGGCGCGCACCTGGTCAAGCAGGCGAACCGGCGGGCCCGCATCACTTGCTGGCGATGGTATGAGCGGGGAGGAGGATGATGGCGTGTCGCTGTTCATGGGTTTTAGGTCGCCCATTAAATACTGTATATTACAACAGTACTATGAATCAAACACTTGCGCAACCCCCCTCGGCAGATGGGCGAAACGCGTGACGCGTTTCGCGGCGCCTATCGGTCGCCGACTTTTAGTTAGAACTGAAGGGAATCTGTCCATGGTCACGAAAGCCGATCCGCCGTCTGTAGCAAACCTTCTGTGCGAAAACTACGCCTTGAAGCAAGACAAGCTTGCACTGGCTAAAGAGATACGAAAGCTGGTGCGCCAGAAGGCTGATGCGGAGGCCAAGGTAATCACGACGGTCGCTTTGCTCCGCGAGCAAAAGCGCCTTGCAAAGCTCCCACCAGCGGAGCCTATGACCAACCTCGAACTCGCGCGCCGCCTCGCCTTCGCTGGCGAGATAAAGCGGCGAGGCTTGGCTAGTTGACCGCCCGGCTTCGCCCGGCTCTTTCTTCTTTTGGCTCACGCCTTGCTCCCTCCGTTGTCGCTCGCCGCTTCGCGGCCAGCTTTCCTCGTCGCCGGTTCTAACCCGGCAGTCAAGGCGACGGCCTTACGGCCGCGCCTTACTTCTGCGTTGGGCGACTTGATCGCCGTGAGCGCATCCTCGGCATTCTTGCGCTGCATGATCGCCATGCGCACGACTTCGGCAGCAGTGTTGGTCAAGTCGCAGTGCAACGACCGCAGCGCCTGCAAGCCTTTCTCGACCTCGCGCAGCTTGGATAGAAACGCCTCGTCTTGCTGCTGCAACTCCGCAAACTTTTGCTCTACTGTCGGCCTCGGCCATAGCCCCTCGCTCATGTCTTGTGCTCCGTTGTGTCGCCCAACCCTGCATCCGAGCGAACGGCTTCGCCGCCGCTCAATTTCGCGTTAGAGCGCCGTGGAGGATTGCCGTCGTTCCCACGCTTATTTCGGAGCCCACGTAGTGAATTCCGCAACCAATTAGTCAAGAAGAGCCGATGCCACGCGCGCGCAAACTCGATCTGAACGTGCTTACGACGGTGCTTCTGCCGGAACTCGCCGATCCACCGGTGAACCTGCCCGAGGTTCTGGACCTCGCCATCCAGGAGGGGACATTGGGCTGCATTGATTGGCGTGAGGAAACGAGTGGAATCATCAATTCCACCGACCGGATGCTCGAGCGAGTAGGAAAAACTCTTGACTGGTCCTTTCTCGATCACTTCCTGGACATGGGGCACGGCGAGATCTTGCGCAACAATAACGTGCTATGTCACGTTCGCGACCAGCTGCAACAGGTCGGGCTGCGCCTGGCGCACATCAATATGAGTGACGATGCTTACCGGTTCGCCGTGCTGGCGCCCAATGATTTCGAACGCGTCGACGGCATGGCGAAGAAGAAAATGGTAGCGATTTCGGACGATTTCGGCCCAGACGAGTTCTACGCTCCGGCTCAGGTGCACCTAAAGGTGGTCGGTTTCTCGCAGCCAGCCGGTCGAGACGACCAGGTGCAGCTGGTTTCCAAGCAACGCGCGCGCCGAATCAAATCGCTACGGAAGATACTAGACGAAGAGTGCACGTTCCACTCCGGCGAGGCACCCGATTCATTGGTGCCGCCCTATGCGCGATCAACGTTGCCCGTAGAGTTGGGTGAGGTGGATACGTGGCGTGTGTTCCAAGATTTAGGGTTGCAGACGAGCTGGATCCAACGGCGCGCTTCGCGCCGCCTGCTGATGGGTGAAGGTGCTATGGCACAGACTCTGCGTGACTGCTGGAGACTCCGCTTACTGGAACGAATGTTCCTCGAGCGTGCATACCTTGAAGCCGTGAAGGCCTATCCGACGTTAGCTGCGTCCACGGAACACGTGAGCTCCTACGACGCGAGCAATTTTTTGGAGTTCACGGTAGCTGCTGCGGCCCTGTCTTATTTCGGTTTCGAGGACCATTTTCGACAATGCGCGGCGTTCTACCCCGTATTCGAAGCGCGATTGAACATTCTAGGTTCGCATCAGGCCGAAAAGGATCATTTGCTGCTTGCGCTCATGCGCTTCTTAACGAAAGAGATGCCGGACGGCGTAGATCTCAACACCTTGGCAGCAACTCCGCCGTTCGAGGTCTTTTTGGGCACGTGGGAAAAGGATGACCACTTCGCACAAGCGCTCGCGGAGCTAGCCGACTGGCACATTGCCAAGTGCCATGCCGTGCTGAGTGGGGGGGGTGACGACATGCACGTGCCGGGCTACGACTTCTTTCCCACATGGCTGCTCGCCATCGATAGACATCGCGAGCGGGCTTTGCAAAAGAAATCTAGGCTGCCTTCTCATGATCTGTTTACATTGGCGCAACCCTACATCAACGCCAAGTACGACACGGCTGAAGGAAGGATTGCGCGGGAGGCACGCATACTCTACGAGCGGACTTGGAGTTCTTCGTCGAATTTGGTAGAGGAATGGAGGCAATACCTTGAAACAAGCGCGGGTGGACTTCCCGCGGCGCTCTAACAAGTGGTTGCAGCCGACAGTCACCAGCGGTCTCCGTCCGCTGGTTCCTGCGGCTGAACCACGGCGTTGAGGCTGTGCAAAAACCCCCTTTAGCGCGGAACAAATAGCCGCTCGAAGAGTCCATGTCGCAACGCTCAGATCAGGAGGGCAAGACATGGCGAGATACAAGCCGATTGATCGCAACCCCCGGCTCCTGCCGGTAGTCCTGAGCGAACAGATCCAGCCTGGCAGTTTCGAATTCGCCCTCGATCACCTGATCGACCACGAACTCAATCTGAGCGCCCTGGACGCACGCTTTCGCAACGACGAGACCGGCGCCAGCGCCTACGATCCGCGCGTCATGCTCAAGATCGTGCTGCTGGGCTACAGCCGCGGCCTCATCAGTTCACGGCGCATCCAAGCCGCCTGCC
>JBJXGQ010000454.1:0-28427 GCA_046160525.1 Burkholderiales bacterium
ACTTCGCTTACGGTTCCAGGCATCAAGTATGTGATCGACTCGGGCTTGGCGCGGGTGAATCGCTACAGCTACCGCAACAAGGTGGAGATGTTGCAGATCGAGAAGATCTCGCGCGCCTCCGCCAACCAGCGCGCGGGGCGTTGCGGCCGGGTGATGAGCGGCGTGTGCGTGCGGCTCTACAGCGAGGAGGATTTCGCGCAACGCACCGAGTTCACGGACCCCGAGATTCTGCGCTCATCGCTGGCGGGTGTGATTCTGCGCATGAAGTTACTCAAACTGGGCGAGCCGGAAGAATTTCCCTTCGTCGATGCGCCCAGCCCGAAGGCCATTGCCGATGGTTACCAGTTACTCGGCGAATTGGGCGCCGTGGACGACGATCGCCGCCTCACTCCCGTGGGCGCCCAACTGGCGAAGCTTCCGGTGGACCCGCGAGTAGCGCGCATGATCGTGGCGGCGAAGGAGGAAGGTTGCCTGGCCGAAGTGCTCATCATTGCCGCTGGCCTGGCCATACGCGATCCGCGCGAGCGCCCGTTGGAGAAGCAAGAAGCCGCCGACAGTGCGCATGCTCAGTTCCTGGACGAGCGCTCGGAATTCCTTGGCCTACTCAAGCTGTGGACTTTCTTCGGCGAGGCGATTGAACACAAGAAATCCAACCGCCTGCTGGTGAAACTTTGCCACGACAATTTCCTGTCCTATGTGCGCTTGCGCGAGTGGCGGGAGCTGCATGGACAACTGGCTGCCAACGTGGGCGAGTTGGGCTGGCGAGAAAACGAGAAGCCCGCGCGGCCAGAGGAGATTCACCGTGCCTTGCTTGCGGGGTTGCTGGGAAACATCGGATTCAAATCGGAAGAGGCCGGTGTCTACCTGGGTGCGCGCGGCATTAAATTCTCCATCTTCCCAGGCTCGGCATTGCGCAAGAAGGGGCCGCCGTGGTTGATGGCGGCGGAACTGACCGAGACCACCAAGCTCTACGCGCGCTGCAACGCCCCCATCGACCCCGCGTGGCTGGAGAAGACTGGCAAGCATCTGGTCAAGCGCACCTATCTCGACCCGCACTGGGAGAAGAAAAGCGCGCAAGCCATCGCCTTCGAAAGAGTCACCTTGTACGGATTGGTGGTGGTGCCCAAGCGCCGTGTGTCCTATGGCCCCATCGATCCGGTGGAAGCGCGCAAGATCTTCATCCGGGAAGCCCTGGTGCACGGGCACTACGAACTCGAAGCCCCTTTCCTTTCGCACAACCTTGCTTTGCGCCGCGACGTGGAAGATCTGGAACACAAGTCGCGCCGCCACGACGTCTTGGTGGATGATGAGGTGGTGTACGGTTTCTACGACGAACGCATTCCGCACGAGATATGGAGTGGCCAGCAATTCGAGAAGTGGCGGCGCGAGGCCGAACGCAAGGAGCCCAAGCTGTTATTCGCCACGCGCGAGTTGCTCATGCGCCATGCGGCGAGCGAAATCAACGAGGAGCGCTTCCCGGATAGCCTGGACATCAACGGTGTGAGCTATGAGCTGAAGTACCGCTTCGAGCCAGGGCATGCGTTGGACGGCGTCACCATGCTGGTGCCCCTCCATCTCTTGAACCAGGTGGACGAGCGGCGCTGCGAGTGGCTGGTGCCGGGCATGCTGCGCGACAAGCTCACTCACCTCATCAAGGCGCTGCCCAAGGGCTTGCGCAAGAACTTCGTCCCAGTACCGCAATACGTAAGCAAAGTACTGGATCATCTGGAACCCGCGGCGCGCCCGCTGTGCCCGGAAATTGGCGCCGCCTTGCTGAAGGTGGCGGGCGTGCAAGTCCCCAACGACGCCTGGGATGAATCCGATCTACCGGTTCATCTCACCATGAATTACCAGGTAGTGGGCGACGGCGGGCAGGAAGCCGCCATGAGCCGCGACATCGCGCAACTTCGCTCTGGATTGGGCGTCAAGGCGCGGCGGCAATTCAGCGAAAGCGCGCGCGGCCAGTTCGAGCGCCAGGGCATCACGCATTGGGATTTCCCCGATCTCCCGGAACAAATCGAGTTCATCCGTGATGGCCAGCGGCTCATCGGCTATCCGGCCATCACCGACGAAGGCAAGTCCGTGGCGCTAAAGGTCTTGGATACCGATGAAGAGGCGCAAGCGGCCACCCATCGCGGGCTACGCCGCCTATTCCAACTCGCCCTGCCAGACCAAGTGAAGCACATGGCGAGAAGCCTGCCCAACTTCCAGGAAATGTCCCTGCGTTACGCCATCATGCTCGACTTGGACAGTGGAAAATCCGGCGGCCGAGGCTCCGACAAAGGGGCTATCGCCGACCGCTTGCGCGATGAGTTGGTGGAAGCCATCTGCGACCGTGCCTTCTTCGTGGAGGAAGTTCCCATCCGCACCAAGGCCGCCTTCCAGGAGCGGGTGAATAAGGCCAAGGTGCGTATGCATGATGTCACCTTGGAGTTGTGCCGCTTGGCAAACGAAATCTTCACCGTCTACCAGGAGGTGCGCGCGAAACTCAACACGCCTTCACCGCAAGCGTGGCACAAGACATTGAACGACATCCGCGCGCAGATCAAGGAGCTAATCCCCAGCGGATTCCTGGCCAATGTACCGCTGCCTCGTATGCGCCACTATCCGCGCTACCTCAAGGCCATGTTGTTTCGCATCGGTAAGATCGCCAGCAACCCAGCCAAGGACATCCAATGGCTGCAAGAAATTGCGCGCTTCTGGCAGATGTATAGGGTGCGGCTGGACGAGAACCGAATTCGCGGCATCCACGACCCGCGCGTGGAAGAGTTTCGCTGGATGCTGGAGGAACTGCGTGTGTCGCTGTGGGCGCAGCAGTTGAAGACGCCGTTTCCCGTGTCCTTCAAGCGCATGGAGAAATACTGGTCGGAGATTCGGTAGGAAATGGAATGAAAGCGGCGGCTGGACTTATCTAGAGCTAGTTGCTACTCTAGTCTTACTTCAAGGCTTACTCGTTCAGGGGCGCATGGAAACGGTAAGGGTATCCAGCAAAGGACAAATCGTCATCCCCAAGGCGCTGCGGGAGGCGTTCGATATCGTTCCGGGAACGCAGTTCGTCATCTCGGCCGAAGGGGACGAGATCAGGCTTCGGCCGGCTCCCGCCTTCAGCCCTACCCGTGTTGCCGAGGGTCTTGGTTTGCTGGCAAAAAAGGGACGCAAGAGGCTCGATGAGGTAGTTACGAAGAGAACCATTGGCGCCATGCTTGCGAAGAGAGACCGAGCGACCAAGGCGAAATGATTTCCCTCGACACGAATCTCCTCGTTCGCTATTTACTCAACGACGACGCCGAACAAGGAAAGATCGCCAGCGCTCTATTGTCGGGTTCAAGTACCGTGACGGCGCCGGTTTCCGTGCTTCTTGAATTGGCTTGGGTATTGGAGGCCTATGATTGCACGCGAGAAGAGATCGCCAAGGGGTTTCGCCATATTCTTGGGCTCCCGAATTTCATTGTGCGAGAGATCGAGGCGGTGGGATACGCGTTGCGGTGGTTCGAAGGCGGGATGGATTTTGCCGATGCACTGCATCTCGCCCTAAGCGCGAAGGACGAACAATTCGCAACCTTTGACCGCGCGCTGGAAAAGCGAGCCAAGAAACTTGGGGCATTCCCCGCGGTTACATTACACACGAGCAAATGACAAGGACAAGCAGATGACCATGAAGCGCACCGAACTGGAGAAGAAGCAAGGCAAGAAGATCGATTCGGCGATCGCGCAGGGCAAAATATCCCACCGGTTCGGACACGGAGTTGCCAGCATCGTGGATAAGCGCGAACAGCGCAAGCGTGACCAAGCGCTCGGATTGATTCCCTTCGCGGTGAAACTGGAAAGTTCCCTGGTGAAAGAAGTCCAGGATCTCGCGCAGAAGCGCGAACTAGGTTTGAACGAAGCGGTCGCGGAAATTTTGCGCAAAGGGTTGGGCAAGAAGGGCTAGACGCAAAGGGCTAGCATGGACAAGGACCGCTACCAGCGCGCGGCGCGTTATCTTCTGGAGCAGCACCAAGCCGGCGCCGCCTTCGATGCGCTGCCCGGCGGTATCGCTCCCCAAAGCGTGGAGGACGCCTACGGCATCCAGGAGGAATTCCGCGCGATGAGGGCGGCACGGCTGGGGCCGGTGGCGGGGCACAAGGTGGCGCTCACCTCACATGTCATGCAAGAGATGTTGAAGTTCTACTCGCCCTTCGCCGGTTCCATTCACGCCAACATCGTTCACCGAACGGGTACGAAGCTCGATTACGCGAATTACATTCATCTGGGAATCGAATGCGAGTTAGCCGCCACGCTCGGCCGGGATTTACCCGCATCGGGCGTGCCCTACACCCGCGAGCAGATCGCGCAGGCGGTGGAAACCCTCGCGCCCGCCTTCGAACTGGTGGATGACCGCCATGCCGATTACAAAAAGATCGCATCCCTCATCTTCACATTGATCGCCGACAATGCTTGGAATGGCGGCATCGTGCTCGGCCCGGCAACGAAGAAATGGAGGGATCTGGATCTCGAATCCATCCGCGGCGTGGTGCAGATCAACGGTGCCGTAGCCGGAGAGGGCCATGGAAGAGACGTGCTGGGCCACCCATTCGACGCCTTGACCTGGTGCTTGAACACCCGCCTGCGGCAAGGGCATGAAGTGCGCGCGGGCATGATCGTGATGACGGGCAGCATGATCGCGACGAAGTTCGTGAGGCCTGGGGACACGCTGCGCTTTGCCGTGGAGGGGCTCGGCGAGGTCAGCGTAAGCTGCTAGATGATGGTGCGTATTGCGGCCGAATCCGATCTGGAAGGCGTAGTTGCGCTGTACAAAAAATTGCGGCCAGGAGACCCGGAGTTGGACGGCGCACGGAGCCGGGCAGCGTGGCGCGAGATCGAGGACAATCCCAATCTGGCCGTCGTCGTCGCTGAGGAAGAAGGGATCTACGAGTCCGTGGGATTTCGCGGCGATACCGAACGAGGGTTTGTGGCGAAACCAGGAGACCGTAATGCTTGAGCTAAGACCGAACTGCGAATGCTGCGACAAGGACCTGCCGCCCGGTTCCAGGGAGGCGCGCATGTGCTCATATGAATGTACCTTTTGCCGCGAATGCGCGGAGGGAGTGTTGCAGGGAGCGTGTCCGAACTGCGGAGGGGAGTTGGTCAGGCGTCCCATCAGGCCCGCGGCGAGGTTGGCTAAACATCCCGCATCGGCGCAACGCGTGCTGAATCCAAATGGTTGTGGCGCAGCCGCATGAAGCGAATCGGCGATAGCTTGGCTGGCAAACGGGTATTGATTACCCAGAGCACGGAATTCATGGGACCCATCTTGAGCGAAGTGTTTGCCGCTCACGGTGCGGTGGTAATCGGTGACAACCGCGACCTCACCCAGCCTGAAGGTGCTCAGGAGGCGGTTGGCGCGGCGGGTGTGGTCGATGTGCTACTCGCCAATCTCGCGGTGCCGGCGCCTTACACGAAAGCGCACGAGGTAACAGACGAGGAGTGGCGCACCGTGTTCTCGCATCTGGTGGATCCGCTCCCGCGTTTGTGCCGGGCGGTGCTACCGCAAATGCTGGAGCGGCGAGCCGGAAAAATCGTCGTCTTCGGTAGCGCCACCGCCTTTCGCGGCCAAAAGCGCGTATCGACCTACAGTGCGGCGCGCGGTGCCCAAGTGTCGTACGTGCGCTCGGTGGGTACCGAAGTGGCGTCCCAGAACGTGCACGTGAATTTGATCGCGCAAAACTTCGTCGAAAACCCCACCTACTATCCGCCCGAGGTGCAGCAGTTGCCCGCTTTCAAGGAGCGCTTGGCGCGCGAAGTTCCCTTAGGGCGCCTCGCCACACCGGAAGAGGATGCCCTCTTCGCAGTGTTCCTGGCCTCCAGCGAAGTCAATTTCTTCGTGGGCCAGAGTTTTCCTTTTGCAGGCGGCTGGGTGACCTGAAAAAACCGGCACAAGGCCGGGCCTGAGCGCCGTTATTTTTCTCGCGTTACTGCGTTCTTACTGTTTGCGCGGCGTGTTGAGAATGGCCGCGTTGGCGCTGCGTGCCTTCTCCGGATACACCGTTACCTGTTTACCTGACTGCCACTGAATCACGGTTGGGTAGGCCCGCGTGTTTTGCATCTTGTCGTCGAACTTCGCGCCGAAGCCTGTCGGATAGCTGCTGAGCGGCCTGTCCATGGCCGCCGCCGCGGTACGTACCTTCGTCATGTCAGTGCTGCCAGCGGCTGCCACCGCTTCCAGTAGCATTTGCATGCCGGCGTAGGCGGCCAGTCCCTGTGGTGCAACGGGTTCGCGCTTGTAGGCTTGGCGGTAGGCTGCGAGATAGGCCGAGGCGCCCGGGCCGAATTTCTCCGATATGTCTGGACGCGGATAGGACACCACGAACATCCCTTCGAGGTATTCCGCACCCAGGGCATCGAGGGTCTCGAAGGTGTCGCCGGTGCCCACGAACAGGATGACCTTTGGCTTAAAGCCTTGCTCGCGCGCGGTCTTGAGCATCAAGGTTCCATCGGGCACGTAACCGGTCTGCACCCACACGTCGGGATTGGCGCGGCGTGCGCGCAGTACCACGTCCGTCAGATCGGCGGCACGAAAATTATGGGCGCCGGTACCAGCGAGCTTCACACCTTTTTCTTCGAGTTGTTTCTTCTGCACCTCGACAATGGTTTTGCCATAGATGGAATCTTCGTGCTCGAGCCAGACGCTCACTTCGGCGGATTTCTTGCCCAGCGCCGGTGCGATCATGTCGGTAATGGCCCGCACGCTCATCTCCGCGAAGAACGCGCCATGGGGCCCGGAGCGCACGAAATTGGGCAGCTTGCGCTCGGTGAGTTCGGCGGCGATCGCATTGGTATCCCAATAGAGTTTCTGGTAGCGCAGCGCGGCGTCGCTGGCGGCGTTGGAAACCGCGGAGATATAAGTTCCGATCAGTAGTTCAACCTTATCCCGGGTGACGAGCTGGTCGACGGCCGCGATGCCCTGCTGGGGATTGCCGGCATCGCCACGAATGAGTTCGATCTTCCTACCCAAGACCCCACCCTTGGTATTGCGCTCGTTAACGGCGAGCTGGTAACCACGGGCGAGTTCATCGCCATAAAGCGCGAGCGGGCCGCTGTAGGGATTAACCGCGCCGATACGCAATGTGTCTTGAGCATGGACAGAGCCGTTGGCGATTCCCAGGCCAAGCGCAGTCGCGCCAAGTAAGGCAATGAACTTCATGAATCCCTCCCGTTGGTATTTTTATGCCACCCGAAACCGCGCCAGCGCCACATCCCCCTCGCTCTCGATTACCAGTTGCAGCGGCATATCGATGCGCAGCTTCGCGCCCGTGTCGATCACATTGCTCACCAGGCGCGGACCTTCGGCAAGTTCCACGACGCTTACGTTGTAGGGCAATTTTTTCGCGAACCACGGATGGTAGGCATGGTGATAGACCACCCAACTGATCAGCTTGGCCTTACCCGATGCGTTCGCCCAGACCCAATCGGCGGCAAGGCATTTCGGGCATTCGGCGCGCGGCGGCAACCAGGCGTGATGGCAGGCATTGCAGCGCTGGTAAACCAGTCGGCCTTGCTTGAGTTCGCCCCAGTAGTGTGCGCCAGCGCCGGTCGTATCCGGAAGTGGAAAATCCTGCTCGGCGGTTTCGCTCATTTCGCCTGCCCCAGAATGAGGGTGGAGTGGGTGTGCATGATTCCTCCCTGGTTGGAGATCATGCAGTGCTCCGCGTCCTTGACTTGCAGCCGCGCTTCGCCCCGCATCTGGCGCACGCCTTCGAGCACCAGTTGCAGGCCGGGCATGCCGGTTTCCGACAGCAGGCCGCCCGAGGTATTGATGGGCAGCTCGCCGGAATGCGCCAGACGGCCGCCAGCAACGAAGGGCCCGCCCTGGCCTTTTTTCGCGAAGCCGTAAGCTTCGAGTGTCATCAGTACGGTGATTGTGAAGCAGTCGTAGATCTGCGCCACGCCGATATCGCGCGGTGTGAGCCTGGCCATTTTGAAGGCCGTGGCGCCGGAGATTTCCGCGGCGGTGCCGGTGAGGTCAGCGCGCTGCGGGACCTCCCAGGAAGTCTGGCCCTGTCCGAAGCCGAGAATCGGCACGGCCTTGCGTATTCCCATTTGCCTGGCGCGCTTCGCACTCATGAGCACCACGGCCGCCGCGCCGTCGGAGACCAGGCAGCAATCATCCCGGCGCAGAGGATCGACCACCCACTTCGACTCGCGATACTGCTCCAGTGTGAGCGGTGCGCGCAGTTGCGCATTAGGATTACCGGCGCCGTGAGTGCGAATGGCGACCGCGATTTCGCCCAGTTGATCGCTGGTGGTGCCGAATTCTTCCATGTGCCGGCGCGCCAGCATGGCGTAACCGGCCGGCACGCCGAACCAGCCATAAACGGCGTCATCGCCCCAGGCTTTTTCGTAGGCGTGACGACTGCCGGTGCGCGGGTTGTCCGCATAACACACCAGCGCGATTTCGCACTGGCCGTGTTCGATGGCCATGGCCGCAAACGAGATGAGGCTGATGTTGGCTGCCCCACCCTGGTCCCAACTGCCGCCGACCCGCGGCTGCATGCCCATGGCTTCGGCGAGCGTGGAGCCGTACATGAAGGCCGGGTTGGAGGTGGGCGGTTTCACCACCAGCGCATCCACCGCGTCTTTCTCGACTCCCGCATCGGCCAGCGCATTGCGGCAGGCCTCGATGTTGAGCGAGATCGTAGTGCGGCCGGGACATTTTCCGAAGGCCGTCTGGCCGGTGCCGGCGATGACGACATTGCCTCTCATCAGATCACTCCTTCACGCGTGAGTTGTTCGATCTCGGTGGCTGGCATGCCAAGCCACCCGCCATACACTCTGGCGTTGTCCTCGCCCAGTTTGCGGCTGGGCGTGAGCGGCATCGGCTCCGCACCTTCGAAGCGCAGCGGCGAGGACTGCACCGGGATGCGGCCCAGCTCCGGGTGTTCCTGCCACTGCAGCGCGCCGCGCGCATGCAGATGCGGGTCGTTCACCACATCGTCGAGATCGCGCACCGGGGAGCATGCCACCCGGTGCTTCATGAGCAATTCGAACAGCGGTTGTTTGTCGAAACGGGCGGTGAACTTACTGACGATTTCGTCCATCAGATCCATGTGTGCCACGCGCTGCTTTAACGAGACAAAGCGCGGGTCCTCCCTCAGCTCGGGCCGCTGCATCGCCTCGGTCAGCGATTTCCAGTGCACCTCTCCCACGCAGATGATGGCGATATAGCCGTCCTTCGTGGGATAGACGTTGTAGGGCGATTCGGCCATGCCGCCGTGCCGGTTGCCCGTGCGCGGCGCGGCATTACCCCCGGAGCCCCACCACATACCGAGATTGGAAGCGAGCGACGCATAAATCGCCTCCTGCATCGACACCTCAACCAACCGACCCACGCCGGTCTTTTCGCGCTCGTAGAGCGCGCTGACCACCGCGCCATACAAATGCACGCCGGCCGTGAAATCGCAAATAGCCGGCCCTGCCTTCACCGGAGGCCGGTCGGGAAAGCCCGTCACACTCATCACACCCGACATGGCCTGCACCGTGAGGTCCATGGCGGGATACTCTCGATAGGGACCGCTGAGTCCAAACCCTGTGCCGGTGGCGTAAATCAAGCGCGGTTGAACGGCACGCAGATTTTCCCAGCCCACGCCCAGACGGTCCAGGGTGCCGGGTGCAAAATTTTCCAACAACACGTCACCACGCTTGACCATCTCCATCAATATAGCCTTGCCACGCTCGCTCTTGAGATTGAGTGTGACCGACTCCTTGTTGCCATTGAGCATTGCGAAAGGCAGGGCTGCACCGCCCACCACGCCGCGCCGGCGCAGATGCTCGCCGCCATGGGGTTCGATCTTGATCACGCGCGCACCGGCATTCGCCATGAGAAACGTGCAGTAGGGCCCGTTGTAGATCTGGCCGAGATCGACCACCGTTATGCCCGAGAGCGGATAGTTCGCCACGCTTATTTACCCTGGAATTTCGGTTTGCGTTTTTCGGCAAAGGCAGCCGGGCCTTCCTTTGCGTCTTCGGTCGCCATCAGCATGCGGTTGAACATCTGCTCCATGCGCAGCCCGGTGGCGCGATCCACATCGCGGCTTCGCAGCGCGAGTTCCTTGGCCGCCTGCACGGCGAGCGGCGCGTTGGCGGCGATGCGGCCGGCGTAGTCCATGGCAGCCGCCATGAGTTCCCCGCGCGAAACCACCTTGTTGATCAGCCCCCAGCGCGCGGCAGTGGCGGCATCGATGGCATCCCCGGTCAGAAGCATCTCCATGGCGATGGCGTGGGGCAGTTGATCGATAATGCGCTGCGTGCCGCCATTGCCCGCGATCACGCCACGTTTGACTTCGGTAAGTCCAAAACTCGCGTTCTCGCTCGCCACTCGAATATCGGTGGCGAGCATCAGGGTCACGCCGCCGCCGAGGCAGTAACCATTCACCGCGGCGATCACCGGCTTCCAGACCTCCAGCCCACGATTGAGCAGTTGGTCGCGCTGCGTGAGCCACATCTCGTCGTAGCCGGGCGGTGTGGTGAGAAAGCTCTTGATATCGGCGCCGGTGGTGAAGGACTTCTCGCCGGCACCGGTGACGATCGCGGCGCGGATATTGGAATCATCGCGCACCTGCCGCCAGGCAGCAGACAGATCTCGATAGTGATCGGCGTCCATCGCATTCAAGCGCTCGGGGCGGTTGATGACGATGGTGCAAACACCTTGGTCGATGGATACGTCTATGGACATGTCAGTTCGATTTCATAAACCAAAAAACCTATTTAGCCACAGAGGACACAGAGGTCACAGAGAAAAACAACAGCTTATTCGCGATGTGTCGCCCACCAGAACTTTCCGAGCATAAATTGTTTTGGATTTCCTCTGTGTTCTCTGTGTCCTCTGTGGCGAAAAGCCTTTCCCATCAGCGCGCCGAGCGCCGTCCTCCCAGTAGATTACGCGCCACCACCATGCGGTGAACTTCCGAGGGGCCTTCGCCGATGCGTTTGATGCGCAGTTCTCTGTACCAGCGCTCCAGAGGCAACTCCTTGGATACGCCCATGCCGCCGAAAATCTGAATGCAGCGGTCCACCACGCGTCCGGCCGTCTCGGTGCCGTACACCTTGGCGATGGAGGCGGCGAGTTTGCTGTCCTGGCCGCGATCGGCCTGCCAGGCTGCTTCGTAAACCAGCAGGCGGGCCGCGCGCAGTTCGATCTCGGAATCGGCCAGCATCCACTGAATGGCCTGCCGGTCGGAGAGTAAACCGCCGAAAGTTTCACGCTGCAAAGCCCACTCGATGGCCATATCGAGTGCGGCCTGTCCCAACCCGATGGTTGCCGCCGCATAGGGCGCACGCTCATGCACCAGCCATTCTTCGGCGAAGGAAAAACCCTTGCCTTCTTCGCCGAGCATGTTTTCGGCCGGCACTTCGTAGTCCTCGAAGCTCAGTTCATAGGGATAGTAGGAGCGGATCACCGGAAACGGCGACCAGCGCAGTCCAGGTTTGTCGCGTTCCACGATAAAGGCGCTCACGCCGCCACGCCCCGGCCCGCCAGTGCGCGCGAACACCACGCCCCACTTCGACTGGCCCACGCCGGAAATAAAAATCTTGCTGCCATTGATGATGTAGCGGTCGCCCTTGCGCTCGGCGCGCGTACGAATGGCGCGCCCCGGGTCGGAACCGCCGCTGGGTTCGGTGATGGCAACGAAGGTCTTGTCGCCATTGCGAATGGCGGGAATGGCGTACTTCTCGATCTGATCCTTGCGGCCCTTGAAAATGATGTTGGGCGGATCGAAGCCGAACGCGCCGCAGGCCGCGATGTACGCGCCCATCTTGCACTTCACCGATTCTTCCGCGACGATGCATTGGCCCAGCAGGTTGAGGCCGGCGCCGCCGTACTCCGAAGGTGTTTGTACACACCACAGACCCAGCGTCTTGGCCTTTTCCTGAAGCGGTCGCAGCTTTGCCTCGGGCAGTTCATAGGAGTCATGCGGTTCATCCGCTTCCGCGGGTTTGACTTCGTTTTCCATGAAACGGCGCGTGGTCTCGCGCAGCATGCGCAGCTCTTCCGGCAATTCCCAACTACCCAGCGGATTCGGGGCGCTCATTTTGCGTGCTCTTTCATGCTGTTCCTTTTGGTTGCGGTAGCGTCCAGATCGATACGATAGATGTGCCGGTCGCCGAGTGCTTTCGCCTGTGCAATCACGACGCCGTAGTCGCGCTCGGCAGTGGTGCGGCTGATGTAACCGAGATTCAAGTCGCGCTCGACTTCAGCCAAATCGCGTTCCAGCGCATTGCCGTAGCCACCACCACCGGGGGAGCCGGCCTGTACGCCATCGCCGGGCTGGAGCGGTTCCTTCTCGATCTTGCTGCGAAATTCTGGCGTCCAAGCCTTGCCGCCAGTATGGATCAGAACCTTGTTGGGGGCCGCTTCACCACCGCCGGCAATACCAAAGGGCTTGGTGTCCACGCGATCGCCAAGGACCGATGTCACGCAATTGGACCATACCGTGAAGCGATATTCGGTGCCGCAACCACCGCGATGCCAGCCGGCGCCGCCGGTATCCTCCCGCATGCGAAAGAAATCGAAACGCACCGGATAGCGATGCTCCGACATTTCGAGCGACATGAAATTCGCCATCGACAGCGGCGGGTTGCCGTTGACCAGCCCATCGCTCACGCGCGAGGCGCCGTAGCCGCCGGGATAGGGAAATACGCCGACATAAAAATTACCAGTCTCCGGATGCGTCCCGCCGATGGTGCACACGCCCACGGTGCCGAAGTCCGAGGCGGGCACGCGATCGGGGATGGCTTGCGCCAGCGCGCCGAACACCACGTCGATCACGCGGCCCAGTATTTCCAGGTAACCACCCACGGGTGTGGGATATTCCGCCGAACACAGCGTGCGTTCGGGGATGATGAATCGCGCGGGCCGGAAGGCGCCGCCGTTAACCGGCACCTCCGGAAAAATATGCTTCATCGCCACATAACAGGCCGAGAGCGTGGTGTTGCGCGACATGTTGACCGGGCCGCGCGCCGAAGCCGCGGTGCCGGTGAAATCAAAGGTCAGATCGGAGCCTTGCACGGTGAGCGTCAAGGCAAGCTTGAGCGGCTGATCGATGATGCCATCGTTGTCGAGGGCGTCATCGAAGCGGTACACACCATCGGGAATCTCTTCAATGTAAGAGCGCATCTCCCGCTCGGAACGTTCCATCATTTCCTCGATGCAAGCCTCCAGCCGCTCCACGCCGTAGCGCTCGACCAGGCGGTCGAGCCCGCGCTGGGCAATGGTGAAGACATTAGTCATGGCCGCCAGGTCGCCTGCAATCTGCACCGGCAGACGCACATTGGCCTTGAACATCTGCACCAGCGGCTCATTGAGTTTTCCACGGTCATAGAGCTTCACAGGCGGAATGAGCATCCCCTCCTGGTGAATATCGGTGGCCTTCGGCGCCCATCCGCCAGGCACGCTACCGCCGATATCCATCCAATGGCCGGTGCTCGCAAACAGCGCGACCAATTTCTCGCCCACAAAATACGGAGCCACCAACTGCACGTCCTGCAAGTGCGTGCCGCCGATGTAAGGGTCGTTGAGAATCCACAAGTCGCCCTTTTGAAATCCGCCTTGTGCCTGCGCGAGTTTCACCACGTTCTGGGTGGTGAACTGCATATTGGCAAGAAACACCGGCAAGCCGTAGCGGCCTTGCGCGACGGTTTCTCCAGTATGCGGATGAAATACGCCATGGGCGCAGTCGTTGGTTTCCGAAATGATCGGCGAGATGGCGGCATGGATCAGATGCAGATCCATCTCATCGGCAATCTGTTCCAGCGAGCCGCGGACCACTGCGAGTGTTACTGGATCGATGCTCATTTCAACTCCACGAGTAGGTTGCCCGCCGCGTCCACCCGGGTGCGCATGCCTGGTTCGACGACAGTTGTCGCATCGTCCTGCTCGACGATCGCCGGGCCATCGAAGGACATGCCGGGCGCCAGATCTCTGCGGCGATAAATCGCGGCATCCGTCCAGCCGCCAAAATACACCGGGCGCCGCTTGAAGGGCTTGGCTGCGGCGTTCGAGAGTTTGGTTTCCAGCGTGGCGGCATGCGCGCCACGCACGCCCAGCACGGTGGTGCGCGCGTTCACTATGACCACTGGAATATCACCCAGCGTATTGCCAAAATCGCGCCGGTAACTCTCGATAAATGCGGCGGCAAACTGCTTGCCGTCCCATTCGGCCTGCACCGGCACCCGCAAGGCGTGGATCTGCCCGGCGTAGGCCATGTCCGAAAAGTGCATGACGCGCACCGAGTTATGCGGCGCTTCGCTCTTTTTGAGTTGCGCTTGTCCTTCGTTGGCCTGATTGCGCAGCAGCGCTTGCAGTGCGCCGATGTCCATTTGATCGACGCGTTTTTCGATGGTCTGCGACAAGTCGTAGCGGATATCGGCAATCGCGCAACCCATCGCGCACAACACGCCGGGATAGGGCGGCACCAATTCCGTCTTGATGCCGACTTCGCGGATCAGTGCCGCGCCATGCATGGGCCCCGCACCGCCAAAGGCCACCAGGGCGAACTCGCGCGGATCGAGGCCTTGCTCGATGGAAATCAACCGAATGCGCCCGGCCATGCGTTGATTCACCACCGCGAGCATCGCCTCGGCAGCGGCCTCCATGGGCAGATTGAGTTTGGCGCCCAGGTCGCGCACGGCTTTGCGCGCGCCTTCGACGTCGAGCAGAACTCTTGTGCTGCCGCTGCCGCCGATGGGACTTTGCGCATCGATGCGGCCCAGCACCAGGTTGGCGTCGGTTACCGTCGGTTCGGTGCCGCCGCGCCGGTAACACACCGGCCCGGGCACGGCGCCCGCGCTGCGCGGGCCGACCTGCAGGAGGCCCCCGCGATCCAGCGAGGCGATGCTGCCACCGCCGGCGCCGATGGTATGCACATCTATCATTGGCAGCCGCAAGGGCACGCGGAATTCGAGCAGCGTGTTCTCGGCGATGCGCGGCTGGTTGTCGATCACCACTGCCACATCGAAGCTTGTGCCACCCATATCGGCCGTGATGATCTTGCCGAATCCGGCGTGCCGCGCGAGCTCTCCCGCCGCGATGACACCCGCGGCCGGACCGGAGCGCACGATGTAGGCGGAGCGTTGGCCCAGTTCGGACAGCGGCGCCACGCCACCATTGGATTGCATGATCAACACATCGCGCCGGAAGCCCCACTCGGTGAGCTTGGCATTCAGGCTGCGCGCGTAGCGCGATACCAGCGGTTGCAGATAGCCCTGAATCACAGCGGTGCTGGTGCGCTCGAACTCGTAATATTCGCGAATCACGCTGGAGGAGGTGACAATCTCCCAATCCGGATTAATCGCCGCGAAAATTTCCCGTGTACGTTCCTCGTGCGCGGGATGGGCATAGGAATGAATGAATGCGATCACCACCGCCGCCACATCCTGCTGCTGCAAGATCGCACCCAGCGCGGCAACTTCCGTCGCGTCGAGCGGCGCCAGCACCTTGCCGCGATGGTCCACCCGCTCGTTGATCTCCCAGCGGCGGTCGCGCGGCACCAGCGGCTGTTGCACCCCGGTGAGGCCATACATGGTGGGGCGGTCGCGCCGCCCCAGTTCGATGATGTCGCGAAACCCGCGGGTGGTGACGAGCGCAATTCGCGCGCCTTTGCGTTCGATGATGGCATTGGTCGCGATGGTAGTGCCATGCAACAGCGCATCCAGCCCCTTCGGATCGATTCCCGCCACCTTCAGCGCATCCAGAAGACCGCGCGAGGGATCATCGGGCGTGGACGGCACCTTCAGAATTTTTTCGTTCTTGCGCCCGGCTTCCGTGTAATAGAGGTCGGTAAAGGTACCGCCGACGTCAATGCCTACCACCCCTCCCATGGGTTCTCCGAAGAATGAGTCATTATCATGAGCGCAGTCGCGCGCTCCCATGGATTATGGCATGGGGTCGCGCCAGCGCAATGCATAGATCTAAACCGGCATGGCCGGAACTAGGATTTGTGACGAGGTACAGTCATGAGGCACGAACCCAATCGCGCGAATTCTTCTCCACATTTGCCGCCAATGAAGCTGTAGACGGCCGAGGCCATTGGCGGATGGGATTGGGGTAAATATGTAGTTTCGCGATAGGATTTCCTTCCCTATACGGAGAATTTAGCGTGACCGAACAGCTTCCGGGGCCGCCCAGGCCGTCCAACAAGTTCTGCAATCCAAGGGCATTGATGCGCGAGTCGTCGTCTTGCCGCTATCGGCTCGCACGGCCAAGGATGCCGCCGCCGCGTAATGTTGGGTGCTAGACTTTTCCAACAGCTTACGGGCTAGAAATTTTCCAAGGGAAGGGTGAGGATGCTTGAAGTTGTACGCAATCCTGGGACGGCGCTGCCGGACGAATGGTTTAAAGCCTTCGGCCAGTCGGTTAGCAGGGCGGACAATGCAGGTATGGCGAATTTGTTCCATCTCGATTGCCATTGGCGTGACGCGCTGGCGCTCACCTGGCATCTGACGAATGTAAGTGGCGCGGACAAGGTGGCGTGCGCTCTGTCCGACAGCATCAAAGCCGCGGGCGCCTGGGGATTTGCCATCGATCCCACGCGCACCCCTCCGCGCGAAGTCACGCGGGTGGGCCAACGAACCATTGAGGCCATATTTCGCTTCGAGACGCCGGCCGGGCGCTGTAGCGGCGTGCTGCGCATGCTGCCCGATGGCGTGGGGCAGTGGAAGGCATGGACCATTTTTACGTCTCTTGAGGAGCTCAAGGGCTTCGAGGAACGGATAGGAAAGAACCGGCCTACGGGTGCTTCCTATGCGCGTGAGTTTCATGGCCCCAATTGGCTCGACTTGCGGCGTGTTGCGATGGCCTATGCGGATCGCGATCCAGCGGTGCTCGTCGTGGGCGGCGGGCAAGCGGGGCTTTCGGTGGCGGCGCGGCTTTCGCAGTTGCAGGTGGGTACCCTGATTGTCGATCGAGAAGCGCGCATTGGAGACAACTGGCGCCGCCGGTACCACGCGCTGACGCTGCATAACCAGATCCAGGTCAACCATCTTCCTTATGTGCCATTTCCGCCCACTTGGCCCACCTATGTACCGAAGGACAAGTTAGCCAACTGGTTCGAAGCCTATGTGGAGACCATGGAGCTTAACTTCTGGACAGGTACCGAATTAGTGGGTGGCGCTTACGATGAGGCGCATGCATGTTGGTCGGTGCGGGTGCGCCGTTTCGATGGCAGTACGCGGACTCTGCGGCCGCGCCATGTCGTGATGGCCACCGGCGCCAATGGCATTCCGAATCTTCCTGGCATCCCTGGCCTGGCGGAGTTTTGCGGCAAGGTGGTGCATTCGAGCGGATACGAGGATGGCGAAGCGTGGCGTGGCAAACGGGCGATTGTCGTGGGCACCGGCAATAGCGGCCACGACATCGCGCAAGATCTACATTCCAGCGGCGCGCACGTCACCTTGGTGCAGCGCAGCCCCACGCTCGTGGTGAGCATTGAACCCAGCGGCCAGCTTGCCTACGCTATGTACAACGAAGGACCGCCGCTGGAAGATTGCGACTTGATCGCCTCCGCGACGCCGTGGCCGCTTGCGCGCCGCACCCACTATCTGCTGACGGAGCAATCGAAGCGTCATGACCGCGCGCTGCTCGAAGGTCTCGAACGCGCCGGCTTCGAACTCGACTACGGCCCCGATGGTACGGGCTGGCAGTTCAAGTTTCTCACGCGCGGGGGCGGTTACTACTTCAACGTAGGGTGCTCGGATCTGATCGTGGAGGGTAAGGTTCGCGTCGTGCAATTTCGCAACCTCGAACGCTTCGATGCCGCGGGCGCGCGCATGCGCGATGGTTCGAACCTCCCCGCCGATTTGGTAGTGCTCGCCACTGGCTATCTGGGCCAAGAGCATTTGGTGCGAAAACTCTTCGGCGGCAAGGTCGCGGCGCGGGTCGGGCCCGTGTGGGGATTCGGGAGCGAGTCCGAGATCCGCAATATGTATACGCGTACGCCGCAGCCGGGACTGTGGTTCATCGCGGGCGGGCTGGCGCAATGCCGCATCAATTCGAAGTATCTTGCGCTGCAGATCAAAGCTTGCGAGGAGGGGATGATCCCGCTGGTAAGGGCGTGACCCGGTGTGGTGCGAGCGGGGTAGACTGCTGAAAATAGTCCAGGAGGCGTCATGAGTTCGGAGCGGTTGCGTATAGGAGCCGGGGCGGGATTTCAGGGAGACCGCTTTGAGCCAGCCATCATTCTGGCCGAGCAGGGCGATCTCGATTACTTGGTGTTCGAGTGCCTGGCCGAGCGCACCATCGCGCTGGCTCAGCGCGCCAAGCTGGAGAATCCGGCATTGGGATACGACAGCTTCTTACAGCGCCGCATCGAGCCCTTGCTGCCGGTGATGAAGCGCCGGGGTTTTCGTATCGTCACCAACATGGGGGCGGCCAATCCGCGGGCGGCGGCACTCGCCATCGCCGAGATGGCGCGGCGCGCGAATATTCCCATCAAGGTTGCCGTGGTCAGCGGCGACGATGTGCGCGCCCAACTCCCACCCGGTGTACGCATCATGGAAACGGGCCTGCCTCTCAACGCGGATAAGAATGTCATTTCCGCCAACGCTTACCTGGGCGTGGAGGCGATGCTGCCCGCCCTGGCGAGTGGCGCGGACATCATCATCACTGGACGCGTGGCGGACCCATCGCTCTTCCTGGCCCCCATCGTTCACCGTTTTGGTTGGCGCTTGGACGACTGGGCGCGGCTGGGGCAAGGGACGGTGATCGGCCATCTTCTGGAATGCGGCGGGCAACTCACGGGGGGCTATTTCGCCGACCCTGGAAAAAAAGATGTCTCCGATTTTGCCCATATCGGTTTCCCCATCGCGGAAGTGGATGCACAGGGCGAAGCGGTGCTCAGCAAAGTGGCGGGTACCGGCGGGCGCATCGATCTCGCCACCGCGAAGGAGCAACTACTCTACGAAGTGACCAACCCCTCAGCCTATGTGACCCCGGACGTGGTGGCGGATTTCACGGGTGTGAAGCTAGAGCAGATAGGCAAGGATCGCATCCGCGTGAGTGGCGGGCGCGGGCAGGCGCGCACGCCCACGTACAAAGCCAGCATCGGTTATCACGCGGGATATCGCGGCGAGGGAGAAATCTCCTATGCCGGCGAGAACGCCATGGCGCGCGCGCAATTGGCGGGCCGCGTCATCGATGAGCGTCTGAGGGAGGATTTTCCCGGTCTGCGCTTGGACTACATCGGCCACTCTTCGCTGCACCGAAAGAGTTTTAACCCGGCCGCCCAACCCTACGAGGTGCGCTTTCGCGCAGCAGCCATCGCGCCCACCCGTGCGGCGGCGGAGCGTGTGGGTGAAGAAGTCGAAGCGCTCTACACCAACGGCCCCTCGGGCGGAGGCGGCGCGCGTAAGATCGTCACTGAAGTGATCGGCATTCTCTCTTGTTTGCTACCGCGGGAACTCGTGCGAGCCGAAGTCACCATATTGGAATCCCATCCCGAACATGAAACTGTATGAGTTAGCGCACTGCCGAGCGGGCGACAAGGGCAACACGTCCATCCTTTCGTTGATTGCGTACCAGCCAGCGGACTATGCGCTTTTGGCCGAGAAAGTCACCGTCACCGCCGTGGCGCGGCATCTTGAGGGTATCGTGCTGGGTAGCATCGTGCGCTATGAACTGCCCGCGTTGCATGCGCTGCAATTCGTCTGCGAGGATGCACTCATGACCGGCGTCACGACTTCCCTGGCCATGGATACCCACGGCAAGGCGCTAAGTTCGGCGTTGCTTGAAATGCGAATCGATTGAGTAAGGGAAGGACTGCCTCGATCATGACAACGGATGCTTCACCGCCCTCTACACACCTGCCCATTCGCCACGAATGGCTGGCCTTGCGTAGTGAAGAGATTATCGATCCCTCCCTTCTCATCGTGGATCCCCATCACCACCTGTGGGACCGCCAGGGAAACCGTTATTTGCTGTTCGATTTGCTGCGAGATACCGGCAGCGGGCACAACATCCGCGCGACGGTGGCCGTCGAAGCCATGGCCATGTACAAGTGCGAGGGAGCGGAAGAATTTCGTCCCGTTGGAGAAACCGAGTTTCTCAACGGCGCTGCCGCCATGAGCGCAAGCGGGGATTATGGAGAAACCAGGGTATGCTCGGGAATCGTGAGCCACGCCGATCTGTTGCTCGGTGACAAGGTAGTGCCGGTTCTGGAAGCGCACATACGGGCGGGCGGAGGCCGCTTCCGAGGCATACGATTCATCAACGCGTGGCACCCCGATCCCGCCGCGCGCGCCTCGCTGGCCAATCCCCCTCCCCATGTGCTGGGCGCCGCGAACTTTCGCAGTGGCTTCGCCCAGCTTGCGCCGCTCGGCTTGTCCTTCGATGCTTGGATGTACCACACGCAACTGCCCGAACTCGTGAATTTGGCGCGCGCCTTTTCGGATACGCCCATCGTGGTCAATCATGTAGGCGGCGCCATTGGCATTGGCCCCTACGCGGGCAAGCGCGACGCGGTGTTTGCCGAATGGAGTGCCAGCATTCGCGAGCTGGGGCGCTGTCCCAACGTATACATGAAGCTCGGTGGATTGGGCATGCGCCTGTTCGGCTTCGATTTCGCGAGCCGAGCCCTTCCGCCTTCATCGGAAGATCTCGCGCAAGCGTGGCGGCCCTACATCGATACGTGCATCGAAGCCTTCGGGGCGCAACGCTGCATGTTCGAGAGCAATTTTCCGGTGGACAAGGGCACGTGCAGCTACGCGGTGCTGTGGAACGCGTTCAAGCGCATCGCGGCGGCGGCTACTCCCACCGAAAAGCAGTGGTTGTTTAGCGGCACGGCGAGCGAGGTGTACCGGCCAGCCTCTCAGTAAACCTCGAACCTCACCGTCCCGGCGCCGGCGGCCGAGGGCTCTCCAAAGCTCATCTCTCCCGAGCGCGTAAGCGCGATTTCCTCTCGCGATACCCGCACTTCTTCTTCGCCATGGAAGCGTACGAAGGTGCCGTTGGAGCTGTGATCGGCCAGATAGAACTTGCCCTTGCGAAATTCCACGCGTGCGTGCCCTCGGGAAGCGCGCGGGACGGCCACCACGATTTCCGAGGCGCGGTCGCGACCGATGCGCATGGCGGGGGCCTGGGCGTTCACGGTGTACATCTTATCTTCGTATACCAGTTCCAATGTGGTGAGCGCGACTTGGGCAGTAGCTGGAAGTTTTTCCAGGATGGTGGTCTGCTCGCCCCACTGCCACATCACTTCGAATACTTCGACCGCGGACTGGCGGCCCTTGACGGAGATCACATCCAGGCGCCGCGTTCCCACTCTGAGGAAGTCCGGTAGTTCTCCGATTGCCTGGCTGGTGGTCAGAATTTGGCCCGGGCGGCACAGCCTCACGACACGGGCGGCGACGTTCACGGTATCGCCAAACACATCGCTGTTGGCGCGTAACACATCGCCGAAGTGAAACCCCACGCGCAACTGCAGGGGCGATTCGGCGTTCTCCGCCAGCCGGGTCACGGTCCACTGCATTTCGGCGCTGGCGCGCAGCGCGGCTTGGGATTCGGCGAACAGGCACATGATCTCATCGCCGATGGATTTGATGACCTCGCCGCCGAATTGCCGGGCAACGTAACCGATTTCCTCCAGGTATTGCGCGATCATGAAGAGCGCGGCTTGGTCGCCCAGGGTTTCGTACAGGCGCGAACTGCCCGCGACGTCGGCGAACAGTATGGCGGCGCGCGCCTCGGAGACGCTGCCGTCGTTGGGAATCGGTGTTTCGGTGGAAGGTTCTTGCATGCGGGACCTCAGCTACGCTGGCGAATGGCCAATACGGCTTGGTTGCGAAGGGCTTTGAGCAAACTCAGATCGGCTTGCCTAATGCGTAAGGCGTCGGCGCTATCGCTGTCGCCGTAGAAGAGCCCGACGGGGTGCGGGCCCACCCGAACGGGAAACAGGACGAAGGACTGGGCGCTCGGTAGCATGTTTCGGTACCAGCCCGGGATGAGCTGGCGTATGCGCTCGGCGTTGACGTCGTCGATGAGCACATCGATACCTTGGGAGAGGGCGGCGGTGAAGACGTCCTTGGCGGCGATGAGGGGAACATGAAATCCGCCCTTGAGAAGTTCCTCGATCCCCTCCCCGAAGCCGTAGCGGCCGTGCAGGCGGTTGGCGGTGGAATCGCGTACGCACAGAATCATTCGGGTGAATCCGATGGCCCGGTACATGGTCTCGAGGATCATGCGCAGCACGTCATTTAATTCGAATTTTCCGTCCATGCAATTGTTGATGTCTTGAATGCCCGCGCTCAGGATGTCTCTGCGGGCCGCGCCCGATAGGGAGGTTGAGGCAGGGGCACCCAGGGTGGTGGCGGAGATCGCCTTCAGGGTCGCGGCCTCCTTGCTCTGTTCCCCGGGTTGCTGGCTGCTGGCTACGCTCTTGAGGGCGGAGTAGAAGGGGCTGTTGGCGGGCCGCAAGGTGAGCAATGAGGTGTCGGCGTTGAGCGCCTCGTAAGCGTCCTTGATGAGTTTCGGTACTTCGGTTTTCGGAAGATTCAGTGCTTCGGCGAAACGCTCCGCCATGTGCTCAATGGCGGCATCGCGTTTTTCCGGGTTGGTGTTGCGAATGGCTGTGCACAGCTCCGTGCACGCATCGGCGATCACCCTCAGGAATTGTTCATCGGTCTCGGGTTTCGCCAGCTTTCCCTCGGGCAAGCGGCGCAGGCTATCGACGAGCCGCTCGGGAAAATGCCAGTGCTTGGCCACACCCACGGCAAGATCGTCGTACGTGACGCCCAGAACTTCGCGCGATGCGCGCGCATCGCTGTAACCCTTGGCGAGCGATAGCTTTTGAATTTCCACGTACTCGTCGTGAAAGTAGAAGGCGGTGAGCAATTTGCCCAAGGAGTGCAGCAAGGAGGATATGAAGGCTTCCTCCGTATCCTTCATTTGCGCGTGCTGGGCCAGTAGCCGGCCGAGCATTCCGCAGAAGTAGCTGGCCAGAATCTCATCGCGCAGGTGGGCGGCCTGGGCCTTGTTCTGCAAGTGCTCGAAGAGCATCAGCGTTAAGGCCACCTTGCGCGTGTTGTCGTAGCCCAGCACCATCACGGCACGGGAAACGGTGCTGATGTTGGCGCCGAACTGCCGGTAGTAGACGGTGTTCACCAGCTTGAGCAGCTTGTTGGTGAGGGCGAAATCCTTGAGGATGGTGCTGGCGAGCCCCGTCAAGTTATCCGACGTTGAAACCGCCGCCCGGTTGATGGCCCCGATGGTGGAGGTGAGCGCGGGGAAGTCGCTGCGGTGGCGCATGCGGCGCAGCAGGAAATCCAGCGTGCCTTGCTGGCCGTCGGAAGGCGCGGCCGCGTCCGGTGTCTCCTCCGGATTGAGGTAGAGATAGAGCGCGTTTTCCATCTCCGTGGCCGATGCAAAACGGTCTTCCGGGTTTTTCGCCATGGAACGCAACACGAGGTCGTCCACGCGTTCGTCCACCGCGGGATTGACCTCGGAGGGGGGTAAGAATTCCTCGTGCACCATGCGGTGCAAGGTCTCGAAGACGTTCTTGCCGAGTATGGCGGGCTTGCCGCTGAGCATCTCATAGAGCACCATGCCCACGGAAAATAAATCGGAACGCGTGGTGTAGATTTTCCGGTCGATATACTCGGGCGCCATGTAGGCGGGTGTGCCGGCAAAGGCCTCGTCGTTGTCGAGCTCTTGGGATACCAACTGCGCGACGCCAAAATCCATGATGCGAATCACCTCGCCCTGGATCATCAGATTGGCGGGTTTGAGGTCCCGGTGAACGATGCCCTTATGGTGCGCATAGCCCACGCCCTTGAGGATCTGGATGGCCAAGTCCACCGCCCGTGCCGGGGGCAGGGGTCCGCCATCACGGATTTGCGCTTGCAGGGTTTGGCCCTCCACGTACTCGAACACCAGGTAGGGCACGCCTTGTTCCTCGCCGGCGTCGAACAGCGGAACGATGTTCGGATGGGCGAGCTGGCTCACGATCGTGGATTCTTCCAAGAGCGCGTTCATTTGTCCCGTGCGCTCCTGGTTGGTTCGACCGGATACCTGTAGGGTTTTGATTGCGACCCGCCGCTTTAGGCGCGTATCCTCCGCGAGAAACACTTCCCCCTGCGCACCGCGGCCGAGGGTTCTAAGGATACGAAAACGCCCTATGCTGGTCGCTGAGGCCATTGTCAGCATGGCTTCCTTATCGGCAGGCGAGGCTCTCGCCTTGATGCTAGGCGGTGAGTTCGCTTGTCCTTCCAGGGGGTGGCGTGGGATAGCCGTGTGTCATAATCAACTCATTGAAAAACTTAAGGTAAATGTGAATGGAAGAGAATAAACGCAAGGCCCTGCAAGCCGCCCTCTCGCAAATCGAGAAGCAATTCGGCAAGGGATCCATCATGCGGCTGGGGGCGGGGGACATCAATAAGGACATCCAGGTGGTATCCACCGGCTCCTTGGGGTTGGATATTGCCCTGGGCGTGGGCGGGTTGCCCCGCGGCCGGGTGGTGGAAATCTACGGCCCGGAATCCTCCGGCAAGACGACTCTGACATTGTCCGTGATCGCTCAAATGCAGAAAGCAGGCGGAACGGCGGCCTTTATCGACGCCGAGCACGCCCTGGATCCCCAATACGCCCAGAAACTCGGGGTGAGCGTGGACGAATTGCTCATTTCGCAGCCGGACAATGGCGAACAGGCCCTGGAGATCGCCGACATGCTGGTGCGCTCGGGGTCCGTGGACGTGGTGGTGGTGGATTCCGTGGCGGCGCTCACCCCAAGGGCGGAAATCGAAGGCGAGATGGGCGAGCCGCAGATGGGTTTGCAGGCGCGCCTGATGTCGCAGGCGCTGCGTAAACTCACCGCCAACATCAAGCGCTCCAACACCCTGGTGATCTTCATCAACCAGATTCGCATGAAGATCGGCGTCATGTTCGGTAACCCCGAGACCACCACGGGCGGCAACGCGCTCAAGTTCTACGCCTCGGTACGCCTGGACATTCGCCGCGTGGGCTCCATCAAGAAAGGCGACGAGGTGATCGGTTCGGAAACCCGGGTCAAGGTGGTCAAGAACAAAGTGGCGCCGCCCTTCAAGCAGGCCGATTTCGACATCCTCTACGGCAGTGGCATCTCCTGGGAAGGCGAGGTCATCGATCTGGGCGTGCTGCACAAGGTGGTGGAAAAATCCGGTGCGTGGTACAGCTACGGGGCAGACCGCATTGGCCAGGGCAAGGACAACGCCCGCGATTTCTTGCGGGAGCATAAGGAAATGGCTCTGGAAATCGAGGCGAAAGTGCGAGCTGCCGCGGGAGTTTCCGGGGGCGGTGAAGCGGTGAGCGCGGACGCGGAGGAAGAGTAAATAAGCCTCAAGGCGCGCGTTCTTCGCATGCTGGCGCGGCGCGAGTACTTTCGCGCCGAAATAGAACATAAACTCCAGCAGGCGGGCGAGACCAGCCCTCGGGAGTTGCGAGCGCTGCTCGACGAGTTCGAGGGCAAGGGGTGGTTATCCGAGGGACGCGCGGCGGAAGCGCTCATCACGGCCAAGAAAGGGCGCTTTGGCGCCTCGCGCATCAGCGCGTTGTTGAAGGAAAAGGGCGCAAGCGAGGATATCCTGGCGCACTGCGCGGCCGTGCTCAAGGGCAACGAGTTGGAGCGCGCGCGCGTGGTGTGGCGCAAGCGTTTTCGCGCCTTGCCGGGAAGCGTGGAGGAGCGTGCGAAGCAAAGCCGCTTCCTGGCGGGCCGGGGGTTTAGCGCGGCGGTGATCGCGCGCGTGCTCAAGCAGGATAATGCAACCGACGACGAATTAAGCGAAATGGAATAGGCGCAGTGATGAACAGCAGTGAAATCCGAGAGCAGTTCCTGAAGTTTTTCGAAAGTAAGGGTCACACTATCGTGGCCTCCAGCCCCTTGGTGCCGGGCAACGATCCGACCTTGCTCTTTACCAACGCCGGCATGGTGCAATTCAAGGATGTATTCCTGGGGCAGGACAAGCGCCCCTATGTGCGCGCCACCACGTCGCAGCGCTGCTTGCGCGCCGGAGGAAAGCACAATGACCTGGAGAACGTGGGCTACACCGCGCGCCATCACACTTTCTTCGAAATGCTGGGCAACTTCAGCTTTGGCGATTACTTCAAGCGCGATGCCATTCGCTACGCTTGGGAGTTGGTGACACAGGTCTACGGCTTACCGAAGGAAAAGCTCTGGACCACGGTCTACGCGGATGACGATGAAGCCTACAGCATTTGGACGCAGGACATCGGTGTGCCGGAAGAGCGCTGCGTGCGCATCGGCGACAAGGGCGGGAAGAAATTCGAAAGCGATAACTTCTGGGCCATGGGCGACACTGGCCCCTGCGGTCCGTGTTCGGAAATTTTCTACGACCACGGGCCGCAAGTGGCCGGCGGGCCTCCGGGATCGCCCGAGGCCGACGGCGACCGCTACATCGAGATCTGGAACCTCGTGTTCATGCAATTCAACCGCGACGACAGCGGCACCATGCACCCCTTGCCCAAACCCTCCGTGGATACTGGCATGGGATTGGAGCGCCTCGCGGCGGTGATGCAGCATGTGCACAGCAACTACCAGATCGATCTATTCCAGAATCTCATCCAGGCGGCGGCGCGCGCGACCGGCGCCAAGGATTTGGCTTCGCCATCGCTTAACGTCATCGCCGATCATATTCGCGCTTGTTCCTTCCTGATTTGCGATGGTGTCATTCCCGGCAACGAAGGGCGCAGCTACGTGCTTCGCCGCATCGCGCGGCGCGCCATGCGGCATGGTTACAAACTGGGATGTAAACAGCCCTTCTTCTTCAAGCTGGTGGCCGATTTGGCCAAAGAGATGGGTGTTGCGTATCCGGAACTGGCAAAGAACCAAGGCCGCATCACCGCCACCTTGAAGCAGGAGGAAGAGCGCTTTGCCGAAACGCTGGAAACCGGGATGGGAATTCTCGACGCCGCGCTGGGCAAGAACGCCAAGCGGCTGGATGGCGAAACAGCCTTCAAGCTCTACGACACTTTCGGTTTTCCCATCGACCTCACCGCCGATATCGGGCGCGAACGCGGGTTTGAAATCGACATGGACGGTTTCAACGCGGCCATGAGCGCCCAGCAAGTGCGCTCGCGCGCCGCCAGCAAGTTTTCCATGAAGGGGACGGTGGAATACCAGGGCGCGGCCACACGCTTCAAAGGCTACGAAGCTTTATCGCATCCCGGAAAAATCCTGGCGCTCTATCGCGATGGCAGCGTAGTGCAGGCGCTTGGCGCGGGAGACAACGGCATCGTGGTGCTGGATTCGACGCCTTTTTACGCGGAATCCGGCGGGCAAGTGGGCGACCGCGGCGTGCTCAAAACCGCTCAAGCAGTCTTTGAAGTGAGCGATACGCAAAAAATTCAAGCGGAAGTTTTCGGCCACCACGGTACGCTAGCCTCCGGTACGCTCAAGGCGGGGGAGGCCGTGGATGCCCTCGTGAATGAAGAATTACGCGCGCGCACAATGCGCCATCATTCCGTGACGCATTTGATGCACAAGGCGCTGCGCCAGGTCTTGGGTTCCCATGTTCAGCAAAAAGGTTCGCTGGTGGACGAGGACAAGACGCGCTTTGACTTCAGCCACAACTCGCCCATGACGGCCACGCAAATTCATGAGGTCGAGGACATGGTGAACGCGCAGATCCTGCAAAACGCCTCGACCCAGGCGCGCGTCATGCACTTCGACGATGCGGTGAAGCACGGTGCCATGGCATTGTTTGGCGAAAAATATGGCGACGAAGTGCGTGTGCTGGACATCGGTACATCCCGCGAGCTTTGCGGTGGTACCCATGTGGCGCGCACCGGGGACATCGGTTTTTTCAAGATCGTGTCCGAGGGCGGCGTGGCCGCGGGGGTGCGGCGCGTGGAAGCCATCGCGGGATCGGTGGCCTCGAATTACGTTCGCACGCTCGATACGCGGCTTGCTGGCGCGGCTGCGTTGCTCAAGGCGCAGCCCCAGGAGATCGACGCCAAGATCGGCCAGGTGTTGGAGCAGATGAAATCCTTGGAAAGGGAAGTCGCGGGCCTGAAATCCAAGTTGGCTTCCTCGCAAGGCGATGATCTCGCGGCCAGCGCGGTGGCCATTGGGGAAACCCGGGTGCTGGCCGCGCGCATGGAAGGTGCCGACGCCAAGGTGCTGCGAGAAACCTTGGACAAGCTCAAGGATAAATTGAAGAGCGCCGTGATCGTCCTATCGTCAGCCGAGGACGGCAAAGTGTCTCTCATCGCGGGTGTCACGAACGACATGACTTCCAAGGTCAAGGCGGGCGAGTTGGTGAACTTCGTCGCTCAGCAGGTGGGGGGCAAGGGTGGCGGGCGGCCCGACATGGCGCAAGCTGGTGGTACGGATGCGGCCAAGCTTCCGCAAGCCTTGGGCAGTGTCGAGGCCTGGGTGCGCCAAAAAATCGGCTGACCGGTTATGTCCTCC
>JBJXGQ010000455.1:0-2592 GCA_046160525.1 Burkholderiales bacterium
CGTCCTTCAGCTCAAGACCGCCCTGCAGAAAGATGCCAATCACAAGGACGCCCGCTTCAATCTGGGCGTGGCGCTGCGGGAAACCGGTGACCTGGCGGGTGCGGAAAAGGAATTGCGCCGTGCCCTCGAACTGGGCTACGACAAGGGGCAGGCTGACCTCGAGTTGGCGCGCACGGTCTATTCGCAGGGCAAGCTCGATGAGTTCGTGAAGGAGTTCGGCGGACAGGATATCGGCAGTCCCGAAGCCAATGCCGATCTGCGCGCCATGACGGGCAACGCCCTGTTCGCGCGTGGCAAGATCAACGATGCGGTTCAGGCCTATGAGGAGGCCCTGCGACTTTCGGCGACCAACAGCATGGCACGCGTCGGACAGGCACGGGTCGCCGCCGCGCGCGGAGACATGGCAGCAGCCACCACCATCCTCACCGAGATTCTTGGCAAGTCGCCCACGGACCGCGAAGCCCTGACCCTGCGGGCCGCCATCCATCAGACCAGCGGTGAGCGCGATCAATCGATTGCTGTCATGCGCAAGCTGGTGGAGTACTACCCGGAGAGCATCGGCGATCGCTACGCGCTCGCATCGCAATTGCTCGAGGCTGGCAAAATCGACGACGCCAAGGCCGCCGTCACCGAGATGGCCAAGAAGGCGCCCAATGATCCGCGTACGTTGCATGTACTGGCCATGCTCGCCTATCACGTCAAGGACTACGCCGGGGCGCTGGAGAAAGCCGTGCAGGCGCTCAGCCGGGCACCCGGGTTCACACCGGCCCAGGTGATCGCTGGCGCCGCCGCAGTCCAGCTCAAGAGCTACCAGCAGGCCATCCAGTATCTGACCTCCGCGGTCAAGGCGCAGAAGCGGAATCTTTTCGTCCATCAGCTGCTGGTCGCGGCCTATCTTGGTGCCGGCGAGACCGAGCGCGCGCAGCGGACGCTGAATGAAAGTCTGGAACTATTCCCCAAGGACGCACGCCTTCTGCTGTTGGCCGGAGAAGTGGCGGCGCGCAATCGCAATCTTGGAGACGCCGCCAAGTACTTCGAACTCAGCGCTGAGCAAGGTGATGCTTCCGGGCTGGCCTCATTGCGCCACGGGCAGGCGTTGCTCGCGGAAGGCAAGGAGGAAGAAGGGCTGCGCGTGCTCGAAGAGAGCGCACGATCAAGCACGGACAAGGCACAGTCGGATGTCGCGCTGGTCGCGCATCATCTTCGGCGCGGCGAGATCGACAAGGCGTTGAAATGGGTGGATGCCGCCGAGAAGAAGAGTCCAGGTGCCGCGCTCGCCCCGACGCTGCGTGGCGTCGTTCTCCTGACCAAGCGCGATTCCGCCAACGCGCGCAAGCAGTTCGAGATCGCCCTGCAGCGTGACCCCGCCGCCGCGTCGGCGATCCGTTATCTGGCAAGCATGGATCTGGTGGAGAAGAAACCGCAGGATGCGCGCAAGCGCTACGAAACCGCGGTGGCGGCCAACCCCAAGAGCGAACAACTGACCTTCGATTACGCGCGTTTGCTGCGCGCATCGGGTGAGAAAGTCGAGGTGATATCGGCGCCGCTCGTCAGTTTCCTCAAGGACAACCCGGGCGCTGAGCGCATACGGCTCATGCTTATCGAGACCACGTTTTCGGGCGGTGATCGCAAGCAGGCTGTCTCGCTGGCGCGCGAAGCGGTGGCGGCGGTACCCGACAGCATCAATCTGAAAATGGCGCTGGCCTCCACATTGCAGTCCACCGGGGACCATAACCAGGCGCTGGCGACCTATGGGGAGGTGCAAAAGACACAGCCCCGTTCTGTACCCGTCCTGGTGGGAATGGCGCGGAGCCAGGTGGCCCTTGGCGAACGTGACAAGGCTATCGAGACCTTGGATCGCGCGTTGCAGATCGCCCCGGACAGCACAGAACTCAAGCGCATCAAGGTGCAGGCACTGGTGGTCGACAAGAAATACGAATCGGCCTTGAGGCTGGCCCGCGAGGTGCGGGAAAAGCAGCCCAAACAGGCGCTGGGTTATGAACTCGAATCCGGGGTGCTCGCGCTGATGGAAAAGTGGCCAGAGACCGTGGAGGTGCTGCAGACCGGCCAGCGTCAGGCGCCGTCCGCCGCCATGGTCATTCGTCTGCACGCCGCTTTGACCAAGACGGGCATGAAGGATCGCGCCGCACAAGTGGCATCGGAGTGGATCGCAGCCAACAGCAAGGACATCACGGTGCGCGCCTACCTGAGTGAGCGCGCGACCCGGGACGACGATCATCAGACCGCTGTGCGCTACTACAAGGAGGCGGTGGCGATCGCGCCGAACAACTCCTTGCTGCTGAACAATCTGGCGTGGTCGGCGGACAAGATCAAGGATCCCAAGGCGTTGGAGTATGCGGAGGCGGCCTTCAAACTCTCGCCGCAGTCCACCGCCATCATGGACACGCTAGGCTGGCTTCTGGTGCAAAGAGGGGATACCGCCCGCGGATTGGATCTGCTTGAAAAGGCCGCAAAGGCGTCTCCCAACTTGTTGGCCATCCGCTTCAACTATGCACAGGCACTGATCAAGGTAGGCCGCAAGGACGACGCCCGCAAGGAATTGGATTTCCTCAAGTCACAGGGTGATCGCTT
>JBJXGQ010000456.1:0-5708 GCA_046160525.1 Burkholderiales bacterium
CCACCGTCTGCGTCGATGGCAATCATCCGCTGGCGGGCAAGACGGTTGTGTTCTCGTGCAAGGTCACGGGCGTTCGCGCAGCCTCGAAGGAGGAGCTACACCATGGACACGTGCATGGGCCGGGCGGCCATCATCACTGACGGCTAATTGCGCTTTTCTGCTGCGCCGCGACATGAGTTGGATCTATAGCATGGGCGCTTACACGGCAACCATTTCATCAAAAGTTGGTGTACTCTAAACGTCCTGCGCCGTAATTGCTGGTGCGAACCAATGGGTCTGCTTTCATAAGGAGAAGGTTATGTCAGCTGTAACTGAACCGGGAATTGGGCTACGAGGGGCCGCGTCGCCGTCCTCGCGCAGGATCATAAATCTCGGGCCCCTGGCAATTATCTGGGGCGTGATGTTCGCGATCTATATGGGACTGCGCGCCTATCAAGGGATGTACGCCTTTGAATTCGGGCTCGACTCCACCTCGGAGGATTTTCAGAAGTACTGGATGACCCTGCTCAAGGTGGAGGTGGTTTTCATCTCCGTGGCTTCGGTCGTAACCTGGATTTACCTATGGGTCACGCGGGACAAGAATCTGGAAAAGCTTGATGCCGAGACGGAGCTGAGGCGCTACTTCAACGCGGTCGGGTGGCTATTGCTCTATACCTTCGCGTTCATCTTCATCGCCAGTTTCAATGGCGAGGCCGATGCTACTTGGCACCAGACGGTGGTCCGCGATACGGTCTTCACGCCGAGCCACATCGTTCTTTTCTATTTCGCGATTCCCGCCTACATTCTGTTTGGCGTTGGCAGCATGCTTTACGCGATGACGCGTCTACCTAAGTTCGCGAACAACTTCTCGGTACCGTTGATCATGGTGGTATTGGGGCCTGGCTTGATCCTTCCCAATCTGGGATTCAATGAGTGGGGCCACGCGTTTTGGCTCACCGAGGAGATATTCACCCACCCCTTGCACTGGGGCTTTGTCGTGCTGGGATGGACAGGCATCGGCATAGGCGGCTTGCTCCTGCAAGTAGTCATGCGCATGGCGGAGCTGTTCAAGGAATTGAGTGCTACTCAGCACGCCGCGGCACGGTAGGTAGGGGAAGTTTCTGAATACTGAGAGCCCGTCCAGCTAGAGTTTAGCGGACGGGCTCTTTAGTTTTCAGGCTGCCGCCCGCCAGCATAACGGGCAATGTCCTGGACCAGGGCGAATAAAAATTACATATAGGGAGAGACAGCATGACAGCCAATGACCGAGCAGTCGTGGATTCCGCCGGATTGTCCCCACAAGTAGCCAAATGGTCGAGACTCTTCGACTGGATGGTGGTGGTGGTTGCCGCTTTTCTAATTATTTCGGTTACCCAGATTCACTTTATCCTGCTGGCGGGCGACTGGGATTTCTTCATCGACTGGAAGGACCGCCAGTACTGGGTGCTGGTGACGCCAGTGGTGACCATGATGATGGCGGTCGCGTTTCAGGCGATTTTCTGGAATCTGTTCCGCTTACCCATCGGCGCCACCGCCAGTGTCGGGCTTCTCCTGATCGGCACCTGGATCGTGCGCTTTCACGGCTGGGAAGCCTTGGCGTATTTCCCTCTGGCGCTGGTGATTCCGTCCACATGCCTTCTGAGTGCCATTGCGCTGGATGCGATTTTATCGATGACACGCAGCTGGGTACTGACGGGTGTGTTCGGGGGCTTGTTGTACGCGCTGCTTTTCTTCCCCAGCAACTGGATCTATCTGGCGCCTTATTTCCTGCCCGTGGAACACATGGGCCAGATGGTATCCCTGGCCGATCTGATCGGTTACACCTATCCGCGTTCCGCCACGCCCGAATATATTCGCATGATCGAGCGGGGAACCTTGCGCACGTTCGAGGATTCGGCGGTGTGGGTGTCCACGGCCTTTTCCGGCTTCATCTGTATTTTCGCTTACGCGATTTTCTGGTGGGTTGGGACTAAGCTTTCTACCCCGACTTACATTCCCACCGGCAAGCGCTTTCGCGCCGCGATGGGATTGGGTTATGCCAGCAAAGGGGCGCAGTGATGATCCCCATCGAAAAAATCATCTTGTGGGCGCTGGGTATTCTGACCCTCGCGGGGGCGATGGCCCCACTGCCGGCATTGGCGCACGGCGAGCGGGCAACGGAACCCTACATTCGCACGCGCACCATCCAATGGTATGACGTGCAGTGGTCGGCCCAGGACATCAAGGTCAACGAAACCGTCACGGTATCGGGCAAGTTTCACCTCATGGCCGATTGGCCGGACGCGGTGACCAAACCCGATCTGGTGTTCATGTCCAACGCCACGCCGGGTGCGGTGCTGACCCGGGTGGAGTCGTATATCAACGATGTGCCGGCCAGGCAGTCGCTGAAGAACCTGCAAATAGGCCGCGACTACACTTTCAAAATGGTTATGAAAGGGCGCATACCCGGCCGCTGGCACTTTCATCCGATGTTGAATGTGAGCGGAGCCGGGCCCATCGTCGGCCCTGGAAGTTGGGTGCAGGTCAGCGGTAACGCGGCAGACTTCAGGCATGCCGTGACCACGATCGATGGCACTCACATAGAAGACACGCAGAACTACGGCGTGGCACGCGCACAGATGTGGCAAACGGGATACATCGTGCTCGCGCTCGCGTGGATCATCTGGTGGTTGCGCCGGCCGTTGCTCATTCCGCGCTGGATGGCGGTGCAGAAGGGACTCGACGATTTGTTGATCACGAAAATGGACGACAAAGTGGCGGCGGGCGTCTTGGTCCTGATTCTGGTGGTCGTCATCGCTGGCTACAAGAGTGTCACCGCTGCCTATCCTCGTCTGGTCCCGCTGCAAGCCGGTTCGCTCCATACCCCGCCGCTTCCGGAAACACCGAAGCTGGTGGCAGTTAAATTCCAAAAGGCGGAATACGACGTTCCGGGCCGCAGCCTGCGCATGAATATCGAAGTCACCAACAATGCCACGCATCCGGTACGCCTTGGGGAGTTCATGACGGCCAGTCTGCGCTTCGTCAACAATGGGCTGCCGCCGGCGGTGGGCGCGGTAGACCCGGCCTACCCGAAGGAATTACTGCCAGCCAGCGGGTTGGTGGTGGCCGAAGATACTCCTCTCGCGCCGGGCGAGACCCGCATCGTCAAGTTGGATGCAACCGATGCCGCATGGGAACTGGAGCGCTTAGTGGGTTTTCTCACCAACGTCGATAGCAGAGTGGGCGCCTTGTTGTTCTTCTACGACGATAAGGGGCAGCGGCACATCAACAGTGTTGCCGGGCCTATCCTCCCCGTATTCAAGAAAACCATTTGATCCCAAGGCCTGCCCGCTGCCGGGCAGGCCTTTATTCCCGCCATTGAAACTCGTATTGCAGGTGGTTACTTTACTGGCCATGGGATGGCCGGGGTTTGCCATGAGCCACGGCGGGCTTTCCATGGACGAAGATATTTGCCGGTTGCGCGTGGGCCCCTACAACATACATTTCGTGGGCTACCAACCGGAGAGCAGCGCGGAGAAAGAATTCTGCGAGGACATTCCGAGCACGGGGCTTACCATCGTCGTGCTGGACTATGTCGACCAGGCATTGCGCGCATTACCCACGGAAGTCCGAATCATCCTTGACACCGGTTCGGAGGAGAATCTCGACGCCATCACCGTGCTGCACATGCCCCCGAAGATCTACCCAACGGGGTCTGTCCACTTTGAACATCACTTCAAGGAGCCTGGCAAGTTTGTGGGCTTGGTGACGGTAATGGACAAGCAGCAACTGGTCGCGCGTTTCCCGTTTTCGGTTGCCAAAGGCGGATCGATGGGCAAGGTTGCTGTATGGATTGCTCTAGCATTGGCGTTTGGCGCGGGCCTTTACTTTTACACCACCCGAATTCGCCCGCGCCTGAGCGCCTGACGCCGGCCTACCCGGCAATGACCGATTCTGGTTTGGCCGGTTCCGAGCGCGTGGCGGAGTTCTTGTCCAAACGGAAAACAATGGGATGGACGCTCGCCGGTTTGCCGGGAACCTGGGCTTTTTCCACCACCTTGGTAATGAGATCGTGCTTGGGCGATTTGTCGCACACGGGATCGGTGCTGGTGGCGTCCCCCGTCAACAGATAGGCCTGGCAGCGGCACCCGCCCCAATCCTTTTCCTTTTCGTCGCAACTGCGGCAAGGTTCCTTCATCCACGTGTCCCCGCGGTAGGCCTTGAAGCCGGGCGACTCTTGCCATATCCACTTCACGTCGTGATCTCGCACGTTCGGCAGATTAAGGCCGGGCAGCATGCGCGCTTCGTGGCAAGGCATGGCCAGCCCATCGGGCGCGATGTTGAGGAATGTCGAGCCCCAGCCGTTCATGCACTTCTTTGGCCGGTTGGCGTAGTAGTCCGGCACGACGAAGTAAAGCTTTATCTTGTTGCCCACTTTCTCGCGGAATTTATTGGTGACCTCTTCCGCCCGCGTGAGTTGCTCGAGGCTTGGCAGCAATTGATCGCGGTTGACCATGGCCCAGGCGTAGTACTGCGTGTTGGCGAGCTCCACGTGGTCGGCGCCAATGGCCAGCGCCATGTCCAGAATCTGCTGCATGTGATCGATGTTCATCCGGTGCAGCACCACGTTGAGCACCATGGGGTAGTCGTACTGCTTGATCAGCTTGGCGGCTTTTGCCTTGAGATCGAAGGTCTTGGTGCTCGACAGAAAATCGTTCATCTCCTTGGTGGAATCCTGAAAGGAGAGTTGGATCTGATTGAGCCCGCCGGCCTTGAAGGCGGCGATGCGCTTTTCCGTGAGCCCGATGCCCGAGGTGAGTAAATTGACGTAGTAACCCAGTTTGCCGGCCTCGGCGATGATCTCTTCACAATCATCGCGCATGAGCGGCTCGCCGCCCGAAACGCCCAATTGCACGGCGCCCAGTTCGCGTGCTTGCCGCAGCGCCGTGCGCCACTCATCGGTGGTGAGTTCGGGCCCGGTCTTGGCGTAATCCACCGGGTTGTAGCAGAACACGCAGTGCAGCGGGCACTTGTAGGTGATCTCCGCGTTCACCCACAGGGGGCCGCGAGAGGCGAAGGTTGCGCTAGGGTTTGACGCGGATCCAGCCTTTTCCATGTGCGTGCTCCAAAAAACCGATGACATCGGGGCGCAGGTCGTTGCCCGGGAAAGCCTGCTCCAACTTGGCGACGATACCGTCCAGGGTGTTCGTCCCGTCCACGTACTTCATGATCTCGCCCGAACTGCCCCTGAGTTGCACCAGGCCTTCGGGGTAGAGCAGCACGAAACAATCTTGCGCAGGCTCCCATTGGAAGCGGTATTGGCGCTGAAGTTCGATGATTTGGTCCGGCGGCAGGGAATCACTCATCGGGCATCCTCGTGCCTTGTCCCGCCTTCTGCGCACCGATGCCGTAGGCGATTTGCATGGCGTCCAGCATGGCCCACAGGATATCGAGTTTGAATTGCAGAATTTCCAGCGCGCGCTCTTGCTGCTCGCGCGTCTTGAAATAATCCAGCGTGACGTCGAGGCCGTGTTGCACGTCACGGCGGGCTTCCGAGAGCCGCTTGCGGAAATACGCGTAACCGGACTGGTCGATCCACGGGTAATGCTGGGGCCAATTGGCCAGGCGCTCCTTGTGAATCTCCGGGGCGAACAATTCCGTCAGGCTGGAACACACGGCCTCTTGCCAGGGCGCGCGGCGCGCGAAGTTGATATAGGCATCCACCGCGAAGCGCACGCCGGGTAATACGT
>JBJXGQ010000457.1:0-9473 GCA_046160525.1 Burkholderiales bacterium
TGGGCCCTGGCGCATCCGCCGGGGAAACCCGATTTTCACCACCGTGATGGATTTGTTCTGCATTTGGAAGGAAATGCCGAATGAAATTTGGCCTGGACCGGTTTTTAGAGGAAGCCGCGTTACGCAAGCCTCTTGCGGGCAAGCGCGTGGCGCTGCTTGCGCACCCAGCCTCCGTAACAGCCCAGCTTGATCATGCGTTGGACGCTATCGCCGGCCTGGGCGACGTGCATTTATCCGCGGCCTTTGGGCCGCAGCACGGATTGCGCGGCGACAAGCAGGACAACATGGTGGAATCGCCGGACTTTTCCGATCCGGCGCTCGGCATCCCCGTATTTAGTCTCTACGGCGAAGTGCGGCGGCCCACGGCCGCCATGATGGATAGTTTCGACGTGCTGCTGGTGGATTTGCAGGATCTGGGTTGCCGCATTTACACCTTCATCACTACGTTGCGCTACGTGCTGGAAGAAGCGGCGAAGCACGGCAAATCCGTGTGGGTGCTCGACCGCCCTAACCCGGCGGGGCGTCCCATCGAAGGGCTGAGGCTGCGCAGTGGCTGGGAGAGCTTTGTCGGCGCGGGCGATCTGCCCATGCGCCACGGCCTCACCATGGGGGAACTCGGGCACTGGTTCATCAAGAAGCTGCATCTCGATGTGGATTACCGGGTGATCGAAATGCAAGGCTGGCAGCCGGGGCAAGCTCCAGGGTATGGCTGGCCGTTAGGCGAGCGCGCGTGGATCAATCCGAGCCCCAATGCGCCCAATCTCTGGATGGCACGCTGTTATGCGGGCACTGTGATGCTCGAAGGCACTACACTCTCCGAAGGGCGCGGCACCACACGGCCCCTGGAACTCTTCGGCGCACCGGATCTGGATGCGGGAAAGGTCATCGCGCAAATGCAAGCACTGGCCCCTGGGTGGTTGCGCGGTTGTGTCCTCAGATCTTGCTGGTTCGAGCCCACCTTCCACAAGCATGCGGGCAAACTGTGCGCGGGCGTCCACATTCACGTGGAGGACGGCGCTTACGATCACGCGGCCTTTCGCCCGTGGCGTTTGCAGGCCTTGGCCTTCAAGGCAATCCGGCGGTTGTATCCCGGCTACGATCTATGGCGCGATTTTCCCTACGAATACGAGCGTGGCCGCTTGGCCATCGATCTCATCAACGGCAGCGAATTACTGCGGGAGTGGGTTGACGACCGCGGTAGCACGCCCGCGGACTTGGACGCCATCACTCTCCCCGATGAAGCCTTCTGGGAAGCGGAACGCCGGGACGTGTTGCTGTACGCAAGTTGACGATTCTGCCCCTCCCACGTATCTTCAATAGAGCGTAAGCTAGCCCCGTACGGCGCGGATTGGCGCACAAGAATAAGCCGAAAGATCTATTGGAGCACCTTGATGGGCAGGACGTTGGTGAGGGAGGAGGCATCGCAGTCTGGCTGCGCGGCGTTGCTCACGCAATGCCGTGAGCTGTCGCTGCGTCTCGTGCATGGGCTCTCCGACGCGGATGCGACCGTGCAATCCATGGAGGATGCCAGCCCGTCCAAGTGGCATCTCGCGCACACCACATGGTTCTTCGAAGAGTTCGTGCTAGCCCGCCATGTACCCGGCTACCGGGTATTTCACGGGGGCTACCGCTATCTTTTCAATTCTTATTACAACGCGGTGGGAGAGCGTCATCCGCGCGCGCGCAGGGGGATGCTCACGCGGCCCGCGCTGGATGAAGTGCTCGCATACCGCGCGCACGTGGATGCGGCGTTAAGGGGCGCGTGGCACGAGCTATCGCCTGGCGCGCTCGCCCTCATTGAGCTGGGAATTCAGCACGAGCAACAGCACCAGGAATTGTTGCTAACGGATCTCCTGCACTTGCTTGCGCAAAATCCCCTCAAGCCCGCCTACCGGACCACACCGGAAGCGGTGGAGAAATCTGGCGCCACCCCAATGCAATGGGTGCCCTACGCGGGCGGCCAGGTGAGCACCGGCCACGATGGGCGGGGATTCGCGTTCGATTGCGAGACGCCCAGGCACGACGTGTTATTGCGTCCCTACGCATTGGCCTCGCGGCCGGTAAACCAGGCGCAGTGGCTGGCATTCATGGAAGATGGCGGCTACCGGTCGCCGCAACATTGGCTCTCCGACGGTTGGGCGTTGGTGGAACGCGAACGCTGGCAAGCGCCGTTGTATTGGAGCCGCAAAGATGGCGGCTGGCGGCAGATGACGCTCGCGGGGGAGCGAGAGTTGGATTTGGATGCGCCGGTGTGCCACATCTCTTATTTTGAAGCCGATGCCTATGCGCGCTGGGCGGGCAAGCGCCTGCCCACCGAATTCGAATGGGAAGCTGCGGCGCGTGCGCAGCCAGTGGAGGGGCACTTCGCGGGCGGCGGGCGTATGCGCCCGGCCAGCACGGCGTCCGATTCACAGTATCCGCTCAAGCAGCTCTACGGTGATGTGTGGGAGTGGACCGCGAGCCCCTACACCGCCTATCCGGGCTTTCGCCCCGCGGCCGGCGCCGTGGGGGAATACAACGGAAAATTCATGAACGGGCAATATGTGCTGCGCGGTGGCTCTTGCGCCACGCCTGCCGGGCATGTGCGCGCCAGTTACCGCAATTTCTTTTATCCCCACCAGCGCTGGCAATTCATGGGGCTGCGTTTGGCGCGGGATCTTCCATGAGCACTGCCGCCTTGCGCCATGCAAAGGCCAGCGACAACCGTTTCGAGCACGATGTCGTGGCGGGACTGTCAGCCTCGCAAAAGTACATCCCGTGCCAGTGGTTTTACGACTACCTCGGATCGGAACTGTTCGAAGAGATCACGCAGCTTCCCGAGTACTACCTCACGCGCGCGGAGACTGCCCTGTTGCAGGCGCATGCGATGAGTATCGCCGCGCACATAGGTTCCGGTGCATCGGTGGTGGAGTTCGGTAGCGGATCAAGCCGCAAGACACCTTTGCTACTCGGCGCCATGGCGGACTTGCAGTATTACTTTCCGGTGGATATCGCGGCGGATTTCCTCGCGGCTTCGGTGCGTGGGTTGCAGGCGCAAATGCCGGGGTTGAAGTGCAGGCCCATCGTGGCCGATCTCACCGACGCGGCCGCCTTGCGCTCTCTATCGCACGCGCTGCCGCTGCGCGGGCCGCGCGTGGGCGCGTACCTGGGCTCATCCATCGGTAACTTCACACCCGCACAGGCGCAAGCGCTGCTGGGCCAGTTCGGGGATGTGCTCGGGCCAGCCTCCTGGCTCGTCATAGGTGTCGATTCCACGCGCGATCCGAACCTTCTGATACCAGCCTACGACGATGCACGCGGGGTGACGGCGCGTTTTGATCTCAACTTGCTCAGCCGTATCAACCGGGAGCTGGGGGGTAATTTCGACCTTGAATGCTTCCGGCACGAAGCGCCCTTTTATCCTGATCGCGACCGCATCGAGATGCATTTGGTGAGTCTGGCGAAACAGCGCGTGCGCGTGGCGGGGCACAGTTTCGTGTTCGGTCAGGGAGAGCGGGTCCATACGGAGAACTGCCACAAGTTCACCGTCGCGCAATTTTCCGCCATGGCGCGCGGCGAGGGCTGGAAGGTCGCGGGCCGTTGGGGCGAAAGTCTCGAAGGCTTCGGCGTATTTTTACTCGGGCGCTGATGCGTGCCTTATGGAACGGCGCCGTGATCGCCGGGGCGTGTTAAGCTAAATCCGCGGCGAATTAGGCGTGCCCAGACGTGCTGCGTCAAACATGCATCAAGGCGCCGAATGTCCGAAGAAATTGCGCTTCGGGCCATCCAATAAACACGAAAAGTGAGGAGATCGAAAATGCATTCCCATCCCGAGTTGCCCATGGACCGAAGGGCATTCCTGCGCCGCGGCGTAACCATGCTGGGCGGTGCCGCCATCGCGTCGTCCGGTATCGCACTGGCCAAGGAGTGCGCGCTGACGTCCAGCGATATTCTTGGGCCCATGTACAACTACGGCGCGCCCTTGTTTCAAGTCAAGCTCGCCCGCGACGAAGAGCCTGGCCAGCGATTGATGCTAACTGGTACGGTATACAGCTCCGATTGCCGCACCCCCTTGCCCAAGACGCTCATCGAGATCTGGCAGGCGGATACCAAGGGCTTCTACGACAAGAAGCGCCCAGGCGATTTTCTTGAGCCGCCCATGCCCTTCAACCTGCGCGGAATGCTGATGACCGACGAGCGCGGCCGCTACGAAATCGAAACCATCGTGCCTGGAGCCTATCCCATTCCGCCAGGCGTGCCGGGATTGGAAAAGTATGGCGGCCTTACCCGTGCCCGCCACATTCACATCTCCGTGCTGCCGTTCTTGCACCAGGCGGTCACCACGCAACTGTACTTCAAGGATGACGAGTTCCGCGCGGGCGACCCCTGGGCCGGCCACAAACCGCAACTCGCCCTTGCCACCAAGAGTTCGGGCAAGTATCTGAAGGCCGATTTCGACTTCGTATTAGGATCGGGGCTCTAGAAGTTTCTGCCCCCTGTGCTCCGGCCCTCCGGGCCGGAGCCAGTTACACGCTTACGGTGATTGAGTTGCGTAGGTTGGGCTGAATGAAATGAAGCCCAACGCGTGCTTGCGCGGGCAATGATTGTTGGGCTTCACGTGCGTTCAGCCCAACCTACGAGATCAGTCGGTATTGCTTGAATCCGTTTGCGCGCAGTTCGCAGGCCGGACATTCCCCGCAACCATATCCCCACGGATGCCGGTGCGCGCGGTCTCCCATGTAACAAGAGTGCGTTTCCTCCACGAGGATAGACAGCAGCGCTTCGCCGCCCAAGTCCTTCCCCAAGGCCCAGGTTTGCGCCTTGGTGAGCCACATGAGCGGAGTTTCCAGAACCATGCGTTGCGCCAATCCGAGATTGAGCGCCACTTGCAGTGCCTTGATCGTGTCGTCCCGGCAATCGGGATAGCCCGAATAGTCGGTTTCGCACATCCCGCCCACCAGCACGTTGAGTTCGCGCCGGTAGGCAAGCGCCGCGGCCAGCGTGAAGAACATCACGTTACGTCCCGGAACAAAAGTGCTGGGCAATCCGTTGCGCTCGAACTCGATAGCCTTGTTGCGCGTAAGCGCGGTGTCGCTCAACTTGCCCAGGACACCCAGATCCACGACGTGATCCTCGCCTAATTTTTCGTCCCAACGCGAAAACGCTTGCCGCAGCGAGCGCAGTATGCGAGGGCGGCATTCCATCTCCACGGCGTGGCGCTGGCCGTATTGGAAGCCGATGGTTTCCACACGTTCGTAGCGCTCCAACGCCCAGGCCAGGCAGGTGGCCGAATCCTGGCCGCCAGAAAACAAAACCAGGGCGGCACAGTGTGGCATCAAGCGCTGGCTTGGTTCAGCAAATCCATGGCACTCCGCTCCAGCGCCAGCCTTGCCCCGGCCAGCAATGTGTCCATCTGCGCTAGATTGGTGGCGCTGGCGATGGGGGCCGTGATGCTCGGCCTTGCGAGCAGCCATGCAAGCGCGACCGATGCCGGCGTGGAGGAGGTGTTCTTCGACACGGTGTCGAGCGCATTCAAGATACGCAAGCCGCGCTCATTGAGATACTTCTTCAATCCGCCTCCGCGCGGGCTCTTGCTCAAATCAGCTTCCGAACGGTATTTTCCGGTGAGAAAACCGGCCGCGAGGGAAAAATACGGAATGACTCCAATGCCGTTCGCGAGGCATAGCGGTTCGAGGTCGCGCTCGTAATCACCGCGCTCGCACAAGTTGTAATGCGGTTGCAGCGTTTGGTACACGGGCAGGCCGCGCTGCGCGCTCGCCTTCAACGCACTTTCCAGCCGCGCCCCCTTGAAGTTCGAGGCGCCGATCGCTCTCACCTTTCCTTGCTTGATGAGTTTCGCGTAGGTTTCGAGCGTCGCTTCCTGCGGTGTATCGGCGTCATCCGTATGGGATTGGTAAAGGTCGATGTAATCCGTTTGCAAGCGCTTGAGCGAGCCCTCGATGGATTGCTCAATGTAGGAAGATGCAAGGCCCTTTCTACCCGGCCCCATTTCCATGCCGACCTTGGTGGCGATCACCACGCGGTCGCGGCACCCGCGCGCTTTCAACCAGTTCCCCATCACCGTTTCCGATTCGCCGCCTTGGTGGCCTGGTACCCAGCGCGAATATACGTCGGCGGTGTCGATGCAATCGAATCCGGCCGCGAGAAATGCGTCGAGCAACCGGAAGGACATGGACTCATCCGCGGTCCAGCCAAAGACATTCCCGCCGAAAACCAGGGGTGCGATCTGAATGCCCGAATTTCCCAAGGAGCGTTTCTGCATGATGGTCTCCTTTTACTTCTGCGTCACAGTGGCAGCACCCGCCATCGCGCATTGATGATCTTCCTCCGGCGTACCTCCGCCGCAACCAATGCCCCCGATGACGCGGCCATTGAGCACGATGGGCACGGCGCCGCCAGTGGGCAGCGCATCTCCATGGGTGATGGCGGGGATGTGCGTCCAGAATGGATTGGTCTTCTGCAACTCCACCATGTCCATGGTCGCCCGCTTGAAGTTCGCGGCCGCAACCGCCTTCGCGCGCGAAGTGTCGGTGGTGAGAAATCCGGTGCTGTCCCCTCTCAAGGTAACAACCAACCGGCCCGCCTCGTCCACCACGGCGACGGTCATGGGCTTCTTCATCTCAGCGGCTTTCGCCAACGCGGCATGGGCCGCTCGCTGCGCCATATCCAAGTTCAATTCGATCATTGATAATTTCCTTAGAACACGTTGAATTGATCTTCCGTTCGTGGTGAGCCTGTCGAACCATGAACGGAAGATTCCCTACATTATCTGGTTCACTACGCCGCCGTCCACGCGCAGCGCAGCGCCCGTGGTTGCCGAAGACCCTTCGCCGCAAAGATACACCGCCAGGTTCGCCACCTCATCGCAGGTCGCGAGGCGTCTTATGATGGAGCTAGGGCGCCAAGTCACGAAAATGTCCGCTTCGATTTCGGCGACGGTCATGTTGGCGGCCTGGGCGCGCTGTTCGCGCAGCTTATCCGTGTTCTCGGTTCGCGTGGGGCCAGGCAGCACGGCGTTCACCGTCACACCGGTGCCGGAAAGTTCCATCGCGAGCCCGCGCGAAATACTAAGCTGCGCCGTTTTGCTCATGCCGTAGTGGACCATCTCGCGCGGAATGAACAAGCCCGATTCGCTGGAGATGAACAATATCCGGCCCCATGCCTTCTTCACCATGGCCGGTGCGTAGTGGCGTGCGAAACGAATGCCGCTCATCACGTTGACGTCGAACATACGCTGCCAGTCTGCGTCCGGGATCTCGAAAAAGGGCTTGCGCTCGTAGATGCCCAGGTTGTTGACCAGAATATCCGCGGCGGGCAAGTGCTTGAACACTTTGCGCGCGCCTTCCACCGTCGCGCAATCGGCTGCTACTCCATCGGCTGTTGCCGCCGGAACCGCCTTGCGAATCTGCTGCAATGCCCGTTCCACCGCCGCCTGGGTGCGGCCGGTAATCGTAACTCTCGCGCCTTCCTGGGCGAGCCCTTGGGCGATGGCGAATCCGATTCCCGCGGTGGAGCCCGTGACCAGCGCGGTTCGGTCCTTGATCTTTAAGTCCATGAATCTCCTCTTTAGCGTGCGTTATCGCGTGCGCGCAGTTTGGTTGCGATGTACTGTGTGTGGGGGACATAGAGCAGATCCGCGATCTTGCGGATGAAATGCTCCTCGTACATGTCGAGCTTACTATCGGTGTAGGCGACCTCCCATAGATGCTCGATCATGCGAATTTTTTGCTCCTGCGAAAAATTTTCGTTGATGAGGGAGGTGAACTGAAAGTAATCCGTGGCAAGCCCGGCCTCCGCTTCCGCCAGCGCGGACAAGCTCGAAGCCTCTTGCTCCGAGAGCCCGAACTTCCCGCGCAGGGAGTTCAATACCGCTTGGCGCTCGTCCGCGTGAATGTGCGTATCCATGCGCGCGACTTCGACCAACAGCGCGGCGGTCGCCAGCTGCAGCCGGTGTTGGCCGTTGTCTGGGCTGGCGCTAGCGCCGATGTTCAGATCAAAAAACTCTCGTATTGCCTTCAACACGGCAACTTCCTCGGTATTGGGTCACAAGGATGGAAGTTTCGCACAGGAATGGTAGGGGCGGCGCGCATTCCTCGCGAACAAGGCGTTAAACCTTTGCATGGGACGGTCTGTCTGGCGGATGATAAGAAACTTGGAGGACAATGCGCCCTCGCGCCAAGGCGCGTCTTCGAAAAGACATACTCGGCGGATGAGGAAAATTGTTCTCCATAGTGCATTGCTGATAGGGGTGGTGCTTTTGGCTGGTTGCAACGACGGAGCACCGATCCTCCCGTTCACCACTGACGGTTGCAGCGATTTTCCCGATGGAACGCCCCGGCACCGGCAAATCTGGCGCGATTGCTGTGTCGCCCATGACCGCGCCTACTGGCGCGGAGGTACCTATGATGAGCGCCTGGAAGCGGACCGGGCATTGCAAGCGTGTGTTGCCGTAACCGGCGAACGAGCCATCGCGCGCATCATGCTGGCAGGCGTTCGTGTGGGCGGCTCGCCATGGTGGCCCAGCCGCTTCCGCTGGGGATATGGCTGGCCGTGGCCGCGGGGATACGCACCCTTGACGGCAGCGGAACGCGCGCAGGCCAATCAAGCGCTACGCCAACCGCCCGCTCCCGCGCCATGATTATTACCTGGCGGATTCTTTTTATCGCATTGCTGTGTCTCATCCCGCTGCCCGGCGAGGCTAAGGATGAAGTGGCTATTCAACTCTATCCAGGCATTGGCGATGCGCGCGGTTTCGGCCTGGAAGGCCGTGTTGTGGAATGGCGAGATCTGCGCGAGTTTGGCGTGAAGGATAGCTGGTGGACCAATCTGTGGCGCAACTTGCGCCGTATGATCAACGACGAACAGCCCGGTGTGGCCGTGACGGTGAAAATTGGCAATGACTCTTGGCCAGCGAAAACCGATGCCGAAGGTTATTTCAGGATCGAGGCCCAAACACGCCTCGGAGGCGGTTGGCACCCGGTTGCCGCGAGCGCGCCAGGTGGCAAGGCGCAGTCCGCCGGTTCGCTGCTGATCGTCCCAAGTGAAAACCAAATCGGCGTGATCTCCGATCTCGACGACACCTTATTGGTCTCGCAGGTCAACGACAAGTCGGATTTGCTTGGCAACACCTTCATGAAAAACCCCCTACAACGCTCGGCAGTCCCGAGTGCCGCCGCCTTTCTGGCGCGCGCGCTGGCGCGCAACCCCCACCCGGAAACCGCCGCCATGATTTATCTCTCCGCGTCGCCGCGCCAGTTGAGCATCCCCATCGAGACCTTTCTCGCCCGCAACGGTTTTCCGCGCGGTGTGCTGGTCACCAAGAAAGTCACCAACGACTCCACCAGCGAACCGCTCTCGGACCAAGTCGCGTACAAGACCGCGAAAATAGAAAACATATTCGCGCGCCTGCCGCACGTGAGCTTTATTTTCCTGGGAGATGACGGCGAGAAAGACCCGGAGATCTTCAACGCCAT
>JBJXGQ010000458.1:0-3718 GCA_046160525.1 Burkholderiales bacterium
TACCGCAGGGCCGCGACCGGCGTCGTGGCGCGCTACGAAGGACAGGTTGCCCAGTACTTGGGCGATGGGCTTATGATCTATTTCGGCTGGCCCAAGGCTCACGAGGATGACGCCAGCCGCTCCGTATTGACGGCGCTGGATATTCTCTCGGCGCTGCGCCAGATCTCATCGAGCGTACCCTTGCGGGCGCGGATCGGAATCGCCACCGGGACGGTGGTGGTAGGGCAAGGCAGCGGCGACACCCACGGCGAGGGCAGTTTGGCGGTAGGTGAAACGCCGAATCTGGCCTCTAGGCTCCAGGGTGTGGCCGGGTTGGATGAGATTGTGATCGCGCCTTCCACGCAACGCTTGGCCGGCGATGCATTCCATCTCGCCGATCTGGGCGAACTCACATTGAAGGGCATTCTTCAACCGGTTCGCGCTTTCAAGGTACTGGGTTCGCGAAGAGTGGAAGGCCGGTTCGAAGCAAGTCATGCACGCCAATTGACTCCGCTCATTGGGCGCGAAACTGAGATCGCTTTGCTGCTAGACCGTTGGGAGCGAGCGAAAGCTGGTGAAGGCCAAGTGGTGATGCTGAGCGCGGAAGCAGGTATCGGCAAGTCCCGCGTCACGCGCGCGCTACGCGACCGCATCGCCGGTGAGAATCATACCGCCTTGCATTATCAGTGCTCGTCCATCCATAACAACAGCGCCTTCTATCCGGTCATCGACCAATTCGAGCGCGCCGCGCAATTTGCTTCGGAGGACACTCCCACTCAGAAACTTGCGAAGATGGATGCCTTGCTGGCACAAGCCCAGGTAAACGTGACCGAGATTGCCCCGCTCTTCGCGGCGATGCTTTCGTTGCCCACCGATGGATATCCGGATTTGCGGCTGTCACCGCAACAACAAAAGGAGCGCACCATCGCCGCGCAGGTGGAGCAAGTCATGGGGCTTGCCGGCCAGCAACCTGTACTGATGGTGCTGGAGGATGCGCACTGGGCGGATCCCTCGACCTTGGAAGGGTTTGGGGTATTGCTTGAACACCTCGATTCATCGCGCGTGTTATTGGTTATTACCTACCGGCCTGAGTTCAGCCCGCCGTGGAAGGGCCTATCGCGGGTCACTGCATTGACCCTCGCACGTCTCTCGCGCAAGGAAACCGCCGTACTGGCTGAGGGTGTGAGCGGCAAGCCGTTGCCACCAGAGGTGTTAGAGCAGATCCTCGCCAAGACCGACGGGGTGCCCTTGTTCGTGGAGGAGTTAACCAAGGCCGTGATGGAATCCGGCTTGATGAAAGACGCCGGCGATCGTTACACCGTCACGGGTCCATTGCCGCCGCTGGCGATTCCCTCCTCGCTTCATGACTCGCTCATTGCGAGATTGGATCGCATGGCACCCGTAAAGGATCTCATCCAACTCGGCGCGGTCATTGGGCGCGAGTTCAGTCACAGGCTCATCGCCAAACTTTCTTCAATGCCGGCCCCGCAATTGGCGGCTGCGCTAGATCAACTCGTGACTTCCGAACTCGTCTTCAAACGCGGCACGGCGCCCGATGCGGTTTATGTTTTCAAGCACGCACTGGTACAGGATGCTGCCTACGAATCCATTCTGAGATCCCGCCGACAGCAATTGCATGCCAATGTTGCCACCTCATTGGAGAAGGACGGCCAGCTCGCGCAAAGCGATCCAGGGTTCTTGGCCCTGCAGTTTGACCGAGCAGGGCTCAACGAAAAAGCCGTAGAGTGGTATATGAAGGCGGGGCACCAAGCCAATCTGCGCTCGGCCAATCGCGAAGCGTTGCACTACTTCGAACGCGTGCTGGCGCTCCTGGAGAACGCAACATCATCGCAGAACATTGTCGAGCACCGCATCGATGCTCACGCCGAGCTCGGTTCGATTCACACGTTGTTGGAAGGCTGGGCGTCCGAACGGGCGCTAACAAATTTCGTCGAGGCCGAGAATCTGAGCCGGGAGAGCCACCATGCGGGCCAGCGTTTTCGTATCCTGGTGGGACTGATTACTTCCTTGATTTGGCGCGGCCATGCTTCCGATGCGAAGTCTTACACGCAGCAATTGGCCGCTCTGGCGGACGACAGTGGAGACCCTGTTCACCGGCTATACGCCCATCAGGTTCAAGGACAAACCTTGATGTATGCGGGAATGTACCGCAAAGCACTTGCGGAATCCGAGTTGGCAACGAGGCTCTATGATGAAAGCGCCTATGCACAGCTTGCTTTCAAATATGGCCACAACCCTGGGCTGGTAGCTCTGTGGAACGCCGCATACATGCAGTGGGAAACGGGTGCGCTAGACCATGCTCTTCGCTCTTCTGAAAAAGGTCTGGATCTCGGCCGAAAGATTGGCCATGCCTTTTCTCTATCGAGCGCCCTCATGTGGACGCTCGATCTTTCCTACTTCATGTGGCTGCCGGATCGCATTCTTTGCTACGCCTCAGAAGCCATCGACTTCGCGCAACTGCACGGATTTTCTCAGATGCATGCCATGGGCTGTTTTCACCAGGGTTGGGCACATGCCCAAGTAGGTCTGTACGACCAAGCCATTGAGCAAATGACGCATGCCCTGGCGCAGTACCGCGCGACTGGAGCCGCAGCAGTAGTGGCATCGCGCCTTACTGCGCAACTTGCATCGGTGTATGGCCAGGCGGGCAGGTACGACGAAGCGTTTGATGTGCTCGAATCCTCCGCGGACCGCCAGCCGGGACGCCGGCGCATTCGATACCCTGAAATTAGCCGCATAGAAGGCGAACTGCATTTTTGCAAACCCAACTCCGATCTCCAACGCGCCGAGCATTTCTTCAGGGAAGCCATAGAGATCGCCATCGAAGACGAGGCCAAGGCCAAACACCTTCGCGCCGCCACCTCCCTCGCCAAGCTGTGGCAATCTCAAGGAAAGGCGGCCGAAGCAAAAGCGCTGCTGCAACCGCTGTACGATAGCTTTACCGAGGGCTTCGATTTTCCCGACATGAAGAATGCACGAGCGGTGCTGGAAAGTCTAAGGACAACGTAACCAACGCTGCACCAACGAGGAGAGGAAACAATGAAGCTATACGTATGGGGTCCCGCGCCCAATCCGCGGCGCGTGAAGATGTATCTAGCGGAAAAGGGGCTTACGCTACCCATCGAGGATGTGGCAGGCGAAGGTGTCGCCTTGCGTGCGGATTACAAAGCGAAGTATCCCTTCGCCTTGGTCCCCATGCTCGAATTGGACGATGGCACGCAGATCGGCGAGGCGATGGCGATATGCCGTTACTTTGAAACGCTCCATCCCTCTCCCGCACTCATGGGAACAGATGCGAAGGACAAGGCCATCGTCGAGATGTGGGAGCGGCGGGTTTACGACGAAGGAATGATCGGAGCGGCGGAAGTTTTTCGCAACACGCACCCTGCGTTCGCGGATCGTGGTGTTCCGGGCTACGGCACCGCCGTTCCTCAGCTTCCGTCGTTAGTGGAGCGAGGTCACAAACGCGTTCGGCGCTTCTTCGAAATGTTCGACCGGCAATTGGCTAGTAACGAATTCGTCGCGGGCAGCCGCGTGTCGGTGGCCGATGTCACCGCGCTGTGTTCCATAGACTTCGCGAAAGTGTTGGGCAAGATTTCCATCCTAGAAGAGCACCGCAATCTCATTCGTTGGTACAACATGATGAGCGCCCGGCCCAGCGCGAAGGTTTAATGCCACAAACAAATATTCACCGCGAAGTACGCCAAGGACGCGAAGG
>JBJXGQ010000459.1:0-3515 GCA_046160525.1 Burkholderiales bacterium
GGGGCGCCACGGCATGATTCAGCACGCTCGCGAGTTTCACGAGGCCGGCATTCCCTTCATATTCGATCCCGGCCAGGGGATGCCCATGTACAACGGCGCGGAGTTGATGGCGTTCATCGAGCAGGCCCAGTACGTCACGGTCAACGACTACGAAGCGCGCTTGCTGGAGGAGAAGACGGGCCAGAGTATCGAGGCGCTTGCGCAAAAAGTGTCGGCCTTCATCGTCACCCGTGGCGGCGAAGGCTCTTGGATTTACACCAAGGGAAGCCGCATCGACATCCCCGCCGTCAAACCTTCTCAGATCGCGGACCCCACGGGATGCGGCGACGCCTACCGCGCGGGCTTGCTCTACGGCATTGGCGAAGGCATGGATTGGGCACAGACTGGGCGCCTGGCCTCCCTCGTGGGGTCCATCAAGATCGCAAGCCGCGGCGGCCAGAACCACCACTTCACGCGCGAGGACATCGCGCGGCAATACAAGGAAGCCTTCGGCGACGCCATCTGGTAGCCGCCGCTCCATGGCCCCGGCCTCCCGTGTTGTTCGGACCCTTCGCTTCGCGCACCTGTTTCTGCACTTGCTACGCGGCGCCGCCACGATTGCCTTCGTTTTTCCCCTGGCGGACCGCGCAAGACAAAGACGATTGATTGAAGCGTGGTCACGGCGCCTCTTGCGGATATTGCGCGTTCGTGTGCAAACGCCCGAGATAGCCGCCTTCGCACCGCGCAGCATCGTCTTGGCGAATCACGTTTCCTGGTTGGATATTTGGTTATTGCACTCCGTTTCGGCGGTGTGTTTCGTCGCCAAGGCGGAAGTGCGAAGCTGGCCGTTGATCGGGTGGATGGCGCACAAATCGCAAACGCTATTCATCCAGCGCGAACGCCGGCGCGACACTTCGCGCATCAACCAAATCGTGTGCTCTGCACTGCACGCGCGCGAGACCGTGGCGATCTTTCCCGAAGGCACCACCAGTGACGGCACTTGCGTTCGGCGCTTCAATGCGTCGCTATTGCAGCCCGCGGTGGAAATGGACGCGGCAGTGCATGTGCTCGCCATTCGCTATATCGGTTCGGATGGCTTGGCCAACGTGGAGGTGGCCTACGCGGATGAGACCACGCTTTGGCAGTCTCTCCAAAAGATCCTCGCTCACCGCGAAGTGACCGCCGAACTCATTTATCTTGGCGAACTGGAAGTGCCGGGGCGCACACGGCGCGAAATCGCGCAAGATGCCGAACACCGCGTGCGGCATGCGGTCACGATGGGTGGCAATCCACCTGAAACAAAGCACGGTCTTCCAAGCGAACTGCCGTGAGCTTTCCGCCCCACAGGCAAGCGGAATCCAGCCCGATGAGGTTTTCCTGCATGTGAAATCCAAGGGCCGACCAATGACCGAAGATCAAGGTCTCGCCAGCGCTTTTTCTACCCGGGATATCGAACCAGGGAAGCAATCCGCTGGGGGCCTTCTCCGGCGGTCCCTTAAAAGAGAAATCCATGGCGCCTGCAGGCGTGCACACGCGCAAGCGCGTGAGCGCATTGGTGATGACGCGAAGGCGGGTGTGTCCTTCTAAATCGCTGGACCAGCGATGTGGCTCGTTGCCGTACATGGCTTTAACGAAAGGCGAAAAATCCTCGCCGCGCAGCGCGGTTTCGACTTCCGCCGCCAAGACCATGGCCTCCCCGGTACTCCATTGGGGTAGCAACCCCGCATGTACCATGACGTGCCCGTCCTCGCGGTGCATGAGCGGTTGCTGGCGCAGCCATCCCAGAAGTTCTTCCCGGTCTGGGGCGCCCAGCACGTCATCGAGAGTGTCGCCGGCTTTCGCGCGCGTATGACCGGCCGCCACGGTGAGTAAATGCAGGTCGTGATTGCCTAGTACAGTGACCGCCTGCTCACCCAAATCGCGCACGAAGCGTAAGGTGGCCAGCGACTCGGAGCCGCGGTTCACCAGATCGCCCACGAACCACAGGCGGTCTTGCGCCGGGCGGTGCCCGATTTTCAGGAGCAGCCGTTTCAGCGCCGAGAAACAGCCCTGCACGTCTCCTATGGCATAGGTCGCCATAGGAAGGCGTTATTTCGACTTGGAGACCATGTAGTCCACCGCCGCCTTCACCTCGGCATCGGCCAACGCGGTGTTGCCGCCCTTGGCGGGCATCATGCGAATGCCCTTGAGCGCGTGCTCATGCAAAGTGCCTTGTCCTTGCGCGATGCGCGCTTTCCACGTGCCCTTGTCGCCAAACTTGGGCGCGCCTGCAACTCCCGCATCGTGGCACATGGCACAACTCGCCTGGTACACCTTGTCGCCGCTGGCGGGTTCGGCCTTCGCGGCGGCCACGGGTGCAGGGGCCGGTGGCGAAGGCGCGGCAGACTGGCCCACGCTAAGCTGCCCCACGGGTTGCAAGCGTTTGGCCGTGGCCTCTTCCGAAAACATGGGATTCTTCGGATCCACCTTCATCCCGCCCAACACGAGTTGCACGATGCCTACGATCAACAGCACGGGTACCACGAAGGAAAGCACCGCGATGGCCACCAATTGTTGCGGGGTCTTGATGGGCGAGTAGTGCTCGTGGATGTGGAATTCGTTCGGGGGAGAAGCCATGCCGTTATGCCTTGGGAATAGATAAGAGGCGTGGATTATAGGAGAACAACCTGGCGGAAGAACATCGCGAAATGGCGCGCGAGGCCCAGCCGGGTTATATTCCGGATTCCACGCGCCCGTAGCTCAGTTGGATAGAGTACTGCCCTCCGAAGGCAGGGGTCGCACGTTCGAATCGTGTCGGGCGCGCCAAGTCACCCTATCCCCACCGTCCAGCTGAGCGACTACCTCCCCTTAGGCGGGCTCTTCCTATCCAGCTTCCTGGCCGCGACTTTGCTCCCAGGCGGCTCGGAGTTAGTTCTCGTGGGCGTGCTCAAGCTCAACGCCGCGTTGTTCTGGCCCTCCATGGCAGTGGCCACTGTTGGCAATACACTTGGCGGCCTTTCGTCCTATGCGCTCGGATGGTTGTTGCCCAAGGCTCCCGTGCAAGGGCGCGTGCAATGGGTGCGCCGCTTCGGCGCTCCGGTTTTGTTCCTCGCCTGGGTGCCCATCGTTGGGGATGCCTTGTGTGTGGCGGCGGGTTGGCTGCGCCTGCACTGGCTCGGCGTCACTGCCTTCATGGCAGCGGGCAAATTCATTCGTTACTGGGTTATAGGAATGGTTTCGGTGTAAGCACCGGCTTACGGGGAGATTCAACCAATGCATGATTGCCTATTTTGCCGGCAGCCAGGGGGCGAACTACTCTGGAGCGCTGCCCAGTGCCGGATCATCTGGCCCAAGGACCGCGACTATGCAGGCCTCCTGCGAGTGGCATGGCAGGCCCATGTAAAGGAAATGAGCGATCTGGAACCCGAGCAGCGCTCGCATTTAATGCAGGTGGTGTTCGCGACGGAGTCTGTCTTGCGAGCGGTGCTCCAGCCCGACAAGATGAATCTGGCGAGCTTTGGAAACGTGGTGCCGCACCTTCATTGGCACGTGATTCC
>JBJXGQ010000460.1:0-16203 GCA_046160525.1 Burkholderiales bacterium
CCCTTAGCCCTACATTTTCCTCGCCAAATCTAGCACGCTAAGGAAAAGCCGCACCCGAAGCCTCGCGCTAACCGCTACTTCTTACCCGGCCAGGTGTGGCACATCACCCACCGGTGCCACGAACGCAGTCCCTTGCTTAACAGCTTAGGCGGGTCCGGCCCGAGAGGCTCTACCCTTCCGTGTATTCCGTGTGTTCCGTGGTTGAGGACTTACAAATTCTTCTCGCATCCACGTGTGCGCGGCTTTGTAGGTTGGGCTGAATGCAATGAAGCCCAACGCCGCCGTCCTTCGTGGTCCTTCGCGCTCCCTTCGTGATTCTTCGTGTTGAAAGAGGTTCTGCCGTCTTCAGCCAATTTTGTTGGCCTTCACATGCGTTCAGCCCAACCTACTTGCTCAAGCCGAAAGGTACTTGCACACCGCCAGCGCGAATCGCTCTACCGCTGTCCTAACGGTACACCAGCACCGGAATCTTGCTGTGGGTGAGCACCTTCTGCGTCTGGCTGCCCAATATAAAGCCGGCGATTCCGCGGCGTCCGTGCGAGGCCATGAAGATCAGATCGCATTTCTTCTTCTTCGCCGCGTCGACGATGGCTTCCCAAGGGTTGACGCTGGTAGCGTAGAGAGTCTCGCACTTCACCCCGGCGTCGTCCGCGAGTTTCTCGATGTAGGCCAGGTATTTCTCGGCGGTGCGCTTGGCCTGCGCTTCAAACTCCTTCTTCGTGAGCAGGTTGGGCGGCACGTACTCGCTGTAGAGCACGATTTGGTAATCCTCCGGAGAATAAAAACCCACCACCGTGGCGCCGCAGGACTTGGCGAAGGCAATGCCTTTCTTGGTGGCTTTCTTGGCGATGTCCGATCCATCGTACGGTAGAAGAATGCGCTTGTACATAGGGGTACTCTCGCTGTTGGTGACGTGACCAGTCTGCCCTGATCGAGGGGCGGATCGTTGATTTGAATCAATCTCCCCTGCCTCGAACTCCGTATCCTGAAACCTCGCTCAATCATGCTCGAATGGAGAGGTTCCAATGACTACCGCCACGGAGAAACTCAAGAACGATCTACAGGATGTCGCAACGGACATCGAAGAACTGCTCAGAGCCACCGCCGGGCATGGCAGCGAAAAGGTCGCCGCCGCCCGCGAGCGCATCGAGGGCACGCTCAGGCAGGCGCGCGCAGCCGCGCAAGAAGCTGGCAATGAGGTTAGGGAGCGCGCCAAACAGGCCGCACGCGACGCGGACCACTACGTACACGATCATCCTTGGACCACCATTGGCATTGCATCGGGGGTGGGATTCCTGATCGGCTATCTGATGGGGCGCCGCTAGTCCCGCATACCGTTCCCGCATTACGCCCACGCATCATGGACAGCGAACAGCCCGGCCCGGGCTTGCGCCTGATGGACTCTCTAAAAGCGGCGTTCGCGACGCTTCTCGCCATCGCGCAAACCCGCCTTGAGCTTCTCGGCGTGGAACTGCAAGGGCAACTCTACGATGGCGCCCGGTTTTTGCTGTGGGGTATCGCCGCCATCGCACTCGCCGCGCTAGGTATCGGCATGCTCTGCATGGTCTTGTTGATCGCCTTTTGGGACGAGCACCGGCTGCTGGTTGCCGCATTGCTGGCGGCGGGTTTTCTCACGGCATCGGCGGTGGCTTTCCTGGCCCTGCGCCAAACCTTGGCGCGAAAAGCCAACCCCTTTAGCGCGACACTCCATGAACTCACCAAGGACCAAGGCGAGCTGCGCTCACGCTGATGAACCGCTTTCTTTCCCAGCGCCGAGAAGCGCTCATATCGCAAGCCGCGGACCAGCGGCGGCAATTGGCTTACGCCGTTTCGGGCATGACTTACCGGTTGCGGTTCGTAGACCGGGCCATTGGCTGGTTCATGGGCAGGAAGTACACGGCACTCCTGGCTGCGCTGGCCATGGGGGCAGGACTGGCCATGAGCCGCCACGGAAAGGCGTCTCAATATCTTGGCATCGCGGTGATTGCATGGCGCGCGCTCCGGATTGCGCGCAACATGGCTTCGCTGTTACACGCTGCCCGCCGCGGCAAGGGCCAGGGCGGCGCGCCATCTCTTGATCAAGATCAACGCCTCGCGCAGCGGGCGAATTAACGTGAACAGCAACCCAAAGGAGTCATCCATGTATACGTTCCGTGTTGTAGCCGCCGCCCTCGCACTGGGTTTCGCCGTACCGTCCGCCAACGCCCAGAGCATCTCGCAGCGTGGCCAGGCCCTTTACGAATTGCGTTGCGGCGATTGCCACAGTTATAGTTTGCACAAGCGTTCACGACCCAAGGCGCGCAGTTATGAAGACGTGCGCACCTGGGTCAGCCATTGGAGCGGAGTGGAGCGAATGGCCTGGGAAAAGCAGGACATCGATGCCGTGACTCAGTACCTCAACCAGCGCTTCTACAAGTACCCGTGCCCTGGAGACAGCTGTTAGCGTAGAGCGCGGTAGGTTGGCGGATTTGACCAGTTGTAGGAGGCGAGCCTGATCTTGATTTCCTTCGCATCCTTTGCGTCCTTCGCGTTGAATGCCTTTTCTATGTTCATTCGCGCGTCCGCGAAGACTTTTCCAGGACGTTACGTTGCAGCCGCTGCGCCAGGAGCGTATCGGTCTCGGCCAGCTTCCTTGCGGCTTCGGCCAATTGCCGCGCCGCGCCCGTGGAATGGTAGGCAATGGCGAGCCAGTACCAAGCTCTGCCACTGCGCGGCGCGATCGATACCGCACGCTCCAGTGCCATGACGGCTTCTTCACCTTGGCTTTGGCCAATGCGGGCGCGGCCTAAAGCGATCCATGCTTCGGCATCGACTCCCTGATTCGTTATCCAGTCCTGAGCCAAGACGCTCAAATCCGCCCATTTCTCCTCGGACTCCATTCGCGCCGCGCGCAGGAATACGGGTTGCTCGGCGGCGCCATCTTCCCAAAAGGCGGTGGTGCCTGTGTTTGCACCAGACGGTACGTCCAGCAGCCGGTTCACCCACTCCATCGGTAACGCGTAATTCAGATCCTCGTTGCGCGCACGGAAGGTGAGAATGCCGATCAAGCGCCCTTCCCCGTCAAACAGTCCGCCACCACTCGCGCCACCAGGAAAACGCGCCGAGATGCGCAACACATTGCCCTCGTGATAAGCATGCAGGCCGGTAATGATCCCGCGCGCGGCGCTCATGCCGAAAGCGGAACCAAATCCGTGAGCGATGACCACCTGGCCCAACGCCAAATTCTCTGAAGGCACGCGCTCGGGCCGGCTGCCGCTGAAAATGGGCGCGCGCAGCAGACACAGGTCATGCAAATAGTCCGCGCGCTCGATCTTGGCCAGGAATTGGCGCCGAGGATGTAGGACGACGATCTGGCTTGCATCGCGAACGGTGTGGCAATTCGCCACGAGCTTTCCGGGCTCCAGTTGAACGGCGGAACCGGTGGCGCGGCTCCCGTTCGAGCGGGTGACGCCGATTTGGTAGACGCCGCGATCCGCCAGGCTCACAACAGAAAAACTTTGCAGCCCAAGCCCAGCAAGTAAGCAAAATACAACTGAACTCCCACGTGGCCGCGGTGCACCGCGGACGCGACCCGCACCCCTCATGGAAAAAAAGACGCGAAGAAATCCTTCGGAGATTTTCTTCGCGTCCTTTGCGTCTTTGCGTTGAGAGCTTGCGGCTTTCGGGGTAGGACTACTTGTCCGTCACCGCACCCTTGCTCGCGGTGGACACCAACTTCACGTACTTCGCCATCAAGCCTTCCTTGTAGCGCGGCTCGGGTTGTTTCCACTGCGCGTGGCGCTTCGCGAGTTCCGCGTCGGAAACGTTGAGTTGGATGAGCAGCTTGTGCGCGTCGATGGTTATGGAATCGCCTTCTTGCACCAAGGCGATGGGGCCGCCCACGAAGGCTTCCGGCGCCACGTGGCCCACCACCATGCCCCAGGTCGCGCCCGAGAAGCGGCCATCGGTCAGCAAGCCCACGGAATCGCCGAGACCTTGGCCGATCAGAGCGGAGGTCGGCGCCAGCATTTCCTGCATGCCGGGCCCGCCCTTGGGCCCTTCGTAGCGAATCACCACGACGTCACCGGCCTTGATCTTCTCGGCCATGATGGCATCCATGATTTCGTTCTCGGAGTTGAATACGCGCGCAGGGCCGGTGATGGAGGGGTTCTTGAGCCCGGTAATCTTCGCGACGCATCCTTCCGGGGCCAAGTTGCCCTTTAGAATGGCCAAGTGGCCTTGCTCGTAGAGCGGCCTCGTGATGGGCCGAATGACGTCCTGGTCCTTGCGCGGCTCATCGGGAACGTTGGCCAGTTCTTCGGCCATGGTCTTGCCCGTGATGGTAAGGCAATCGCCGTGCAGTAGACCGTGCTTGAGCAGCATCTTGAGCACTTGCGGTATGCCGCCGGCCCGGTGTAGATCCACCGCCACGTATTTACCGGAAGGTTTCAGATCGCAGAATACGGGGGTCTTCTTGCGGATGCGCTCGAAGTCGTCGATGGTCCATTCCACTCCCGCCGCGGAGGCGATGGCAAGGTAGTGCAGCACGGCGTTGGTGGAACCGCCCGTGGCCATTATCAGGGACACGACGTTCTCGATGGATTTACGCGTGATGATGTCGCGCGGGCGGATGTTGTTCTTGATGGCGTTGACGAGCACCCTCGCCGATTGCGCGGCGGAGTCGGCCTTTTCGGCGTCTGGCGCTGCCATCTGCGAGGAGCCCAGGAGGCTCATGCCGAGCGCCTCGAAGGAGGAAGACATGGTATTCGCGGTGAACATCCCGCCGCACGCCCCCACTGAGGGACAGGCATTGCGTTCCACACCGTCGAAATCTTCCTGGGACATTTTGCCGCTGCTGAAGGCACCCACCGCCTCGAAGGCACTGGCGATGGTCAGCGCCTGGCCTTTCCATACTCCGGGCTTGATGGTGCCGCCGTAGACATAGATGGCCGGAACGTTGATGCGCGCGATCGCCATCATGCCGCCTGGCATGTTCTTGTCGCAGGCGCCTACCACGAGCACGCCGTCCATCATCTGCCCGTTGACGGAGGTTTCGATGGCATCCGCGATGACTTCCCGGGACACCAGGGAATATTTCATCCCTTCCGTGCCCATGCCGATGCCGTCGGTAACGGTAGGCACGCCGAATACTTGCGGCATGGCGCCCGCATCCTTCAGCGCGGCCATGGCGCGATCCACCAGGGGCTGAATTCCCGCGTTGCACGGATTCATGTTCGAGTGCCCGTTGGCCACGCCCACGATGGGTTTTTGGAAGTCGTTGTCGCCGAATCCCACGGCGCGCAGCATGGCACGGTTGGGTGAACGGGCCACGCCCTGGGTAATGAATTTGGAACGCCAATTGTCAGCCATAAAATCCTCTAACGAGTGCTTGATGAGTTTGTACTAAAACCGCCATCATTCTACCTTCCCATAACCGCCCCCCGCGGGCGTGTGAAGGACGAAGACATCGCCCGCATGCACTTCGATCTCGTGCTGGGCCCCAAACTCTTCGATGCTGCCATCGGTGCGCTCCACCCAGTTGCGCCCGCAGGCGCCCGGGTTGCCACCTGCGAGCCCAAAGGGCGGTACCCGCCGGTGATTGGCGAGGATGGCCGCCGTCATCTCTTCCAGGAATCGCATGCGGCGCGATGTGCCGTCACCCCCCCGGTGCTTGCCCGCGCCGCCGCTGCCACGGCGGACTTCAAAACTCTCCAGCACCACGGGAAAGCGCCACTCCAGCACCTCCGGGTCCGTGAGCCGGGTGTTGGTCATGTGAGTGTGCACGGCACTGGTGCCGTCGTAATCCGGCCCGGCGCCGCTACCCCCGCAAATGGTTTCGTAATTCTGGTGGCGGGCATTGCCCCAGGTGAAGTTGTTCATGGTGCCTTGCGCCGCCGCTTGCGCTCCAAGGGCGCCGTAGAGCGCATCGACCATGGCCTGCGAGGTCTCCACATTTCCGGCCACCACGGCCGCGGGATAGCGGGGCTTCAACATGGAACCTTCGGGAATGATGAGTTGCAGGGGCTTCAAGCAGCCAGCGTTAAGCGGAATGTCCTCGTCAATCAAGGTACGAAACACGTAGATCACCGCCGCCTTGCACACCGAGGAGGGCGCATTGAAATTGCCAGCCTGCTGAGGGGAAGTGCCGGTGAAATCGATCACCGCGCTGCGAGCTTCACGGTTGACCCGAATGGCCACCACGATCTTGGCACCGTTGTCCATTTCGTACTCGAAGCTCCCGTCCTTCAGCACGGTGAGGAGGCGCCGCACCTGTTCCTCGGCGTTATCTTGCACGTGGTGCATGTAGGCTTGCACCACATCCAGGCCAAACTCCGCGATCATTTTCCTCACCTCTTGAATGCCCTTTTCGCAGGATGCGATCTTGGCCTTGAGGTCGGCGATGTTCTGGGTAGGATTGCGGGCGGGGTACTTGCCGCTGGCGAGTACAGCACGAATCTCCGGTTCCCTGAAGCGGCCGTTCTCCACCAGCAATTCATCGTCGAATAACACGCCCTCCTCTTCCACGCTCTTGCTGTTGGGCGGCATGGAGCCTGGCGTGATGCCGCCGATGTCGGCATGGTGGCCGCGCGCCGCCACGAAGAAGAGCAGGTTCTCGCCCGCATCGTCGAACACGGGGGCCACCACGGTGACATCGGGCAAGTGCGTACCGCCATGGTAGGGCGCGTTGATGACCCAGACGTTGCCCGGCCGCAAGGGGTGCTTGCTCGCTTTGACCGCGAGCACGCTGTCTCCCATGGAACCTAAGTGCACGGGGATGTGGGGCGCGTTGGCGACGAGACCGCCGTCGCGGTCGAAGAGCGCGCAGGAAAAATCCAGGCGCTCCTTGATGTTCACCGAGTACGCGGTGTTGGCGAGCGCCACCCCCATCTGCTCGGCGATGGCCATGAAGCGGTTGTTGAAGATTTCCAGCATCACCGGATCGGCCTGCGTGCCCAGCGCGTGCTCGCGCTTAAGCATCATGCTGCGCGTTAGCACCATGTCGCCGCGAGCGCTGATTTCGCCCCGCCAGCCCGGATCGATCACCGTGGTCGCGCCATTGTCCACCACAATGACGGGGCCCTCCAGCCGCTGCCCTACTTGGAGGTCATTCCACATGAACAGGGGTGCTTGCCGCCAAGCGCCATTAGCGTACAGGGGCACCCCCGAACGTGGCTGGCCGTCACCGTGCGGGGCCGGCATCGGCGCCGCTTTCGCACCGGCACCAACGGCCTCCACCGATAGGGCTTCGGCGATGACGGCTTTGTCCGCCATGGTGAATCCGTAGCGCTCCTGGTAACTGCGCTCGTAGCTCGACATTACGCTGGCCAGATCGCCAAAGGGTACTTGCAGCGGCACGTCCGTGCCTTCGTATTTGAGGTGTAAGCGGCGGTGCACGCAAATCCTGTCATCGCCCACGCCTTGAGCCAGCAGCTCGGCCCGGGTGGTGCGCTCCAGCTGTGCCAGCATGGCACCGATCCTTTCCATGCTGCTCTCGCGCAGTGGAAGTTCGGCCGCCTGCTCGCGCATGACGCGCACATCGGCTAATCCGATTCCGTAGGCGGACAGCACGCCGGCCAAGGGATGCACGAGGATGGATTGCATACCCAAGGTATCGGCTACGCGGCAAGCCACTTGGCCGCCCGCACCGCCGAAACTCACCAGTGCATACCGCGTGACGTCGAAGCCGCGCTGCACGGAGATCTGCTTGATGGCGTTGGCGATGTTCTCCACCGCCACCTTCAGGAATCCTTCGGCCACTTCCACGGGTGTGTTGCTGCTCGCGGCCATGCTTCCCGCCAACTCGGCGAACCTTGCTTGAACGGCGTCCCGGTCAAGGGCTTCTCGGCCCGAGGCGCCGAATACCTTCGGAAAGAATTCCGGCTGAATGCGCCCCACCAGCACGTTGGCGTCCGTCACCGTGAGCGGCCCGCCCCGCCGGTAGGCAGCAGGCCCGGGATTGGCGCCTGCCGATTCTGGTCCCACCCGGTAACGCATACCATCGAAGCGCAGAATGGACCCTCCGCCCGCGGCCACCGTATGAATCAACATCATGGGCGAGCGTATGCGCGCGCCCGCCACCACGTTGTCGAAGGTGCGTTCGAGTTCGCCGGCGTAGTGCGTCACATCGGTGGACGTACCTCCCATATCGAAGGCGACGAAGCGCTCGAGACCCGCTTGTTGCGCGATGGCTTGCGCGCCCACCACGCCACCCGCGGGCCCGGAGAGCAGGCTATCTTTTCCTTGGAATTTTCCGGCCTGCGCGAGTCCGCCGTTGGATTGCATGAACATGAGGTTCACGCCCCTTAGCTGCGAGGCGACTCGGTCTACGTAGCGCCGCAGAAGCGGGGAAACATAAGCATCCACCACGGTGGTGTCTCCCCGGCTTACCAACTTCATGAGCGGGCTGACTTTATGGGAAACGGAGATATGGGTGAAACCGGTTTCACGCGCCAGTTCCGCCACGCGCTGCTCGTGACCGGCGAACCGGTAGCCGTGCATGAAAGCAATGGCACATACGCGCACCCCAGTGTCGTAGGATTCTTTGAGCGCCCGGCGCGCATGGGCCTCGTTGAGCGGTACCAGCACTTCTCCGCGCGCACCCATCCTCTCTTCGATTTCCACCACTTGGGTGTAGAGCATTTCGGGCAGCACGATCTTGCGAGCAAATAACTTGGGCCGCGCTTGGTATCCGATGCGAAGGGCATCGCGAAAGCCCTGGGTGATCACCAACAGTGTTGGCGCCCCCTTGCGCTCCAGTAACGCATTGGTCGCCACAGTGGTGCCCATCTTCACCGCGCTCAGCGTTTCAGGCGAGATGGCCCCTTCAGTTCCGAGCAGATCCCGAATGCCCTGCAACGCCGCGTCCGGGTAGCGCTCGGGGTTCTCCGAGAGTAGCTTGTGAGTCTTGATGGAACCATCCGGGCGGCGCGCCACGATGTCGGTGAAGGTACCCCCGCGGTCGATCCAGAATTCCCATTGGCTCATAGGCCAAATTCCTTGGCGAGCAGCTCGTAGGAATGCCAGCGCGCTTGGGAGTCGTAGGTCCAGGTCAGGACCACGACTTCTTGCGCATTCACGCGCTGCGCCAGCTCGCGCAACCTATCGGCGACTTGCGCGCCCGTCCCGATGATGGCGTTCATGCGCATCTGCAGTATCTTGCCGCGCTCGGCTTCGCTGTAGGGATGCGCCAGGGCTTCTTCCGGTGGCACCATGGGAAGCAGGATGCCCCGGTCCCGTGCCATGCGCCAGCGCTCCCGCGTGGAAAATAGGCGAAGCGCCTCTTCTTCCGTGTCCGCCGCCAAGGCCCACACGCAGAGCGATGCGTAAGGGTTGGGATGGCGTTCGCTCGGACGGTAGTTCCGGTGATAGATCTCCAGGGCCTGATCCGCGCCTTGCCCGTCGGTGATGAAATGGGCAAAGGAATGAGGCAGGCCGAAATGCGCGGCTACCTGCGCACCGAAATCGGAACTTCCCAAGACCCAAACTTCGGGAGCTGTGGCGCCAGAGGGAAAAGCGCGCAGCCCCTCGAATACGTGGCCAGATGCCAAGGGTTGGCCCTGGGTCCACGCCAGCAGGTCTCGCACGTGGGAAGGAAAGTGCTCGCTGTCCTGGTCTACGTTGGGATTCAGGGCGAAGGCGGTACGCCGGTCTGTTCCCGGCGCGCGGCCCACGCCCAGATCGATACGCCCGGGTGCGATGGCTTCGAGCACGCGAAACTGCTCGGCGACTTTGAAGGTGGAGTAATTGGGCAGCATGATGCCGGCACTCCCCACTCGAATTCTCTGGGTGGTGGCTGCCACCGCAGCCATCAAAACTTCAGGGGCAGTCCCCGAAATGCTGTCGTGATTATGATGTTCGGCCATCCAGAAACGGTGAAACCCCAGGGCTTCGCAATGACGCGCGAAGGCCAGGGTTTCGCGAATGGACTCGTCGTGGGGGCGGCCCTGGACAGCCACGGATTGGTCGAGAACGGAAAGTTGCACTATGGCGGGTCAAGGTAAGCAAAGAGCGCCATTACACCTGGACTCCCTACCCCTGGGCAACCCCTGTATGCGGCCTTGAACCCATTGGGCAAAAAAAACCCCGCGGGTTAAGCCGCGGGGCTGAACCTTTTCCTAGGGAAACCCTAGGGAAAAGGGGAGGAGACGTACAAAGACTACAAAATCTTTAGCGCTTGGCGGCTTTCGCGCGCGGGGTGGCCGATTCCACCACAGCTTGAACATTGGCTTCGGCAGCACTGGCGGTCTGCCGGGCGGCCTTGGAGATGCTCTCGAAGGCTGCCGCACTGGCCGCAACCGTGGACTTGATGGCAGCTACAGCAGCATCCGCACCAGCGGGGGCCGATTTGAGCGCTTGGTCCAAGCTCGTATTCAATACCTTGTTGAATTCCGACACTTTAGCTTCCATAACGGAAGCAAATTCTTTCTGCGCGTGCTGCGCGACATCGTAAAAACTCTTGGACAGCGCCATCGCCTTCTCCACACCGGCTTCGGCGGTTTTCGACTGAGTGGCGATGAAATCCTGGAAAGTCTTGGTTTCGCCGTTCAGAGCGGAAGCTTTTGCCGCCTCGTTGGAAGCTTCGCGGCCTGCTTCGATACCAGCGCTAAACATGCGCTCGGTTGCATCGATGGAAATACGGGCAAACTGAAGCGCGGTGTCCAGGGTCGACGCGTTGAGGGCGGATACATGCTCTGGGGTTGTAAACATTCTCGGGTTACTCCTTGGCTCTAGGGTGAGTGGGGGCGAGGACTCCGAGGACCGATCAAAACTGACCGGCGACCCCTTCGCCTCATTTGCTGCATTGCAATAACCGCTATTTTAAGGAGAACTTTACCCTTGTCAACATGTTTTTGTGCGATGCCGCAAATAAGTTGGTTGCGGCATCGCGATATGCCAAGGCGCCGCCGTTGAAACCTATCCCATATGCAATCCGCCGTTGATGGAGAAATCGGCCCCCGTGGCGTTGCCGGACTCATCCGACGCCAGCCAAGCCACGATGGAGCCAATTTCCTCGGGGGTACCCAGGCGTCGCGTAGGAATACTGGCCACGATTTTCTCCAGGACTTCGGGGCGAACGGCCTTCACCATGTCGGTTCCGATATAGCCGGGTGACACGGTGTTTACGGTGACGCCCTTGCTCGCCACCTCTTGCGCCAAGGCCATGGTAAAGCCATGTATTCCCGCCTTTGCGGTGGAATAGTTGGTCTGGCCGAATTGCCCTTTTTGGCCGTTCACCGAGGAGATATTGATGATCCGCCCCCAGCCACGTTCCAGCATGTCTTCAATCACCTGCTTGGTGACATTGAATAGGCTGTTGAGATTGGTATTGATCACCGCATCCCAGTCCGCACGGGTCATCTTGCGAAAAACACTGTCCTTGGTGATGCCCGCGTTGTTGACCAGCACGTCCACGGGGCCATGTTCAGCCCTGACTTTCTCGAAGGCGGCGGTCGTGGAGGGCCAGTCGGCTACGTTGCCTACGGAAGTATAGAACTCGTAGCCCAAGGCCTTCTGCTCGCCTATCCACTTACCGAAATCGCGGTTTGGACCGCAGCCGGCGATCACCTTGAATCCATCCTTATGCAACCGCTGGCAGATGGCCGTACCGATTCCACCCATGCCGCCTGTTACGTACGCCAATTTCTTTCCCATCGCTCACTCCTTTTGCTGGAAACCTATACCTGAACAGAGAAACCACCGTCCACGGGAATCGCCGTGCCGGTGACGAAATCCGAAGCTGGGGAAGAAAGAAAGACCGCGATCCCGCCGAAATCCTCTGGAACTCCCCAGCGCCCGGCTGGGGTTCGCGACAGCACGCGCTCATTCAGGCCCTCCACCTCGACGCGGGAGCGCTTGGTGAGATCCGTATCGATCCACCCTGGCAACACCGCGTTGACCTGGATGTTGTCCTTGGCCCACGCGGTGGCAAAGGCCCGCGTCATCTGGACGATACCCCCCTTGCTGGCACTATAGACCATCGCGAAGGATGCACCAAAAATCGAAGTCATGGACCCGATGTTGATCACCTTTCCGGTCCCCGATTCCTTAAGTGCCGGATAGGCTGCCTGGGAGCACAAGAAGGCGCTCGTGAGATTGGTATCCATGATCAGCCGCCACTCCTCCAGGGAATAGTCTTGGGGAGCCTTGCGGATATTCATCCCGGCATTGTTCACCAGGATATCCAGCCGCCCGAACCTATCCACCGTGGAGCGAATCAGTCGCTGGCAGTCTTCAATCTGGGTTACGTCGGCAACCAAGGAGGCGGCTTCGGCACCTAGCTCCCACAGATTTTTCTGGGCTTCTGCATTCTTCTGCTCATTGCGGCCTGCAATCATGACGCTCGCGCCCGCTTGGGCGAGCCCGCGCGCCATGCCCAATCCGATCCCCCCGTTTCCACCCGTTACGATGGCAACGCGCCCCTTCAAATCAAATGCATTGTTCATTTTCTGCCTCTCGGACTAGTCCGCGCGAGCTTCCACCACAGTGCTTATCGAAAGCCCACAGTTTCTGTGGGTAACTATGTGCATCAAATTCGAGACCCCTTGATGGGGCGTGCTTTTCAGCGAGATATACCGGCGTCGCGCAACGATTGGGCAAGCTTTTTTTCCATTGCTATTCATTTACTTATATGCCAGCCCCAGTTGGTAGCCAGTTTTGGTCTTTTATTAAAGCAAAGTCTCAAGAGATGTGTATAAGTGATGCTTGACAAGCCCGGAAAGCTGCGAGTTTGCACGGGCCTAGATTGCTAAGTGGTTACGTAATTGTGAATTTTTCGGCATTTGGGCAACCTCGATTCCCGGTACTTTCAATTGCGAACTTGTATTACGGCCAGATCGAAACTACACACTCCCGCCAGCTGCGTCAATTGACCCTACTGATTATGCAAATACCTCGCATAGAACCCGATCGCTTCCGCGTAATGCTTGAGGGCGATGCGCTCGTCGCGGCCGTGGAAACGCGCAACGTCCGCCGCTTCCACCCGAACGGGAATGAAGCGGTAGATGTTCTGCGCGATGTTCCGGTAGTAGCGCGAATCGGTGGAACCCAGAACCAGGGAAGGCGCCACAAGGGCATCGGGGAAAGCTTCGCGAATGCTTCGATGCAGCGTGCCAAAAGCCTCGCCTTCGGTGGTGGATACGGCAGAGGGCTCGCTGGTCACGTTGCCCACGACGGCAATCTTCACGCGCTCGTCGTCCACGAAGTTAACCGCGCTCGCTATCACTTGCTCCACCGTTGTGCCTTGCAAGGGACGGAAATTGACCACCGCGGACACCCGGTGCGGCAAGATGTTTTCCTTGTCGCTGCCTTTGAGCATGGTGGGTGCGATGGTAGTGCGCAGCATCGCATCGCCTGGCGGGCGCTGGCTCATCTGATGTTTGACCAGGGGTTCGAACAACCACAGGTTGCTCAGTACCAAACGCCGCGCCAGCGGTAACTCGGGAGCCAGCCAATGCAACTGGCGCCGCACCGCATCGGTGAGCATGCCGGCGTTGCGCATGCTCATTACCTTCTGCAATGCACGCGCAAGGATTTCGGCATTGGTCAGCACTGCCGGCATGGAGGCGTGCCCGCCTTCGGCTTCCACGCTGAGTTCGAGAGTCAAGTACCCCTTCTCGGCGATGCCTATGAGTGCGACCGGCTGCGAGACGTTTGGAACAATCTTCACCGCCACCAAGGATCCCTCGTCGAGGACAGCGTGCAGCTTCACCCCTTGGGCCTTGAGTTTTGCCGCGATGGCGCCGTTTCCCGCCTTACCCCCTATCTCTTCATCGTGCCCAAAAGCCAAGTAGACGGTTCGTCGCGGGGTGAAGCCCTGTTTAACCAGCACTTCGGCGGCTTCCAGTATCGCGCCCAAGGAACCCTTGACGTCCAAGGCACCGCGGCCCCAAACGAAACCATCGGCGATATCCCCCGAAAACGGGGGGTGTGCCCATGTTCCGCCCTCCTCACCCGGCACCACATCCAGATGAGCCATCAACAAAATGGGCGCCAAGGAAGCATCCGTTCCGGGCCAGCGGTACAACAAGCTGCCATTGATGTCTTCCCGAGTCATGGCACGATGGACTTGCGGGTAAGTTCGCCGAATGTACTCACGGAGCGCCGCGAAAGCGCCATGGTCAATACGCCCGGAATCTTGGAAGGAAACCGTGGGGAAGCGTATCAATTGGGAAAGACGAGCGGCGGCGGCCTCCGCGTTAACCGCGAAGGGAGCCACGGTACCCACTTGGATCTGCTTGCTGGGATATCGCCAAATATTGGCGAGAAGAGCAGCCGCCAGGGCCAATAGTGCCCCAGCTACCCCGAGTGCAATGTTGCGTCCGAGGTTGCTTTTCTGCGCAGGCCGGGTGGGCGCTCGGCTAGCGGGAATCTGAAACCGCCTTCACACTTGGCGCGCCAAGCGGCGTTGCTACGCCAAGCGCCGGCGGATCTATCACTTGAATGAACAACTCGCCGGGCTTGATCATGCCTAGCGTGGAGCGAGCGCGCTCTTCGATAGCCTCGTACCCTTGCTTCAAATCGCGCACTTCAGCGCTCAGCATGGCGTTGCGAACGCGCAGTTGTTCGTTGGTCTTTTTCTGAGCCTCCACACCCTGGTTGATTTCCCATACCCGGAGCCAGCCCCCCTTGCCGAACCACAGCGGCGATTGGATGGCTGCGATGAGAACTAGTAGCAAGAGCGCTAGTAATTTCACCGGCGAATGTTGTAGTAAGCCGCCATCCCGGAATAGGATGCGCAATCGCCCAGCTCTTCTTCGATGCGCAGAAGCTGGTTGTATTTTGCCGTGCGGTCCGAACGAGACAGCGACCCGGTCTTGATCTGCATGGCATTGGTGGCCACCGCGATGTCGGCGATTACCGTGTCTTCCGTTTCGCCGGAGCGGTGGGAAATCACCGCCGTGTAGCGCGCGCGCTTGGCCATCTCCACCGCGGCAAGGGTCTCGGACAGCGTTCCGATTTGATTGATCTTAATCAAGATGGAATTGGCGATGCCCTTGTCGATGCCCTGCTTGAGGATCTTGGTATTGGTGACGAAAAGATCGTCGCCCACGAGCTGCACGCGTTTGCCGAGTCTTTGCGTGAGCATGGCCCAACCATCCCAGTCGGTTTCGCCCATACCGTCCTCGATGCTGATGATGGGATATTTCTCGGCGAGGTTGGCCAAGTAACCGGTGAACTGCTCGGAAGTGAGCGAGGATTTCTCCGACTCCAGCTCATATTTGCCGTGCTTATGGAACTCGGAACTCGCGCAATCGAGCGCTAGCGCGATGTCCTCTCCCGCCCTGAAGCCAGCCAAGCCAATCGCTTCCACCAGTAACTGGCACGCCGCCTCGTTGCTGGAGAGATTGGGGGCGAAGCCGCCTTCATCGCCCACGGCCGTGGACATCTTCTTGGACTGCAGGATCTTCTTCAATGTGTGGAACACTTCCACGCCCCAGCGCAGGGCCTCGCGAAAGCTGAGCGCCCCCACCGGGATGATCATGAACTCTTGAATGTCCAGGCTGTTGTCAGCATGGGCCCCACCGTTGATCACGTTCATCATGGGTACCGGCAGTTCGATGGAACCCGCGCCGCCCAGATAGCGGTACAAGGGCAATCCGGATTCTTCCGCCGCCGCCTTCGCCACCGCGAGCGATACCGCGAGTGTCGCGTTGGCGCCCAGGCGCGATTTGGTCTCGGTGCCATCGAGTTCGATCAAGGTCTTGTCGATGAGCGTTTGCTCTTCCGCATCCAAACCGATGATGGCTTCGCACACTTCGGTGTTGATGTTTTCCACGGCTTTGAGCACGCCCTTGCCCAGGTAGCGGCTCTTATCGCCATCGCGCAATTCGATGGCTTCCTTTTGCCCGGTGGACGCACCTGAGGGCACGGCGGCACGCCCCATGGCGCCCGATTCGAGCAACACATCGGCTTCCACCGTGGGGTTTCCGCGCGAATCCAGAATCTCGCGGGCCACCACATCGACGATTGAACTCATAACTCTCCTTTACTGTTTTGCCTACAAACGGTTCTCGGCGAAACCACGGCGCTTAACAGCAGCATCTATTTCGATGAGCGTTTCGAGCAGTTCGCCCATGAGGTGCAGGGGCCAAGCATTCGGGCCATCGGACAGTGCCTTGGCCGGATCCGGATGAGTTTCCATGAAGATGCCCGCGATGCCCGCCGCCATGGCCGCACGCGCAAGCGCGGGTACGAACTCGCGCTGGCCACCGCTTGCATCCCCGC
>JBJXGQ010000461.1:0-4335 GCA_046160525.1 Burkholderiales bacterium
ATCCTCGCCCCCGAGTCCTGCGCCGCAATCCCTCCAAGCAGCCGCTGCATCTGCTTCCGAAACGCGCGGCCGCCGCTCTGGTCGATGGTGATCGAAGCGTTGTCAAGGCGTGGGAGCAACTCCGCGAAAAGGGAGTTGATCGCATGATCGTACAGATTCTGCGCGCCAGCCGGATCACGCACGAGAAGCCGCGGCTTATCGACAACGACGGCCCAATACCGAAATCCGCACGAACTCACAGCGCTGAGAAACGCCAATCGCACAGAGTCCGCCGCCTTGTTGAAATGGAACTCCTGGCGGGGATGCCAGCCGAACTTCCGGTGTAGAGCACGGATCGTGCCCCGCGCGTCCGCTGCCGTTTCATCCGTGACGACTACGGCTGCGATGACGAAGTGCCGAGACGACCCGGGCTTGCCGCTCGTTCCCACATCGCCGGACTCATCGATGTACACCTGCACGGTCGCAGACTATCAGAACTGCGCACGCGCGTGCGGGCCGCTCACACCATCGCATCGGCCGACATCGACGCGCCGCCCACGTTCCGCCCCGGCATCTCAACGTGCCCCAGCGCCCGCGCCACCAGTTCGCCGCGGCTGTTCGCGTCCAGCTTCTTGTGCAGGCTCTTTACATGATCGTGTACAGTGTGCGGGCTGCGACCGAGTTCCTCGGCGATCTCCCGCACGCTCTTTCCCAGCAGCAAGTGCTTCAGGATCACCTGCTCGCGAACCGTACGCCACTGCCCGCCGTCGCTCGGGTCGCTCCCGATCGCCAGCACGCACCGGCGCGCGATCAGCGGCAGCACGCCCTCCAGCACCGCCGCGTCGAGCGATGCCGCGGCCGAAGTCGTCCCCAGTTCAACCATGATCGAGCGCCCCGCGGGGTTCGGCCCGAGCGCCGCCGCGCCGATCAGCACCGCCGACGGCTGGAACCCGTCCCACCTCCGACCGATCGGCCCCTGCCTCCACCCCGGCCCCGCGGCCATCTGGTCCGGCGTTCCCACCCGAAGGTCGCCCGCCCCCAGGTGCCCCGGCGCCCAGTTCAGTTCGCGTGCCTGGGCGAGCATCGTCCGCAGCCGCTGCAGGTTATCAGCGGCACGCACTGGGATGCACGTCCGTTCGGCAACGTAGGGGCCGGCGATGCGCAACGGCAATGGCCCATCGCACAATCCGATGGGACATTGCACATCCCGGCAGGTCAACTGGCGCAGATTGGGGTGGGAGCGGAACTTATCGTCGTGCCGGGCCCCCTGGCACCGCCGGAGTCGAATCTTGGCATTGTGCGCGTCAAGCAATCCGATCCATTCACATCCTTATTGGATGTGGCGCCAGGTTCAACCTTGAAGGTGGCCGACTTTAAGGGAACCTATGCCCGGCTGTTTCGGCCCGCCGTGCAGATCAAGTTACGTATTGGGGGGCCGGCAAGTGATGCGAAAAAACCATTGCCTACCCATGTCACTCAAGCCTTGCGCTTGCTGCGGGCGCGACCGGATCGCTTCGTATGGGTGGGAAAGAACGAGCCCGCTGACGTGATATTGCACTTGGAGGACGAACAAATTTGGCAAGTGCCCGCCGCCGGAGGGCTGGTGAAATTCGGACCGTACAAGTCGCCTTCCATATCCATCACACGCGACGCTCAAGAACTCTCGATGCTGCTGGGGGAGAACCTGTCTCGGATTGCCAAGGCATTAAGCTTGATTCAGATCTCAAATCAGTTTCCGCCCGAGTCAGAGAAGAGGGGGCTCGAGGTGAAGCTCACGCGTTCGCAGAGTGCCGATAACCCGGAGCGGACCTTCTCCGGGGCCGCACTGGATAAAGTGACCGATGGAATGCATATCCGCTTCAAGATTAAGAACAGAACATCGGTTCCCGTAGACGTCACATTGCTGTATGTAGACAGCGCCTTCGGCATTACCCCGCTATTTCCGACTCAGGGTGAACTGAATCGGATCATGCCAAACAATGCTCTGGATTCAGGGGCGCCAGGACAAAGTAATATCAAAATCAATGCATCGACCTTGGGCATCGAGCGGCTCATCGTTATTGCGGCACCCGCAGGTGCCCAGAGCGAGCCCGCCAACTACAGTGACCTCGCTCAGCCTCGCATCAATAGAACGCGAAGCGTGAGCAATGATGATTCTGTTCTGACTGAATTGCTGGAGTTGGCGGCGTTTGGGGGAAGCACGAATCGCGGCGGCGTGCGAGCTCCCAAGCCCCTCGCTGGCTACATGCAGGTCTTTACCTGGGAAGTCATCAAGCGTTAGGGGGCCGCTGTACCCTCGCCCGGAACTCCGGCCTGATGGGGTTCGGCGGAATCGGTCGCATCGGAAGGTCGAGCGTTGTCATTTCCTGCGCCACCCTTCCAAGTCGATTTCGCCTTCTTGACATCGCAGCCCGCTGATTTTTTGGTGCGCGCACCCTTACGACTGGTCGCAACCGCCGTCTTATGTGACACGAGGGCAAAAACTGGTTCGGACAACACAACCCCAGCATGCTCCGCCTGAAGCGGGCACACCCAGCCGAGCAGGTGCGCCTCGCTGCATCCCGCATTGCCCTCTTGCGCCCATGAAATGTTTGCCAACAGACCCTAGGGTCCTGCTGACAACTACCACCTCCTGTACGTCTTAGAGGTTAAGGACGCGGCGCAAAGCATCTGGGATTCGCAACGCAATGGCTTTACGCGCAGAGTTCGATCATCTCTAATCCAACCCGACCGAAAGGATATTCGAAATGCCCACTTTATCGATGACCACCCTTGCAATCAATTCACTAGCCCTTATTGCGGGAGCACTCGCTGGACAAGCACCAACTATGGCCTGCCAGCATATCGGAAACGCTATCCAGAGCTCTCCGGTGAGCAACACTTATCTCTTTCCAGACCAGTGCTTGGTTTCGCCGGGCGGGGCTTACGTGGCAACAATGCAAGGGGACGGCAATCTGGTGGTTTATAGCTCTTATTCGGGAACAGCTATATGGAACTCGGGGACCGCCGGAAACCCCGGCGCTGCTCTAGCGATGCAACAAGATGGCAATGTAGTGATCTATGCGAATCTCTACTACCCATCTTCCTACGTCTGGCAGTCGAACACCCCAAGACAGCCGTTTTCCTATTATGCCCTGAGGATGCAAGATGACGGAAATCTGGTTGCCTACCGCATCTGGGGCAATCGGTATTACCCCGTGTGGTCCTGGAAAACAGGACGCACTTCGTAAGCGTCCAACCCTTCCATTATTCATTTGCAATGAATTTTGGCAGTCTCAAATTATCCTGGAGACGAACATGGGAATGAGGGACCGCAAGCGAGAGCGCTATTGGCTGGAGCAAGAAGGGGGATGGCGCAGTAGCGGGTTGAGCCAGAGCGCGTACTGTCCGCGGCATGCACTGAGCCGGGTAAATCGGCACAACTGGATCAAGCGCAGGGCGGGAAAGCCGGGCTGCATTGACGCTGATTGCGCTGCGAGTCCAGGGGATGAAGCCTGAAGATGACCACTAAACTGAAAGTGTTCCTGATGGGTTGGGTGGCATTGGCAAGCGCGTGGGCCGGTGACGATCTAACCGATCGCTGCCGAACCGCAGCTGGGTTCGATGCGAACGATATCTGGGGCAATATCGCGCATTGGGGACCCCAAGCCATCGACGTGTGCAATAAGAGCAATCTGCGCGATCCCAACAACGCGAAGGTTTGGGCATATCTGGGCCGGGCGTTGTATTTGAACAGCCAGCCCGAGGATAGTTTGCGCTGGATTCGGAAGGCTGCGAAGGCGAACTCCGCCTTAGGCCAAGCGTTGTTGGGGGTGGTATACGAGTTTGGCTACGGTATCGAGGAAGATCACGCCGAAGCCCTGGAATGGTATCGCCGGGCGGCCGAACACGGACAAGCCAATGGACAGTTCAACCTAGCGATGAGTCTTTCCGGGGATAGCTACGCTGGGCGCTACAGCGATGAAGTGGTGAGCTGGCTGGCGAAGTCGGCCCAATCGGGATATCGGTTAAGTGCCCTGAGATTGGGGCGGCATTACCTGGCGTTGGGTGGGGCGAAAGAGGAGGAGAAGGCGAAGGCGTGGCTCGTGAAGGCCCTTGGGCGCGCGGGGGAAGTGCGCTTGGCGCAGCATGTGGCGGGAGTGCCTGAGCTAGCGTCCCTCCTCGCCGCGTTACTGGGCGACCCGGTCGTTTACCTTCGTAGGGATACCGCCATAGCGCTGGGCAACATTAGATCCACTGAAGCGGTGTCGGCCTTGATCCAAGCATTGAAGGATCCCGACGAGGAAGTTCGCGAGAATGCAGGTTGGGCGTTGGGTCAGATTAATTCTCATGAAGCCGTACCTGGATTGATAGAAG
>JBJXGQ010000462.1:0-9740 GCA_046160525.1 Burkholderiales bacterium
GCGTGCTGGCGCCCAACGCGAAGTGGCGCTCGGAAGTCGTTCCGGGTTCACAGGAGAATACAAGCGAACACGCAGCCGAGCACGCGCAGGGCGCACCGGCACGTATGAGTTGGGCGCGCTTGCTCAAGCGCGTCTTCGACATCGACATCGAACACTGCCCGCAGTGCGGTGGGCGCATGAAGATCATCGCCGCAATCGAGGAGCCTCCGGTGATCGTGAGAATCCTCGCTCACTTGGGCCTGCCGACCCGGGCGCCGCCGCGTGCACCGGCACGCAGGGTTGATCTATTCCAAGCGGCTTGATCCTCAAACCAAGACCGGCTGTCAACGGGGCTGATCCGTCTGCCCGGGCGGCGCTCGCGCTGGCGGTCGGGCTAGCCTGATTCAGCCCATCGATCCTACAAACAAACCCTGCATCCGAACCCCATCAACACACCACGGCGCCCAACGAAACAGCATTTGACGGTTCGCCGATACCGCGATAGATTGGCGCTTGTCGAAAAAGGGCGTTTGAAATTCCTATGCGCAGGCGTGGCGATTTCCAACAACGTCATTAAGGGGAACCTCCAATGTAAAGCCAATGCGCCGGCGCCCACGGGCGGGGGAAACCAAGCATCGCAAAAGGAGGATCAGTGCGAGAACCTGTAGAGTGAAGCACGCCGCTGCGGCGGCGCATCCAATGCACTCCTTCTCCGCCAACGGCGGGGGAGTGTTCATAGTTCGGATCAAGGCCGCTGTTCGATGACGCGCGTCTCGCCGTGCTGGAGCACGCAGAATGCGTCCACGGGAAGAATGCGTGCCTCCAGAGCTTGAGCCAAGCGTTGGGGCGGATCGTGCAACGACTCGTCAGTGAGGTTGTTGAAAGTACCCATCCCCACGAAGTTCTCGATGCGCAGATAGATTCGCGAACCATTTTTCGAGCCCCGACCCCGCGTACAACACAGGCGCACCGCCGGGCTGCTTCGCGAGCGCCGCCACGCTCGGTGCGTCGAGATGATCGAAATGACTGTGGGAGACGAGCGCCGCATCGATATGCGGTAGTTCATTAAGCGGGATAGCAGGGGCACGACTCGCTTCGGCCCGGCGAAGGAAACTGGCGAGGCGCGTTCCGAGAACTGCGGATCGGCCAGGACATTGAGGCGGCTCACCCTTAACAATACTGTCGCGTGTCCGATCCAAGCCACGCTCGGGTTCAGGAGATTCGCGGCTTCCTTGCGGAGAACCTCGAAGCGGTTTCCGCCCGCCGGTTTTCTCGGCAGGTCTTCGCGCCAACGCTCCCATTGCCACGCCCAGACGCTACCCTTGGTATCGTGCGAGTAGTTGTTGCGGAAGCCCTCGCGGGTGTGCCGCCGTCTCGAGGCGTCGAAGTAAGCCTTCGGCGCGGAACAGGAGAGGAGTGTGGAGACAATGACTGTGCTTTCCGAGAAAATGGCGATACGCTTCATGCGGTGGCCGGATGCATGGGGGCTGACTTCAAATTCGGTGGCGAATTGCGATACGATAGATTACATCTTGCCGAAGTTTTCCTGCGAAGTTTCGCTGATATGACGACTCCCACTAACGTGCGCCCCCTAAGCCGGCGCGGTCTGCTCGGACCCGAGGAGGGGTGGTCATTGGCTCCGGTCGCGGCCTGGATCATGATCGAGGGGCGGCACATCGCCGATCCGGTTTTGCTGCTCGGGGCTCTCTCGGAGAAACTTAACGCGGCGGGCGCCCGGTTATCCCGGCTGGGATATACGTTGGGGACGATCCACCCGCAAATCCTCTCATGGGGCTGCTTCTGGAACCCTCGCGATGGGGCCTCCGAATTCGCGCGCTGGCACGGTATTCAGAACAGCGATGCTTACTTCGGTAGCCCCGTCCAATTCGTGCGCGAGAACAAGCGGGCGTTTCGGAAACGGCTCGCGGACCTAGACGTTCAACGCGATCACCAAGTGCTCCACGAGCTGAAGGCGAGCGGAATCACCGACTATACCGCCCTGCCTCTTGAGTTCGGCAACGGCACGATTCATTTTTTCACCGCCGCGACCGCGGTGCCAGAGGGGTTCGGTGACGATGACCTGGAACGCCTCTGCGCACTCGCTAATTTGATCGCGCCGTTGTTGGAGGTGTTTCAGGCCCGGCGCATGACGCTCGGCTTGCTCGACACCTTCGTTGGCCCGCGCATCGGTGCTCGCATTCTTGGTGGCCAGGTGAAGCGGGGAGACGGCGACCGCATCCACGCGGCCTTCTGGTACTCCGATCTGCGAGGCTTCACCAATTTGAGTGAAACGCTCCCCGCGCCAGAATTACTGCAATTGCTGAACGACTACTTCGAGCACTGCGCCGCCGCGGCCGCCGCGCGCGGAGGAGAGATCCTGCAATTCATCGGCGATGCGATTCTCATTGTGTTCGAGATCAAGCAACCGGGGAATGAAGAAGTGGTCTGCGATGCCGCGCTAGACGCCGCCATCGATGCCTTCGCGTCCATCGCCGTGGTTAACCACCGGCGGCGCAACGCGGGTTTGCCTCGGATCGAGTTCGGCCTTGGCCTGCATATCGGCACAGTAACTCATGCGAATGTCGGTTCCCCCAACCGGCTGGCGTTCAACGTCGTCGGCCCGGCGGTGAATAAAACCGCGCGCCTTCAGTCCATCACGAAGGAAGCCGGTGTCCCGCTACTTTTCTCCAAGGAACTGGCTGCGCATACCAAACGGCCAGTCCGTTCCATCGGCCACTTCGATTTACGCGGGGTGAGCGGTCCCCAGGAAATGTTCACCTTGGATAGGGACTTTTAGGCTCGTAAGGATTCAACGCTGACCAATTGAACGGTGAATAGTGTCTTGACAATTCAGAAATCAGAGCTTACCGTTGCGGCCATGGAAACTAACACTATTGAATCGCCCGACCAGATTCGCGCCCGCATTCTGGAGGCCTCGCAGGAGCGCTTTAGCCAGTTTGGCTACGGCAAGACCACCATGGCCGAGGTGGCCAAGGACTGTGGCATGTCGGCGGCGAATTTATATCGCTACTTCGAGAACAAGCAAGACATCGGGGTACAGCTGTGCAACCGCTGCCTGGGAAACGAGGTGGCCGCGCTGCGTGCGCTAACGGAGCGAAACGATATAAGCGCGCGTGAGCGGCTGGAGCGGTGGACGCTGGAAACCCTCGGGCACGTTCATGATCGTTGGTTGCAGCATCCTCGAATCAACGAATTGGTGGAGGTCATCGCGAAGGAACGACTGGATGTGGTTCAGGTACACATCGCGGCGAAGCACCGCATGCTTACCCGCCTATTGGAGGAAGGCCGTGCCAACGGCGAGTTCGACGTGCCCGATCCCTCGCGAGCGGCCGAAGCCATTCTCAATGCGACGATCCTGTTCGATGTGCCCCTCTTCATGCCCATGTTCTCGCTTGAGGAGTTCGAGCGCCGCGCGCGCATTGTTACCGAGTTCATTCTTCGAGCCGTGCTTAAACGCTGATTTTTTTTGCGCCATGACTGAATCCAGCTCGATTTATTCAGTATTCATTCTTCACTGATTAGGAGGCCGTGATGAGACGCTATATCGAATGGATTCTTCGCCACCGCTGGCTTGTGATCACCGGCGTCGCGCTGATCACGACGATGCTTGGTTTGCAGGCCAAGAATCTCAAGATCATCATCGATCCCAACACCGTGCTGCCTCGCTCGCATCCCTACGTCACGACGACAACCAAGGTGGAGGAACTCTTCGGCTCCAAGTACGTCGTGGTGATTGGCATCACTCCCGAGAATGGCGATATTTTTCAGCCCCAGGTCCTGGAACGGGTTGAACGCATCACGGCGGCGCTCCTGGAAACTCCCGGAGTGGTCAAGGAGAATCTGCTGTCGTTGTCCGCCCGGCGCGCCAAGAACATCACGGGCAACAGCGAGGGCATGGAAGTACGCGCGCTGATGCCAGCCGTGCCGCGCACCGCGCAGGAGATGGCGGCGCTAAAGGATGCCCTCATCCGAAACCCCGCGTATACCGGCTCGATCGTTGGACGCGACTTTAGAACAGCCGCCGTCATCGCGGAGTTTCGAGATGGACCGGGCGGTTTTCGGGGCATCGTGGACAGGGTAACGCCCATCGTTGACAGCGAGCGCGCGGCAGGTGTTGAGATCGCGGTGGGCGGCCTGCCGGTGTTTCTCGCGCGCATCGAGATTTTCTCCGAGCGCATGGTATTCCTGTTCCCGCTGGCGGTATTGCTTGTTGGCCTGATTCACTTCGAGGCGTTCCGCACGATGCAGGGCTTGATCCTGCCACTCGTGACCGCGCTTGTTGCCGTGATCTGGGGCGTGGGTTTCATGGGCGCCGCTGGAATTCCACTCGATGTCTTCAACTCCACCACTCCGATTCTCATCCTGGCCGTGGCGGCGGGCCACGCGGTGCAGCTCTTGAAGCGCTATTACGAGGAATATCACAGGATTCGCGATTCGGCCGCCATTACGCCGCGCGAAGCCAATACGCTGGCGGTGGTGGAATCCCTTATCCGCGTCGGGCCGGTGATGCTTACAGCCGGCATGGTCGCGGCGCTAGGTTTCTTTTCGCTTATCGTGTTCGACATCGTCTCCGTGCGCACCTTCGGCGTGTTCACCGGCATCGGCATCTTGAGTGCGCTCGTGCTTGAGATGACCTTTATTCCGGCGCTGCGTTCGCTACTGCCCGCGCCTTCCGAGAAAGAGCGCCATGCCGAGCGCGCGCACCGGTTCTGGGACCGTATCACTGGTGGCATCGCCGCTGGACTCACTGGCAGGAGGCGTGCGCTGGTCTACCTGTCAGTCGCAGCGTTGGTCGCGGTTTCCGCGGTGGGCGCGACCCGCGTTATCGTGGACAGTGCCACCAAAGGATTCTTCTCGCCGGAATTCCAGTTCAAGAAGGACGACACAGTCCTCAACGCGCGCTTGGGCGGTACTAACACGCTATACCTCTTGGTCGAAGGAAACGGCGATGACGCGATCAAGGACCCGCGCGTCCTGAAGGCACTCGAGGCGGCGCAACACTACTTGGAATCTCAACCTCACGTGGGCAAGACGGTCTCCATCGCCGATTTTGTCAAGCGCATGAACCGCGCGATGAACGCGGATGACCCGGCCTACGACAAGATTCCGGACAGCCGCGATCTGATCTCCCAGTATTTGCTGCTCTACTCGATGTCGGGCGAGCCTGGGGACTTCGATTCCTATGTGGACTACGGCTACCGCAACGCGAACCTCACCGCCTTCCTCAAGACCGACAGCAGCGCCTACGTCGAGGAGTTGATCGCCAAGCTGCGCGACTTCGCCGCTCGTGAATTTCCGGCCGGTGTGAAGGTGAGCGTTGGCGGCAGCGTTCCGCAGGGTGCCGCGCTCAACGCTGTGATGGTCGAGAGCAAGCTACTCAACATGGCCCAAATCGCAGCCGTGGTGTTCCTTATCTCGTCGCTCGTGTTCCGCTCCTTCGTGGCTGGCCTCCTCGTGCTGGTGCCTCTCGCGCTGGCGGTCATCGCCAATTTCGGAATCATGGGATGGACGGGGATGCGGCTCAACATCCCGAACGCACTTAGCTCGGCGATGGCGATCGGGATCGGCGCGGACTACGCCATCTACCTGATCTACCGGTTGCGCGAAGAACTCGCCGCGGGCGCGGACGAGACCGCCGCGGTACGCAATGCGCTGGCCACCGCGGGCAAGGCAAGTCTGTTCGTGGCGTCCGCGGTCGCGGGTGGTTACGCCGTGCTGCTGTTTTCCTTCGGCTTCTACATTCACATCTGGCTTGCCATTCTCATCGCCACCGCGATGCTCGTGAGCGCGATGGGCGCGCTCACCGTGATTCCAGCTCTGATTCTCAGTTTCCGCCCGCGCTTTATTTTCAATGGAGGATCCATGAAGCTTCATCCCGCCGTTGCCACCGCCGCCGTCGTATTTGCCGCCGGGCTCGCGGTTTTGCCCCCTGCTTCGCAGGCGGCCGAACTCTCCGCCACCGAGATCATGGAGAAGAACTTCGTGGTTTCCAAGGTACTTGACTCGGTATCCGATGCCACCTTCACGCTGGCTAACAAGGCAGGCCAGGAACGTGTGCGCAAGACTTTCGGCACCACCAAGCTCCAGGGAAATGGCATCGACAACATGCGCATGACGCGCTTCCTCTCACCGCCCGATGTGAAGGGAACGGTGTCGCTGCTCATCGAACACGCGGCCAGCGAAGACGACATCTGGATTTATCTCCCCGCATTGAAGAAAGTGCGGCGGCTGGTGGCGTCCAACAAGAAGGATAGCTTCGTGGGGACCGATTTCTCCTACGGCGATATCATCGGCCACAAGGTCGAGGAGTGGGACCACAAGCTGTTGCGCGAGGAACAATTGGACGGGCAATGGTGTTACGTCATCGAGTCGCTGCCCAAAACCGCGGCGGTCAAGACCAACACCGGTTATTCCAAGCGCGTGGGCTGGATTCGAAAGGACAACTTCGTCGCCGTCAAGGGCGAGTTCTGGGATGAGGCGGGGAAACCGCTGAAAACCGCCACGTTCACCGATGTGCGGCACGTGGACCCGGCGCGCAACCGCTGGCAACCCATGGTGTTGAGGGTAGGTAACCTACAGACTGGCCACCGCACGACGATCCAGTTGGAGAACTTCAAGGTGAACCAGCAGGTGAAGGACGAATTCTTCACCACTCGCTACATGGAGCGGCCGAATTAAGGACCGGCCGCTGGAATGGCGCGCTCGGTACCGGCATATTATGCGGGCCCCGAGACTCTTTCTACGGAACTTTGCGCGACAACACCGGGGCCTTGCCTGTGACGACGCGAGCTACCTTTCGGCCTAAACGCTTGAAGAGATCTCCCATGTATTGGTTGCGCAGGTCTTTCGCGTGAGCCATGTGACCGGCGATCTCTTCGGAGCTTGGGTAGGCACGACCGGCCAACGTCCGCGCGTCTTTGACCGGCTCGCCGGACGGTTCCAGTAGCGAGACCGCGGTGTCCTCCAGCGCGGTAATAACAGTGAGCCCAGAACTGCTGACGTTCACGCACTCTCCGCCGGAGACAATGTAATCGTGAATATCGCCTTCTTGCGTTAACCATGCACGGCCCCGCAGAACAAGAACGCGAACTCCGCGCACGGACGGTAGCGGTAGCGAGCCGCCTCTCTTCAGAATCACACCGCTATGGGCAAGGTCAAGATCCATGATCCACTCCTTTGCATTCCTAAAATGCATGATTTAATGCACATGCGGCGTATTATGGGGACGTGCATTCCCCTTCTCAAACGGAATCTCGGAATGACATGCATGAGGAAATGGAATGAATAGCAAACCCTTCGAGTTACCCCCGCTTAATCTCATCGAGGGATTCGAGGCGGCGGCGCGCAACTTGAGTTTCACCAAGGCGGCACAAGAGCTTTTCTTGACGCAGTCCGCGGTGAGCCGCCAAATCAAGACCTTGGAGGAGCGCCTGGGCGTGCCCTTATTTCAGCGTCGCACTCGCTCATTGATTCTCACGGAGGCGGGCGCGACGCTCTATCTCTCGGTGGCCGATGTGCTGCGGCGCCTGGACGAAACGACGAAGAAGATTCGCGGCCGGGCCAGCGCGCGCTCGTTCACGCTAACGACCACACCGTCTTTTGCCTCGCTATGGCTCATTCCGCGCCTGGCGGGATACACCAAAACCCGCCCGCAAGTCGACGTGCGCATCTCGGCCACGAACGATGTCATTAACTTGGAGCGGCAAAACATCGAACTTGCGATCCGCTATGGCAGGCCAGGCGCCGCCGCCGGCGCCGTCAAGCTATTCCACGAAGAAGTGATTCCGGTATGTAGCCCAGCATTACTGCGCGATCAGGCCCGCCCCTTGATGGAGCCCGCCGATCTCAAGCACCATGTTCTACTGCATTTCGACGATCCGAGCCGCGATGCACCATGGCTGAGTTGGCCAACTTGGTTGCAGGCGATGGGACTCGCGGATCTGAAGCCGGCGGGGGCGTTGCACTTCGATCAATACGACCAGATGGTGGGGGCGGCCACGAGTGGCCAGGGAGTTGCGCTGGGGCGTAATCCCTTGCTTGCTCGGCAACTCAAGGAGGGAAAGTTGGCCGCCCCGTTTAGCACGCGAACTGTCGCGCCGCGCTCGTACTACCTCATCGAGTCAAAGGCGGCGGCGCGAAATGCCGACGTGGGGGACTTTGTCGCATGGCTGCGCGCGGAAGCGAGTGTGGATCTCCTGAGCGAGGCTCGAGTGAAAAGATCCGCCCGGAAAAGCGGAGACGCTTCCGGTCATCGCCGTGAGGGTGGAGCGCGCAAAAAGCTGGGGCAACCTCGCGAAAAACGAAAAACCTAATGATCGATGAACTGGGTGCCGGTTCGGCCGGCACCGAATTCTTGGTACGTGGCGCCATTCTCCTTGGACAATACGAAATGCGGGGTGTTGGCTGGCGTGACATACACAGCCCCAGCGGGGATTGCCACCGCCTTGTTGGCATCCAGTACATCGGTAAAACCAACGTAGAGCGTGCCAGCCAATACGATCGTATGACGTTCGTCAGGGTGGGTATGTGGAGGGATGGTCGTACCGGCGTCTAGCTTGACTCGCAACACATAAGGTCCGGGGTCTCGGCCCGTGCCAGTCACCCACGCGAATTGAAAGCCGGGGATGCCTGGCGCGTTCATCCAGTGCAAGCTCTCTGGCATTACGGGTAACGGACCCTGAGCGAGTCCGGGGACGGCGGAGCTAAGCAATAGGATGGCGAGAATGACTTGTCTCATAACCGGTCTCCAATCATCAAATAAAAAGGGCGGCCATGGCATGAGGTCCAGACCGCCATGATTGCCATGTTCTCAGGGCGAAACGTGAATGTCGTAGGGCTGGTTGTTGAATACGTAGAACACACAGTCCTCCTTCTCTTCGCACTGTCCCCAGTGAATCATTCCGGCCTGGTAGTGTAGATACTCGCCGGGGCGCAAGGTGTGCCGCTGGCCGGTCTCGAAGTTGAAGGTGAGCGCCCCGCGCACGCTCACCATGTTTTCCGCTGTGTTGTGCCAATGCTTGGGAAATGCTTGGCCCGCGCGCAAGCGGAACAACCATTGGGTCGCGCCCTTGGAGGGATCCCCCGCCAGTAGAATGAGATCGCACCCAGGCAAGCCTTCGCAGAGAGTTTTCTCGTCCGTGTCGAACCGGACAACCTTCACGGGTTCCGATACCGGGGGTTTGGTGTCCGCGGAGTATGCAAGCGAGAGGCTCGTGGCTACCGCGACCGAGACAACCGCCACTCGAAGTGGCATGGAAATAGAGCTGAACATGGATCCTCCTTCGCCCATTACGCTGTAACCGCGGGAGATTCCACTGGAAGCTTCGCTTCACTCCAGTCCTTCTTGCCTCCGGCGTAAACCGCCACATCCGTGTAGCCCAATTGCATGAGTTGCCTCGCCGCGATATGCGAGTTTTGGCAGGTATCGCTGGCGCAGTAAACGACGACCGGTGCGCTCTTGTTAGGAAGCACGGTTGCCGCCAATTGGCGCACTTGGTCGTGCGGCATGTGCCGCGCTCCGGGCAAATGCCAGTCTTGGTAGTACTTCTCGGGAAGGGCTTCCACGAGCACCGCGCCCTCATTCATGCGGTCCAGCAGCTCGGGGCGGGAAACGATCTTGATCATGTGAATCTCCTTTGGAAGGTAGTTGCAATCACTATGATTGCATAAGCAACGATATATGAATATAATTGCAACTGCAAGTACCTTTTGAGAGAATCCAGCCCCGACAAACCTAAGCC
>JBJXGQ010000463.1:0-3469 GCA_046160525.1 Burkholderiales bacterium
GCCTTACCTTTTGGGCCACGGCAAAACCAAAAGACCCGCATTTCCCGGATCTAGGTTCGAGGTCTAAGCAGCCTTCGCCGTCCGCTCAGCCTTGAATTCCCCGTCCAATACCGGCTTGGCGAAGAAATACCCTTGAGCCCAATCCACGCCCAGATCGCATAACACCTGCGCCGTCTCCGCGTTTTCGACACATTCGGCCACGGTATTCACGTTTAGGGAATGAGCCGTGTTGGCGATCGCGCCGATCAACTGGCGCACGCGGCGGTCGGCCACGATGCGCTTGACCATCCATCCCTCGATCTTCAGGAAGTGTACGGGCAACTCCGCCAGATAGAGGAATGAGCAAGCCCCGCTGCCGAAATCATCCACGGCAACGCGGAATCCCGCATCGATGAGCGGCCGCAGATTCTTCTTCATCATGGCGATCTCGCCGGGCTGGCGCTCGCTGATTTCGGCCACGAGATTAGCCTTGCCCTTTCCTTGTGCGCCCACTTTTGCAACCAGGTCTTGAACCTGGTCCATATCGGCCAGGAACTGGCTGGACAGGTTGATAAAGCGCGTATGGTTGCCTTCGGTCATGGGACGGGCAAGAGCGAGGGCGGACACGCGCTCATCGACCTGCGACACCAAGTGCATGGATTCCGCGGCGCCAATGAATTGTTCGGCGGCCACCACCGCGCCTTCGCGCGTGAGGATGCGTGCGAGCGCCTCCTCGGCCACGGTTTCTCCCGTGCGCAAGTCCACGATGGGTTGGTAGGCGGCCACGATGCGGCGCTCATCGAGCGCGCTTTGCACTTGCGGCCCATCCCAAAGACCCTTTTTGCGCCGGTCTCCCGCGCCCGTGCACATCACACGGTCGCGGCCAGCGCGTTTGGCTTCATAAAGTAGGGAGTCGGCTTGCTCCAGCAAGACCTTCAAGGAATCCACGCCACCTTGGTATAGGGCCACGCCCATGCTGATGGTGATGGGCAGCTCGCCTTGGGGCGACTTCAACGGCCGCGAGCGCACCAGCTTGCGCGCCCGCTCGCCAGCGATGAAGGCACCCTTGGCGTCCAAATCGTGGTAGCAAATGAGAAATTCTTCGCCCCCCCAGCGTGCGATCCAGTCGCCGCCGCGCATGTTGTCCGCCAGTGTCTTGGCCACGTGCGCCAGCGCCAGGTCACCCACATGGTGGCCGTATTGGTCGTTCACGAGCTTGAAGCGGTCGATGTCGGCGATGGCCACGGCGAATCCACCGCTCTCGCGGCGCGCCCGGTTCCATTCGATGGCAAGCCTCGTCTCCGCCGCCCGCCGGTTGGGCAAGCCGGTGAGAAAGTCTTCCATGGCAAGGCGGGTAATTTCCTGCTCTTGCGCCTTGCGCTCCGTGATATCGCGCTGAATGGCGACCCAGTGGCTCAGCTCGCCTTCGATACCATTGACCGGCACCACCGCGAGATCCACCCAATAGGCCTTGCCGCTCTTACGATAGTTGAGGATTTCAGCGTGCGCCGCGCGCCCGTTGGCGATAGCCTCGCGCAAGGTGGCGCGGGTCGCCTGGTTGGTGGCCGCGCCCTGCAGAAAGTGGGGAGAGCGGCCCAGGACATCGGCCTCCTTGTAGCCAGTAATTTTCTCGAAGGCAGGGTTTACGTAGACGATGCGCTGAAGGGCATCGGTGATCATCACGATCTGGTCCGAAGCCTCGATAGCCGTCGACAAAAGCTTGCGTTGCTGCGCATCGTGCACGGCCCGGGTGCTATCCACCACGAGAAAATCCAGCAATTCGGGGGCATTGGGTGGCGAAGCGTAGGCCACCATTTCGAGAATGCGGTAGTCGCCATCGGCCTTAGGCACGCGTAGGTCCACGCGATGGGGCCGCCCGGCGATAGCGCTGGAGGACAAGCGGTCGAAGGCGGCTTCCCCGATGAGATTCCTGGCATCGGCGTGGCGCACTTCGGCACGCTTGCGGCCAAAGAGCGTGGCAAATCCGGCGTCACATTCGATGATTGTATTGTCGGAGATGCGCACGGCGCACCGGCTGACCTGCGCGGCCTCCAGCAAATCACGCTCGTAGCGCTCCGATAAAGTCTGCTGGCGGGCTCGCAGGGCAATGGCCAACTCCCGCATGGTGGAGGCGACCAGCAGCTCAAGAAGCTCGCCGGAGATCTGGAAAGCCTTTTCAAGCTCGCGCTTGGAAGTGCGCTGGTTCCCGCGCTTGGAGGATTCGATGGTTTCCTCGATGGCGGAATTCAGAGTGGAGTTCAGCTCCCCCACGCGCTTCCAGGCAGCGGATAATTCCTCGTCTTGAAAGCTCTTCGCAAGCTGCCCGCCCTCGCCGCTATACCAAGCGGCGAAACTGGGGTCGCTCTCGGGAATGACATGCCCGTTGGACAGCGAATGGACGGTGTCGCGCAGGCGCTCCTGGTGGCGGCGAACACCTAAAAGGAGGGGCGGAAACGCGGTCTTGTAGGAATCCACCTTGCCCTCCTTAAGTTAGTTAGTCACTAATGACGCCGCCATATCGTGCCTTTCGAAGTGTCCTCTAGCAGGATTCCTGCCTTGGCGAGTTCATCGCGGATTCTGTCCGACTCCGCGAAGTCCTTTGCCTTGCGCGCAGCCGTGCGCGCCTGAATGAGCCGCTCGATCTCCTCGTCGCTCAATCCGCCCGCCGAAACCAAGCCTCCGCCTCGCAGAAAAACGGATGGCTCCCGCTGCAACAGGCCCAGGCTCCCCGCCAATGCCAAGAGCATGGCGGTGAGCACTCCGGAGCGCGAGCGGTGAGCTTCGTTGGCGATGTCGAACAATACGGACATGGCGTCGGCCGTATTGAAGTCGTCGTCCATGGCCTCCTTGAAGCGCCGGGCAAAGGGATCCGGCCAGTCGGTCACACCCGCGGGATTCGCGGGTATATCGCGTAACGTAGTGTATAAACGCGTTAATCCTTGACGCGCATCGTCCAAGTGCTGGTCGGAGTAGTTGAGCGGGCTGCGGTAATGCGCTCGCAGAATGAAGAACCTGACCACCTCGGGGTCGAAACGCGCCAGCACTTCGCGTACGGTGAAGAAGTTGCCCAGTGACTTGGCCATCTTCTCTTCGTTGACACGCACGAAGCCGTTGTGCATCCAGTAATTGACGAAGGTGTGCCGGTGCGCCCCCTCGGACTGGGCGATCTCGTTCTCGTGGTGAGGGAAGATCAAGTCCTGGCCACCGCCGTGGATGTCGAAATGGCTTCCCAGCATCTGCTCGCTCATGGCGGAACACTCGATATGCCATCCGGGGCGCCCCCGCCCCCACGGGCTGTCCCAGGCGGGCTCGCCGGGCTTGGCGGATTTCCACAGCACGAAGTCCAAGGGGTCTTCCTTGGCCCGGTCCACGTCCACCCGCTCTCCGGCGCGCAGGTCCTCCAAGGATTTGCCCGACAGCTTGCCGTAGCCCACGAAGCGGCGCACGGCATAAAAAACATCCCCATTGGCGCCTTGATAGGCGAGGCCTT
>JBJXGQ010000464.1:0-20784 GCA_046160525.1 Burkholderiales bacterium
TCTCGCCCGCCTTGAGGCCGGACAAGATTTCGACCCAGCCATCTTGCTTGACTCCGCCGCTCACCACTCGCTGGCGCGCGAGGCCTCCTTCAATCACGTAGACCACCTTGCCGGCGGGGCGCAACACGACGCTTTGCTCCGGCACCACGACAGCACCGGACCGCACATCCACGGAAACGCGGGCATTCACCGTGGAGCCAGGATGCCATCCCACTTGTTCCTTCAAGCGCACGATGGCGCTCACCGCGCGGTTGGTGGGCCCCACGCCCGCCTTGATCTCGGCGATCTCGGCGTCCAGCGCACCGGAGGCCGGGGCCTGCAACTTCACTTTTTGCCCCACCTTGAGCAGCGGCAGCAGGCTCTCGGGAAAAGGTAGGTAGACGTTGAGAATGCGAGTGGACACCATCTCGAACATAGGGTCGCCAACCTTGACGTAATCGCCCTGCGCGATGAGCGGGCGCTCGATCTTGCCGTCGAAGGGAGCTGCCAGCCGCGTTTTGCCGATGTTGCCGTCGGCAATGGCCAGTTGTGCCTTAGCCACCGCCAATTGCTGCACCAAGGCACGTTGTTGGGCCACCGCATCGTCCACGGAAGACTGCGAAAGAAACCCTTTCTGCCGCAGCGCTTGGTTGCGCTCCACGATGGCTTCCTGGTTCTTGAGCAACACTTCCACGCGGTTGAGTTCGGCCGAAACCGCCTGCCGCGAGAGGCGCAAATCCACCGGGTCGATCACGGCGAGCAATTGGCCTTGCTTCACCGCAGCTCCCGCGCGGCCCAGCACTTGGCTGACCTTGCCCGCCACTTCCGCCGTGATTTTCGGATCGATAGTGCTTTCCACGGTGCCCACGGTGGATTCCCATACTTCAAGATCCGTTTGCTTGGCCTGGGTGACAGTCACCAGCGTGGCGGTGGAGCCCTTGGGCTTGGGCGCACCGTCGGAGCGGTTGCCGCAAGCGCTAAGCGCGATACAAGCGCAGAGGAGAAAGAGGATGAGCGGGTGTCGTGGCACTTGGCTGGAGGGAAGGAGTCCTTGCCGCGGTTCGAGACGCAACAACGGCCGTTAGTTCAACGGCCAGGGATGCCGATTCTAACGCCCAGCCCGCGCAACCAACCGGTAAATCCTTTCTCCGCCACGCTGGTGCCGCGTACGTCGTGGCTTCGCTCGCCTTGGGCATCCGAGATTTCCACCCGCACGCCATTGCGCTCAAGTGAATACCACCAGCGAGTGGTGCGCCGCGGCCCGCGAATCTCGGCGCCCAATTGCTTGTCGCGCTCGATCAATCGTACTTCGTGGGACGCGATGTTTCCCTTTAGAGCGGGCGCCATCACCACCAAGAACAAGTCGCCGGTGTTGGGAGTTGCGGGAGAAATTTCCAATCGCCAAGCGCCTGGGTGCTTGTTGCGAGGCGTAAGCCGTTTGATCTGCTCCCGCAGTGCGCCGCCTTCGTCGTAGTTGCGGCCATCCACGAAAAACTCCCGCCCTGGCCCTCCGACGGCTTCGATCGCGGCCTGCCGTGGCAGCAATACCCAGCCATTGAGCGAGCCTCCGGCTTGGTCCGATTGGGCAGGCGCCTCAATGGAAAAGTTCGTGTTCGCAATCGATGGTTGCTCCACGCTGTGGAGCAACCATCTCTTCTTGAAGTGTGGTTTCGTGGACGAAACATTGTCGAAGACCACCACGATGTCATCGGTATGGTCGTAGGCGAATACGCGCCAGAAGCGCTCCACGCGGCGTGTGCGGTGAGAAAAAGTTCCGCGGCCCGATTGCGCGTTCGTGTAGGCGGGCGTGATGTCGGCCACGGCGATGGTCAGGCCGTCCGCGTGAAAGTAATTCTCCATGGTGGCGGTGTGATAGGTCTCCCGCTTCTCTTGCCACTCATGAAAGTCGATGGGGGCTGCTTCCACGCCCCACCCCGATCCGATGCGCCGCTGGCCGCCGTCGTTGGCGATGGGGCGCGGCTCCTTGCCCGGCGCGGGAACATTATCTTTCGGATCTGTCACCGCCAGCGTGTTGTGAGCGATGGTTTGGTAGGCGTAATTCATGTGATGGTCCGACCCATAACGCGGGCCATAGAGCCCGCTATCGATCGCCAGTTCGCCGCCCTTGTAGATCGTGAAGGCGCCTTGGTCCAAGTGCACGTGAGACCAATAGTTGTCGCCCGCCCGAAAACTCACGTGAGTGGCGTTCGGAGTCCAGTCGCTACGCGCGATCACGGCGCCGATGCCATCGAAATGCCGCGCTAGGGGCAGGCGTTGCACGGCGCCAGGATCCACCAGCGTGGCATCGGGTTGCGGACCCCATGGCCACGCCGTGGGACCTTGCGTCTTGGGCGGCCCGAGTTGTGTATAGGCAGCCGCGTGGCGAAACTCGATGGCAAGCGGGATTGCATCGGGCGCGGCTCGGTCGAAGAATGCGCCGTCTCCCCACCGCATATGCATGCCGCTGGGCAACGTTCGGTAAATCAGAAAATCGAGAAAGCCCGCGATCCCCGGTACCGTGCGAAAGACATCTTCGCCCGTGGCATGCCGCCACAGGGCCGGCACCTGGTAGATGGCTTGCCCGATGCCGATCCCCACGTACTCCCCGCCCTCATGCCACCCGCCGTTCTTGCCCATGATCTGCTGCCACGCAGGTAACACGCGGTTCTTCCACAGATCGTAGGTGAAAGCCATGATGGGCTTTGCGCGCTCGTGATCGGGATACACGGCAATGGCGCACGTCATCAGCCCCTGAAGGAGCGCGTTGTAGAGAATGACGTTGTAGGGCGAGAGTTCTTCTCTGCGAATGAAATCGATTTCGTAGTCGCAAGCATTGAGGGTTTTTTCGAGTAGCGCGGCGCGTTGTGCTGGGGACCAGCGGTCGTGCAGCCAATCGTAGGCAAGCGCGAGGGTCTTTGCCTCGTCCATTCCACGTCCGGTCAAACGTAGTGCGGCGAGTTCCGAGAATAGGGCACCCAAATCCTCGCTATTGCGGTTGAGGCGTGCCCGCATGATCTTCCACTGAAGACCGAACAAGCCACGCGGGTCGGCGCTTGATTGTCCCGCAGCATCGCTTGGCGCGGGGAGTCGAGGATGCCGCGTCCGGACTTGAAACGAAGGCGGAAGACCTAAGCTTTCAGGCGCAGGAAAAGGGGACCCTTCAACTGCGAGTGGTGCACCATTGGGCCGGAGTTCAGTTCGGGCGACCGGTTGAGATGCAAGAACAAGCGCGGCGAAAACAAGTAAAAACCCTCGATGTGTCATTCCCTACCGCAGCCAGCGCGGCCGCGATTCATTCGGCCGGCGAAGTCGCCCCGGATCAGTTGGAGCCACAGAACCTCCCCAGGCGCCCGCCATTAAGGCGAATACGAGCAAGATCGCGACCCTTGGAGCATCGAGCAAGCTGTCTACAACGCCCACCGTTAGTAGGCCGGCCAACGCCGATAACAACATGGTGCTCTGCATATTTCCGTGCCACAGGGCGCGAGATAACCGTGATACCGCGACTAGCGCGAGTGTGGCGAAGAGCACTAGCCCCAACCAACCATGCTCGAACAACAAGTGGACCCATAGATTCTTGATGTGCCATGGAAGATGATCGCCCGACTTGAAGAACCAGTGATCACCACCTTGGCTGAAGTCGCCATTAGAGATCAAATTGTTCCCCTCGCGATCCAGAAGCCGAATATTGTCCGTATGTACAGTCGTGCCAGCAGCCGGGTTGTACAAGGATAACTGGACGGGCCGCCTGCTCCACCAGTTTCCTGCTCCGACCTCGCGGCTGTTGAATGTTACTTCACGCTTCTGCCAACTCTTCTCCCCGGGCGGGAAAGTCATTGCGAGCCACTCGCAGCGAAAGGAATTGAACAGTTTTTTTTCGCACAAGGACGCTTCCAATCGCTCGCTCTTTCCGTCGGAAAGTACATCTAGTGCAAAGGTGTAGGGCTGGTTAGGCTCAACACTTACCATTTGCGCTTCATAGAGATCGCCTCCTGAGTTCAAACTCAGATACACATTCTCGCCCGAGGAATTGAAGCTGTAACTTCCGAGCTGCCGGTCAAGGTGATTAAGGTAGTAGGTGCGCGGAAAGCTGCCAAGGCCCATACCCATAACATTGGCGACCCAATTTCCCTCCTGCATACTCAGCGCATCGCGCCAGTGGGTGGTGCGCGTCTGCACGTCGGCGCTTAGTTGCGACCACCGCTGCTGAAAGAACGATCCGCTCATACCGGTCCAGACTAGGCCACCAATTCCCATCGCCCCAATCACCATGAACAGAATGGCGTGCGACACTCTTTGCAGCTTGCTTGCGGCACGGACTCCGCCAATGGCGAGGATTCCCATCCCCATCGCCAGCCCCAAAATGCCTCCTCTTGCCACGGTAGTAGTCATCGCATAGGCGCCGGTCAGCACAATAATCAGCGCTACAACGCGCACGCCAATATTCTTCGAGATAATCATGAGCCCAGCAACCAAAGGCAAGGCGAACGCCATGTAGGCTTCGATGTGCCCACCGCCGGTATGCATGCTTGAAAACGTCGCAGTCACGCGGTAATCGGTATTGCCATGTGTGGCGCCGAATAACCAGACCTCCCACATGGACACTAGGGAGGCGCCGAGCAAACCTAAAGCAGTACCCTTAGCTAAGAGTTCGAGCCGGTCTCCAGGTGTGCGGCGATATAACCAGAAAACCGCTGCCCCCCATAGAAAACCCTTAAGTATTCTCAACGCGTTATAGGGACTCAGGTAAGAGACAAAGGCATTTATATCGATGGCGGGCAGCGGGACTAACCCAATCACGGTGCTCACGAGTACCGAAAATCCGAGCACCAACAAGAAGAGTAAGTTCACGTGACGGAGGCCGCTAATCGATGCCACAGACGCTAGCCGGCACGACAAAACGGCAATCGTGACCAGAATCAAGCGATCGAACTCATCGAAATAAAACCGTCCTGTCCAAGGCGCCAAATCGAAAAGTGGAAGCGCGGCCGGTACCGATAATAACCATGCTTGCGGCCAGCGCCAAAGCACCGCAGCGTAGACGGCATACCCTAGTCCCAACGGCAAAGCCCAACGTGGAAAAGTCCACAACGAGATTGCGACGATCCCCGCGATCAATGCAGCCAAAACGATTGACGAAATGGGCTGGTGCGCGACTTCGGAATGCTGCTTCCGGGCTGGGGACGGAACTTCACCGATGTTCTCCCTAGGCCGGAGCTTCGGATCTTGCGGTGCGGCTTTAGTAAATTGCCCAGCAGGTCCAACTGCAACCTGTGGAACCTGTTGAGTCATTTGTCCTAACCATATGCCTAGGCCCAAGCCCGGTAGCATCAGCAGCGGCTCCAATGCATTCCACTCTTTGAACTGGGGTAGTACTAAGGCGACAGGGACACTAATCAGTGTTACGACCAGAGCACAAAGCTTAAGGCTAAGTTCCCTGCCGGCCACAGCGAAGGCAAATCCAACAGGGAGTGCCAGAATGGCGGTTTTGAGTAGGCTGTAGAAGCGTTCGGCCACCTCGCCAGGATAGCCGGACAGCCAGCTCGCGAGCTTCAGGTTCGACTCTAGCTGAATAGGCAAAAAGGGGAGCAGGAGGCAAAGCAGTACAACAGCTACCCATACCTTGTCTTGTGCAGCTACCCTGCGCATGGGTCTAGCAGTCCCAACGGATAAGCGCTACCAAGTTGCTGCCAAGTGCCGTCACTGGCTCAGGTAGCGGGGCACCCCGAACGAAGATCCGGTCTGTTCGCGAAGTAACCTTAGTTTAAGCCGTGCCGCCTTTGGGATTTCCAAGATACTAGGACAAGCGCCCCGAGTAGCGCGGTAATTAGCCAAAGGGATTGGGGCTCAGGAATACTCTGCTGATTAAATACGTGGTAGAGACCATTTGCGGTCGACGTATCGTTGTTGCCAGGTCCTTGGCATGTGATAGTGAATGTGCGATTGGCGGGATTGGGCGGGTCCGTTACCGTATAGTTGAATGTAATGGTCAAAGTTTTGGCAGATTGCCCGTTACTTGCTCCCTGGCAATTTCCGGGTGTGTTGGTGGTCACCTGCATCGTACCCTGAAGTCCTCCTACATTCGGACCCTGGAAGAGTGGCTCAATCGGTCCGTTGGGGATAGATTGCTTGGTAAGGGTGACGTTTTGCACTACGGCACTTAGCGTGCCGCTAGCGGACGGGAAGCTAGCCGGTATCGCCGAGACGCATCCCGGCGGCAGCGTGACGGAAGCACCGCTAACAGGGAAAACCCCAATGTTGGACTTCGTGAAGTCGAAGCCCCCAGTTCCACAATTCACACCGCTGGGTGCGCCAGCGGTCTTTAGGAGGATGTTGTATCCCAACGACCAAGCCGGTCCGGCAAAAATCGAAAGGGCCAGAGTGGCCCACAGCCCCAGTCTCTTCAAGATCTCCATCGCAGGCTCCATAGGTCTCGTGCTTATCATGAAACAGCGCGAAGCATTTTCCACGCCCCCTCTAAAATACTGTTTCCTTTCAGGTAAATATCCGAAGACACTTGAACAATCTCGCCAGCAGTGTAAAGAATTCCGACACTCCTATCCGGCCATCTCCACGTGCATTTTTAGACTCCGGTCGCTTACCGTATCAGCCGAGATGCCATGCTGAACAAATCTCGAAACAAGCATAGCGCTGATGATCACTAGGTACAGCAATTCCCAATAGGCGATCCCAAGAAAAGCACAACCGACTGCATATGCCACAAGGGATGCCCTAAGCATGGCGCTATGGTCCGCTAGCCAAACATCACCGCGCATCCGCCCAAGCCGAATTAGCCACGTAAGGCTGGCCATAGTGCCGAAAATCAAACTACCCCAGAGAGCCAATCCCACCAGACCATGCTCGGCGGCCATTTCAACATAGGCGCTGTGCCAATCCATAAATTGTCCCTCGCCCGAGGTGATGAACACCCAACCTTCGAATCCTCCGCCAGCTAGCGGGTGTTCGCGCACAAAGTCAATGCCCACTTGCCAAACGCTCAACCGGCTTAAGGCCGAGCCATCCCCTTGATAGGACCCGATGCTCGCCATGCGCTCGATCCACTGCTCTGGAAGCGCAAAGAACGCCAAGGTTGCGGCTACGGCAATCAGCGGTATGGCGATCATCTTATGCTTGCTGTGCCAAAGCAATAGGAAGGTGACCGCGCCCAAACTCAACAACCCGCCTCGCGACCAAGAAGAAAGCGCGGCGGCAAAGGCGAGAACAATGAGGCTAGCTACCAGAACGCGAAGCATACTTGTTCGGGCGGAGCGATACCACAACGCCAGCAAAGGGATACCCATACAAACCGCAACGGCGAATTCATTGTTGTCGCCGTACTGGCTGCCCGGTGGTCCGTATACCCGGTCATGAAATCCGGTAATGAATGCCCAATATCCGCCCTTTACCACGATTGCCGCCAGACACAGCGCCATGGTAATGACCATCGCGTGTAGCTTCTCGCGTGTATCTACTAAGGCCAGAACAAGCAACAGTGGTGGTAAGAGCTTGGCGACCTCGCGCAATTTTGGCCAAGCTAACCAATGATTGATAGACATGAAGGTTGTAACAACGAACCAAGCCCAAAGCATCGCGAAGACGGCGATCCTCCAATCCCAACCCACTCTGGGCCACTCACGCCGCCGCGCATAATGCCAGGTGGCTGATAAGGTGACCGCCACGAACATAGCGAGGTAAGCCGGAAAGGTCTGCATGAAAGCCTGCCCGTAACCCTGCGGGTGCAACAGCCCGATAATCACCAATCCAAGCACGCCTAACCATGGTTTGATGAATGCCAGCCAGCCTAAGGCCATCAAAAGAAGCAATATCGTAAGGTCGCGCATCGCCGTGTCTTATTGAGAAAGTTCTTCGCGGACAACGCGCCTGCCACGCGGCGCGAGGAACCTAAATCCAAAATATCCAGTCACTCCGCCTAGGATTTCGAGGATACAGTCCGTAAGGTCAGGATGCTTGCCTGGTAACACCACTTGAACCAGTTCTATAGTAAAGGCGGTCACGATAAGGCCTAGAACGGACACAACCGCAACGGTGCTGCGCGCTATCCCCGCGGGAGCTCGTTGGACTGCCCAGGCGAGGAGCACGCCTCCTGGCGCGAAGAAAAGGATCTTGTGGAGCACTTCGGTCACCGCCCGAAACTCGGTGCCGTAGTAATAAATTTGGAAGGGGACACGATTGAGGAACTGCAAGCGCTCCGCGATGAAGGCTCGCTCTATGCGCACATCGAAGGGGTACCAGAATACGACGGCGATAGTCCCTAACCAGGCAGATACCAACAGAAGCCAAGTACCCACCCAGGATGACGTAGACCGTCTAGTTTGCGTTACCGGTTGTGCTTCGCCCGGGCGAAATGAAGGATCTGGAGGTGAGACCAACATGTTGCCGATAACCGCGCCCAGCATCGCGGCAATGACATCGGTCACATCACTTACGCGAGAGTAGACGAACAACTGGAGTAACTCGAGAAGCGCCGCCGCGAATAACACCCAGCGCAATGCCTGAGCCGGGGAACGCCCCGCTTTCGCGTTGCGCCATAGATATACCACGGGAATCCAGATGGTTACATCCGTTACCAGTTCGTAGACGATTTGTACAAGGTGGGGCCGCGGAAAAGTAAAGGGAACCAGGACTACGCGTCCCTCGTTCCACTTGTGATAGATCTCCACCGGACTTATGGTGAGATCCAGGGGAAGTATGTTGTACACGAACAGGCCGAACAAATAGATGTACAGCAGCTTTGCGGAAAGCGCGATAGACCCCTGGGTTGTTCGCCACTCGGAAATCCATGCCAACAAACGCTGCCCAGATACCCACCACAACGCTACCCCAATGATGGCACCCAGAGTCTCCGCCGCGATGTCGTTGATGGAAACGGTCCTGGGCGGGAAAAAAATCTGGGTGAACTCGATCGCGAGGCTTAGCGCCACGGCGCTTGCGAAAACGACAAGAGAATAGACGAGTCGCCAAACTAAATTTCCTGGCCAAATCATGCCCAGCCAAAGATAAGCAAGGGGAATGAACAACAAGATATTCGCCACCCAATCGGCGCGCGACCCGATACCAAGATTCAGATACCGGATGTTCTCGAATCTCGTCCAAGCCTCCGTGGCAGGAACGGGCCGGTAATCGAGCGGAACCAAGCTGCCATAAACAACAAAGGCCAGATATAGGAGCGCGAGTACAAAGAGCGCCAATCGCGATAACCCCGCCTGGGAGCGGTTAATGGTGTTCGAGGGCATTTCCGTGCATGCGGTATCCCGCGCGAGAAGATTCAATTCCCCAGCAGACAAACCAGGTGAACACCATCACGAAAGGGATCGTAACGTCGCCAAACCTACCAGGGAGTTGCGTTTGCGCATACTCCAGAGCAAATCCCGCAATAGCGAGGAAACAGCATCCGGCGATCATTCCTGAATTCATCCCTAGCGCGGGAAACGCTCTGCGAAGTGCGCAAGCCGAGGCGATTACCGGCCAAGTAATTTGTGCGAGCGATTCGATTCCAGTGAGCGGGCGTGCCAAATGGCCTCGAAATGGAATCCAGTTAAAAGCGCGGTAGATGGATCTGTCTCCAGGCAAGGATTCGCTGGCTATGAACGCAATGGCAAGCGCCCAAAATCCTAGTATCGCCGTACGCTCTCCAGGACTTTGCCTGAAGTAGTAGGCGGCCGAGAACGCAAGTATTGCCCCGAAGATATTCTCCAAGATGAAAGGTGGGGTTCCAGCTCGCATGCTCAGCAGGTAAATACCGATTACGTAGGCCAGCGCCATACGCAATAACCGGGCAGGTGCCGGACTCAAGGCCATCGTGACGGTCAATAATCCGAAGGCGTAGAGAGCGGAATTCAATAGTGTTGAAATACGGAACATATCAGCCGGTTGGTGTGTAACCCGGCTATCAGGAACGTCGAACCATGTGATCATGGCTGATGGAGAGAGCAAAACCAACGTCCACAAGGCGATGGCGATCAGAAGCAAACCGGTGCCTTGGGAATTATTGAAGGATTGGAAGGAAGGCGCTTTCCACGCGGCAAGTGCTCCAAGCATGGATCCGCCCAAGTTGGACATCACATCCACCAGGGAAGCTTTCCGGGAAGGCAGGAACGCTTGGAAGAGTTCAATAGCTAGGCTGAGCGAAACCCCGAGGATGGAGGCCAACACCAACGACTTCCACAGGCCGTGGCGTTGCCGAGCGGCCCGCCAAGCGCAAAACCCCAGCGGCATGAACACCACGATGTTGACGAAGATGTCGTCGCGAATCACCCGGTAGGCGGTAGCGCCGCGAAACAGAGCAAGAGGGTCGGCGGGCGTCCAGCCGCTAAAGGGGAATAGCCCGCCGTAAAGAATCAACAGGACGGCGATAAATGTGGCGAGGGCGTCCCGCTGGGGCGGCATCGAAGGCGCTTAGAGCACCATCTCAGCGGAGGTGCTCGTGTGCGTACAAATCCGCCACCGGCTCGCGCGCACGCACCAGCCTTGCACCGTTACCTTCCACCATCACCTCCGCCGCACGCGGCCGGGAGTTGTAGTTGCTGCTCATGCTCATGCCGTAGGCGCCGGCGGACATGACGGCCAACAGATCGCATTCCGCCAAGCACAGCTCGCGGTCTTGCGCGAGAAAGTCGGCGGATTCGCACACGGGGCCTACGATATCCCACGGCTGGGCCGCCCCTTCGCGCCGCCGCACAGGCAGAACTTCGTGCCAGGCTTCATACAAAGCGGGACGCAGTAGGTCATTCATAGCGGCATCCACGATGGCGAAGTTGCGCGTTTCGCCTGGCTTCAAGTACTCCACGCGGGTTATCAACACTCCGGCGTTTCCAACCAGCGAGCGCCCGGGTTCGAGAACGATCTTGAGAGACCGGTTTCCCACGGCACTGGCGATGACCTTGGCGTATTCTGCCAAGGGGACAGGCGTTTCGTCGCGATAGCGAATGCCCAAGCCACCGCCCAAGTCCAGGTGCTCCAGGACAATGCCCTCGCGGTGTAATTCGTCCACGAGCCCCAGCACCTTCGCGAAGGCATCGCGGAAGGGGCCGATCTCCGTGACCTGCGAGCCGATGTGGCAATCGATCCCCAGGACGCGCAAATGCGGCAGGCTGGCCGCCAAGCGGTATAAGCGCGGCGCTTCCTTGAAGGCGACGCCGAACTTTGAATTTTTTAACCCCGTCGAGATGTAGGGATGGGTTTTGGGATCCACATCGGGATTCACGCGCAAACTCACCGGTGCCCGCCTTCCCATTGCTGCGGCGACATCGTTGAGCCGCCGCAGCTCGCTTTCCGATTCGGCATTGAAACAGGCAATCCTCGTGTGTAAGGCGCGCTGCATCTCCGCGACGGTTTTCCCCACGCCGGAGAAAACGATCTTGGCCGGATCGCCACCCGCGGCCAGCACGCGCTCCATCTCGCCACCGGAAACGATGTCGAAACCGCTGCCGAGTTTGGCGAACAAGTTGAGAACGGCGAGATTGGAGTTCGCCTTGATGGCGTAGCAGATAAGGTGCGGCACGCCCTTCAAGGCCTGCGCAAGTGCGCTATCCAGCGCTTCGTAGGCTTGCGACAAGGCGGCGCTGGAATACACGTAGCACGGTGTGCCGAACTCGTCCGCGATCTTGGACAAGGGCACTTCCTCCGCTTGCAATCCTTGCGGGCCGTAGGTGAAGAATTCCATAGGGCCTACTTCTTGTCAGTCTTGTTGGGCTGTTCAGGCGGCGGCAAATACAGCGGGCCTTTCATGCCGCAAGCAGCGAGAAAAGTGGTAAGAAGCAGTGAGAGCACGAGCGAGCGCATGACCGAAGCAGGTTTGATAGGTGCCAACGAGTGTAGCACTACAGGCTCATGTAATGCCGTGTGAGGGCATTGAGTTCGGCGCGGGCACCGGCGTAACCGGGGCAAAGTTTCTCGACGACGCTCCAGAACTTGGGCGAGTGGTTCATCTCGATAATGTGCGCCACTTCGTGGGCCACGACGTAATCGATCACGGGAGGTGCCGCCTGCATCAAGCGCCAGCTCAGGCGAATTTCACGCTGGGCGTTGCAACTTCCCCAGCGCGTGGTGGCGCTCGATACGAACAGCCTTGGCATCTTCCTTAGATTGAGTTGTGCCGCGTAATAATCCAGGCGCTGCGGGAAGTGGCCTTGCGCATGGCGCTTGTACCATTTCGCCAATGCAATCTTCACGTCGGATGGTTGCGCGGGGCCGGGTAAGCGCACCTCCAAGCGGTGATTATCCATGAGGAGTACCTGTGCGCGCTCCTGTTCTTCCTTTATGTCCAGAGTCAGTTGCTGGCCTAGATAATCCACCAGATCGCCGCTTTGCCACGAGCGCGCGGGCGGTGCGTTGGCACGCCAGCTAGCCAGCTTCTTTTGAATCCAACTGGCGCCGTCTTGCAGCACACGTTCTATATGCCGGTCCGTGCTGCGCCAGGGTGCTTGCACCACCAGCCCGCGGTCATCGACTTGCAGCCCCACGCGCCGGCGCTGCGTGCTGCGTTTGAGTAAATAGGGAATCTCCTGGCCGCCCAGGCGCGCCACACGAGATTCGGACAGCGGCTTTTCCGCAAGCTTCTTCGAAGACGGCTTTGCTTCTTTCTTAGCCGGCGGCGGTGCCGCCGCCGGCTCCGGCTCGCGCAATACCTTGCGAAGAAACTCGAAGGGCGCGAACAGATCTAGCTGCAACGGGAACTGCCCATCTTGCGCATTTCGCTTTCTATCCAGTCTCGCGTCCTTTCGTTGATTTCGTTCACGCTCAGCCCCGTGGTGTCGATGGGCTTGCCGATGCTGACCGTTATTTTGCCGGGAAACTTGACGAAGGCGTTGCGTTGCCACAGATACCCGGCATTGTGCGCCACCGGCACCACCGGCGCGCCCGTCTGCTTGGCGAGCCACGCCCCTCCGACCTGGTACGTACCCGTCTCCCCCGGCGGCACGCGAGTGCCTTCGGGAAACACGATGATCCAAAAACCTTCTCGCAGCCTTTCCCGCCCTTGCTCCAAGGTTTGTTTAAGAGCGCGCATGCCGGCATCGCGGTCGATGGCAATGGGTTTCATCATGGCAAGCCCCCAACCGAAGAAGGGCACTTTCAGCAGGGATCTTCTCAGCACCCACACCTGCGGCGGCAAGATGACTTGGAACACCAAGGTTTCCCATGCCGATTGGTGTTTGGATAATACGATGCTGGGTTCCGAGGGCAGATTGCCCAGCCCGATCACTTCGTAGCGAATCCCGCAGATGAGGCGTGCCAGCCAGACCATCAAACGCGACCACGAGCTGATGACGCGGTAACGTGTACGTAACGTAAAGGGGAACGTGAGGAGCGCCACGGCGGAGAAGAACACCGTGAGAAGCGCTTGCAACGCCAAAAAAAACGCGGAGCGCGATACAGTGAAAAGATAGAGCATCAAACGATTGCCCGCACGGCCTCGGCGAGATCCGCATAAATACGCGTGGAGGGCGGCAGCCCGCCCGCCTCGTGCGTTTTCGCGCCCTTTCCCGAAAGCACGAGAATGGGTTGCGCGCCCACGGCATCGGAGGCTTGCAGATCGCGCAGCGAATCCCCGACGCTGGGCGCATCCTTCAAGGTAATGTTGAAGCGCCGGCCGATGTCCTCGAACATCCCGGGCTTGGGCTTGCGGCACGGGCAATGGGCCTCGGCGGGATGGGGGCAATAGAACAGTGCGTCGATGCGTCCGCCGAGTTGGGCAAGCGCGCGGTACATTTTGTCGTTGATGGCGTTGAGCGAGGCCATGTCGAACAACCCGCGCCCAATTCCCGATTGGTTGGAGGCCACCACCACGCGGTAGCCCGAGTGATTCAGTTTGGCGATGGCCTCGAGGGAACCGGGAATGGCCTTCCATTCCTCCGGGCTCTTGATGAACTGGTCGCTGTCCTGGTTGATGACGCCGTCGCGATCCAAAATGATGAGCTTCATGCCGCGAGCTTGGAAATATCGGCCACCTGGTTCATCAAGGTTTCCAATTGCGAGAGCAAGGCTAGGCGGTTGTCGCGCAAGTTCGCGTCCTCGGTCATCACCATGACCTTGTCGAAGAAGACGTCCACGTCACCCCGGATACCGGCCAGCAACCGCAGCGCCTGCGTATAACTCGCGCTGGCTACCAGCGCGTTCACTTGCGGTGCCAGGGCGCTCACCGCGGCGAATAGCGCCTGCTCGGCATCTTCCTGAAACAGCGACACGTTACAGGCGTGAGTCTTCACCTGCGTCTTCTTGAGAATATTACGAATCCGCTTATTGGCGGCCGCCAGGCTCTGCGCTTCGGGCAACGCGCGGAAAGCTTGCACCGCTTCCATGCGAGGTAGCACTTGATCCATGCGCGCCGGATTTTGCCCCACGACGGCCTCGATCTCATCGGCGGTGAATTCGCGCTCTCGCAAGTAGCCCCGCAAGCGGTCCAGCGCGAAGGGGTGGATATCTTGCACTACGCTGTCGGCCAGCATTCCGGCGGGGAACTGGCTGCGCGCTACTTGCAGGAGTTCCACGAAGTCCAGGGGCAATGCCTTCTCCACCAGAATGCGCAGGATCCCCAGCGCCTGGCGGCGCAACCCGAAGGGATCGCGGTCGCCGGAGGGCTGCATGCCTATGCCGAAAATTCCAACCAAGGTGTCGAGCTTGTCCGCAAGTGCTACGGCGCAACCCAGATGATCCTCGGGCAGCGAATCGTTGGCGAAACGCGGGTGGTAGTGTGCCTCGATGGCGCGCGCCACGTCCGCGGATTCGCCGTCGTGCAGCGCGTAGTACTGCCCCATGATGCCCTGCAACTCGGGAAACTCTCCCACCATGCCGGTAATGAGATCGGCCTTGCACAGGCGCCCCGCGCGCTCCGCCTTCGCTGTGTCTGCTCCGAGCTTTTCCGCGATATGCACGGCCAGCTTGGCGATGCGCTGAACCCTCTCCAACTGGCTGCCAAGCTTGTTGTGATAGACCACCTGGCCCAAGCGCCCCGCGCGCTCGGCGAGCTTGGTTTTGCGGTCCTGGTCGAAGAAGAATTTCGCGTCCGACAAACGCGCGCGCAACACGCGCTCGTTGCCTTGGATAATTTGCGAGGGATCGTCCGTCTTGAGGTTGCTCACGATCAAAAAGCGGTTGAGCAGCTTGCCCGTTTCCTTATGCAGCAGCGGGAAGTATTTCTGGTGCTGCTTCATGGACAGAATCAGGCACTCCTGCGGGACGGCAAGAAAAGCTTCGTCGAAGCGCCCTTCGTAAACAACGGGACCTTCCACCAGCGCGGTGACTTCGTTGAGCAATTCGTCTACTTCGCCTAACTTCGCGCCTTGCGCCGCGCTGGCGAGCATGTCGTGAATGAGCTTCTGTCTCTGTGCGAAACCGGCCACCACCGCACCGCGCTGCGTGAGTGTGGCGGCATATTGATTGGCGTGCTCGATTTTGAGGTTACCCTCGCTCAGGAAGCGGTGGCCGCGCGTTTGCGCTCCGGATTTGAGCCCCAGCACGCTGCCTTCCACGACTTGCGCCCCATGCAGCATGACCAACCCATGCACCGGCCGCACGAACTGGTCTTCGCGATTGCCCCACCGCATCATCTTCGGGATGGGAAGCTCCTTGATGGCCTGCTGCACGATGGCGCTCAAGTGCGCGGACAGCGCTTCCCCGGCTTTCGTGGAACGAAAGGCAAAGTACTCGGCCTTGCCGTCGTTCATGCGCGCGAGTTGCTCCACGGCCACACCGCAGGAGCGCGCAAATCCCAGCAACGCAGGGGTAGGTTTGCCGTCGGCGCCCATGCCGGAACTTAGCGCTGGGCCTTTGCGCTCCACGCTGCGTTCGGGTTGGATGCTTGCGACGTCCGCGACCAGCACGCCTAAGCGCCGGGGCGTTGCGAAGGGCGTTACCGCCGCGGTGGCGGGAGCAAAACCCAGATCCTTGATGCGTTTGCCTATACCTTCGGCGAACCGAACACCTAAGGTTTGCAGCGATTTCGGCGGCAACTCTTCCGTGAGCAATTCAACGAGCAGTGCGTCTTGCATGGCGGCCGGGTCAGTTCTTCAGCATGGGAAAGCCCAGCGCTTCACGCGAATCGTGGTAGGCCTGCGCCACCAGGCGCGCCAGCACGCGCACGCGGCCAATGTAGGCGGCGCGCTCGGTGACGGAAATCGCACCGCGAGCATCCAGCAAATTGAAAGTGTGGGAGCACTTCATCACCATTTCGTATCCCGGTAGCGCGAGGCCGGCCTCGATCAAGCGCTTGGCCTCGCCTTCGTATTGGTTGAAGTGTTCGAACAACATTCGCACGTTGGAGTGCTCGAAGTTGTACTTGGATTGTTCCACCTCGTTCTGGTGGTAGACGTCGCCATAGGTCACGCCCTTTACCCACGCCAGATCGAAGACATTGTTCACGCCTTGCAGATACATGGTGAGGCGCTCCAAGCCGTAGGTGATCTCGCCCAGAACCGGCTTGCATGGCAGGCTGCCTACCTCTTGGAAGTAGGTGAATTGCGTCACCTCCATTCCGTTCAGCCACACTTCCCAACCCAAACCCCAGGCGCCCAGGGTCGGTGACTCCCAATCGTCTTCCACGAAGCGGATGTCGTTTTTCTTGGGATCTATGCCTAAAGTCACGAGAGATTGCAGATACAAATCCTGAATATCGTCCGGGGAGGGTTTCAACGCCACTTGGTACTGGTAATAGTGCTGCATGCGGTTGGGGTTCTCGCCGTAGCGCCCGTCCTTGGGGCGGCGGGAGGGCTGCACATAGGCCGCTTTCCACGGCTCCGGACCCAGGGCGCGCAGAAAGGTTGCGGTGTGAAACGTACCCGCACCCACCTCCATATCGTAGGGCTGTAGCAAGGCACACCCTTGCTTGCCCCAAAAATTCTGGAGCGTGAGAATCACATCTTGGAAGTTCATCGGGGTGGAAGACTGGCGTGTCCCGGAAAAAACGCGAATGTTACTGGGTTTTCTCCCCGCGCCCCGCCCTCTGTGGACACTGGTCCCAGGGAATGGCTAGCATGGAGGAGCGCGCGCAGATCAAGGCCACCGCGGCCGAAGAGCGTCCTGGACTGTGGACCGGCAGCGCCTATTGGAGTCGGATATATTGCCAATTACGATTCGGAACGGGGAATAAGATGGCTTGGCCTTCGTTATGCAATGTAGAGCGGCGGTTCTAATCAGTGCCAAGTGACATCGCGGACGCGCTGGTGGGCATGCTGCCGCGATTGCGGCGTTATGCGATGACACTGTGCAAGGCACGGGAAGCCGCCGACGATTTGGTGCAAAGCGCCTGCGGGCGGGCGTTGGCAACAAATGCCGATCGGGATGATGGCGCACCGTTCGACGCCTGGATGTTCAGGATCGTGCGAAATCTTTGGATCGATGGATTTCGGAAAGCGAAGACAGAGGGAAGCAGTGAAAATATCGACGAGCATGGCGAGATCGCGGGGTCGGACGGCCGTTCCGATATGGAGTCGCGGCTTACTCTGGCTCGAGTCTGGCAGTGCATCGACCTGTTGCCCGCGGACCAGCGCGAAGTTCTGTTGCTGGTGTGTGTCGAAGAGTTTTCCTATAAGGACGCGGCGGATGTTTTGGGCGTTCCGGTGGGGACGGTCATGAGCCGGCTGGCGCGAGCCCGTCTGAAACTTGTGGAGATGACAGGCGGCGCGAGAGGCTGATCCAAGCATGAACCCACAGCATTTTGATGATCAAACCCTCATGGCTTACGCCGACGGCGCGCTGGATGATCAAGCCCGCGGCGCCGTCGAGCAGGCCATGCTCGCCGATGCCAGCATCGCGGCGCGAGTCGCGGCCTTGCGCCGCGGCGCCGAGCTGGCTAAAGAAGCCTTCGATAGCGAATTGCACACCCCAATCCCTGCGGCACTGCTGGAATCTGTTCGCGCCGCCATCGCGCAGGCGGGAAGCGGCGGCGAGGGACAGGAAACCGGAAAGTCCAAACGCAGCAGTCCGGCAAGATCCACCGGGTTCGTCGGCAGGGGTTCTCTGTCCGACTTTTTCGCATCGGTGCTTCGGCCATCCTTCGCATTCTCCGCGATGGTGTTGGTCACCGTGGGATATCTCATCGGCACGCTTTATCGCGCTGATGAAGGCAGTGAAATGCTTGCTATGTCTGGTTTTCAGATCGTAGCCGATACCGAGCAGCAGGCACGCTTTGTTGAAGCGCTGAATGAATTGGGTAGTGGCGAACAACGCCGTTTGCTCGATGACGACGCCCACGGTATCGTCGAAATCATCGCTTCATTTCGCGATCAAAGCGGCACCTTTTGCAGGGAGTTCAAGCTGGGGCGCGATGCGACGCATGCCGTGGTGGGCGTTGCTTGCAATACCGCGCGCACCTGGAACGTAACCTTCGCCGCAGCCTCGCCGAGTCAGGATGGCTTGTATACGCCCGCATCGTCGCTGTCCGTTCTGGATGCTTATCTTACATCCATCAATGCCGGTTCCGCCCTCGCCCGCGAGGAAGAGAAAGCCGCGCTAAATGCGTTGAATTTATAAGGGGGCATCAGCACCACAACCAGGAGAAATGGAGATGAAGCGCGTTGTGATACCTACTGTTCTGGCCGCAAGCGCATGGGCCACTTCCTTTGAAGTATTCGGGCAGCTTAGCTTGAGCTCCGGCCTGGAATATGTGACCGGAGATTACGGCAAGGCCTCCTCAACCGAGGAATGGAAAATACCGCTGGCCGCTTCCTACCGCAGCGGCCCATGGAGCTTTCGCCTGAGCATGCCGTTGAGCCGGGTTGAGGGTGTGGCGAACGTGCTGGAGCAGGAGGCCCGCGACAGCAGTGACGTGGGTTTCGTCGGGGACGATGATGACGATAACGGTGCTGGGGCGGGGACAGGCGCAGGCGCATCCGGTGCGAACGCGATTCAGCGCACCCAGTCGGGGATCGGAGATGCGACACTGTCGGCCAGCTATTTGTTGATCGAGCCCAACAGCGCACCAGCTGGGATTGACGTGGGGGGCAGACTAAAACTCCCGGTTGCCGGCGACTCGAAGTGTTATCTCACTAATGGCGAGCTGGATTTTTCCGTTCAGGCCAATGCCTACCAGACCTTCGGAAAATTGGACCCCTTCGTGTCCCTGGGCTGGACCAAGCGCGGCGATCCTCAGCGACGGGACAGCAACTGTAATGTCGCGACGGGCACTCGCGTAGATTTGCGCAATCCCTTCTTCCTCGGGCTGGGGCTTGGCGTACGGTTCTCGGATGTCACATCCTTGCGGGCGGAATACGAGTACCGGGAAAAGCTGCGCGACACCAGCGATCCGAGAAGCGAGCTCAAGTTCCTCATCCAGCAGCGAATAACACAGAATGCGCGAGCCGGCGCCTACGTAATCGTGGGCTTCAGCGACAACAGTCCTGATTGGGGACTGGGAGTAACGGCCAGTTATCGGTTCTAGTGGAGCCGGCTGGACGGAATCTGGGTATCGTTGCAAGAACGGCGCGCGGCGGCGCGGAAGCCTGGCTAGATTGCGTAAGGATCCTCGCTACCTTGATCCGTCGATTTGAGAACCGAAAGGGATGGCCTGCAGCCGCACTTCTTTATACATAGAGCTGGCCATGTATTACGCGGATTGCGAATCGCCGCTAGTTCCGCGGCGAGCATCGCAAGTTCGCTTTCGGCAATGACGCTTTCTGGCTTGTCCCTGGCGCAGTGCTTGATTTGGGCGGGATGAATCCCCTTCCGTTTTCTTGGAAGGGGATTCGTTGCACCGTATCGTGAAGTCCCTAGGCAATCTGGCCTAGGGCCAACGCGGCTCGATTACAACCTTTCACACTGATCCTCTTTTTGCTGTGCCCTGTTACCCCCGCCGGTGGGCGCGGGCGTATTGGCCTTGCACTGCAGATTCCCCTTCATGACGTTGTTGGAAATCTTCACACCACCGGAATTCTCAAACGCCTGCAGATTGCCTCCGATCGCAAGACGAGTGGCCGACAGGGGACCATTGTTGGAATCGAGGAGCACGTCCCCGTTGATCCTGGCCCAGTCCAATACCGCGGCACCGCCCTGAACGATCTGGACACTGCCGCCCACGGATGAGCCGCCCAGAACGCTTACGCTGCGGGCGCCTTCGGCCTGAACGTTGCCATTGACGCTTACCCGCGTTGCGCTGAGCGTGGATCCGGTTCCCACGACGATGTTACCTTTGGCGGTGGTGCCGGTAAGCGTGCAAAACGCCCCGTCCGGTACGAATATATTATCCAAGGTGACCGCCCCAAAGGTACCGCGACAGACTGTCTCCTCGGCGAATGCCGGCGTACCTAGGCTCAGTAATGACGCCAACACCGGGACGAAACCTCCGCGCTTGGCAATTCGTAACTGACTGAACATGCTATTTCTCCTTTCGTTGATGAGTGATTCAATGGTGCGGCAAGCTGCGGTGAAGGACACCACCACCGTGTACCCAGTGATCCAGGTGCATGAATACGCCGCGAAGATGATGTTGCCTTCGAGTGTCTTAAGGGCGCATCTAGATCGCATTAAGGTTGGATGAAACTGCACTGTGCAAACCGGGAAAGACATGAAAGCGCAAACGAGCCGCTTGTGCGTGTTTACGCGCGACTGGACTTGGCCGGGAAGCACCGGTACAAGGTCACCGTTCGATGCGACTGCACGACTGCCCGCGCATCAACGCCAAAAAGGAGATGTTGGAAGGCTGTTTTCCGGGGAGAGATTTTGAAGCTCGGAGAATGAAGCGCGCGGCCCAGGCCAGACTTGTGGACGCCGGGCACTAAATCTCCTCCCGTGGAGGTCGTTCTATGACGGGACTTCGCTCACAAACTGGATATTGGAACAGCTCTTCAAATCAGG
>JBJXGQ010000465.1:0-28694 GCA_046160525.1 Burkholderiales bacterium
ATCCTGGTGCATCCGGACGCCCCGGCGTTACAGCTGGGCGGGGTGAGACAGTTCCCGCACCGGGAGAACTGCGAATACAATGACAATGGCTTTACTTGCACGGTTCCTGCTGGGCACTTTTTCATGATGGGGGATAACCGGGACAGCAGTAGCGACAGCCGCTACTGGGGGTTCGTTCCGGAGGCCAACATCGTGGGCAAGGCGTTCTTGATATGGCTCAATTTCGGCGATCTGGGCCGCATTGGGCAGTCGATCAAATGACAGGAGCAAGCTATGAGAAAACGCGAAGGTGGAATGACGCTACTGGCGTTGATTTTTGTCTTGGGAGTCGCCGCGTTTTTCGCGATTGTGGGGTTCCGGCTACTACCGGCCTATCTGGAGTACTTCACCGTGAAACGCATTATTAGCGAGTTGGTGCAAAATCCGGATCTCCAGAGTGCTTCGGTCAAGGATGTCCAGGTGGCTTTTGACCGCCGTGCCACATCGGAATACCTCTCCAGCGTAAAGGGTGCAGATCTGCAGGTCGGCAAGGGCGCCGGTGGCATTACCATTTCCGCCAATTGGGAGCAGAAGGTAGCACTCGTTGCCAACATCAGTGCTCTGGTCGAGTTCCAAATCGAACAATAGCACCCCATGGCCACCCCAGGGTGACATGCACCCCCGCACCTTCGCCCAAACTATCGCCCCCCTCGTTACCCAGCTCGGTCATGAATTCGAGCGTACGGAACTCCTCCAGCAGGCCTTAACCCACCGAAGTTTCGGGACCCCCAACAATGAGCGCCTGGAGTTTCTTGGCGATGGGGTGTTGAACTGCACCGTTGCATCGCTGTTGTTCGAGCGCTTCCCGAACCTGCCGGAAGGGGATTTGTCTCGCATCCGCGCCCACCTCGTTAACCAGGAATGCCTGTCGCGCCTTGCTCTAGGCCTGGACCTAGGCAACTACCTCAACCTCGGTGAAGGCGAACTCAAAAGTGGAGGATTTCGCCGGCCTTCCATTTTGGCCGATACTCTGGAGGCTATTTTGGGTGCCGTGTTTATCGACCAAGGTTTTAGCGCCGCGGATCAGTTGATTCGAAGGCTTTATGGGCCGTTGCTTTCCACTATCGATCCGAAATCCCTGGGCAAGGATCCCAAGACTTTGCTACAGGAGTTTCTTCAAGGCCACCGTATGGACTTACCCAAATACAACATCGTGGAAATCAAGGGCGAGGCCCATGAACAGATTTTTCAGGTGGAATGCTTGATCCCGGAACTCGGTATCCGGGCCTCTGGCGAGGGCGCAAGCCGCCGCGGTGCGGAGCAACGGGCAGCCCATTCGGCTTACGAATTGGCCTTGCGGGATGCCGATAAGGCCGGCAAATCGCAATGAGCACTCCATTCCGAACGGGCCATGCCGCATTGGTGGGGCGTCCCAATGTGGGCAAATCGAGTTTGCTCAACAGGGTGCTTGGGCAAAAGCTCAGCATCACTTCCGATAAGGCGCAGACTACGCGGGTGCCTATCCTGGGTATTCACACCTCCGCGGAGGCGCAGACGATATTCATCGATACCCCGGGTTACCAAGTTCTGCGTGGCGGCAGGATGCGCCAAACCATGAACGAGTCGGCGGTGTCCGCTCTTGAACAAGCCGATGTCGTGGTGTGGGTGGTGGAGGCCCTCAAATTGACCCCGGCTGACAAACTCGTGCTGTCGCGTATTCCGGAGGGTAAAAAGACGATCGCCGCCGTGAATAAGACGGATATGTTGAAGGACAAAACGCGGTTGCTGCCTTTCCTGGAGGAAATCTCGAAACTACGCCCCTTCGAGGCCGTGGTGCCGCTCAGTGCCCGCTCGGGTAAGCAAGTCCCGGCGTTGTTGGCGGCCATCGGTAAGCTCTTGCCGGAGGGGGAGGCCGTCTATCCTCCCGATGAAATCACCGACCGGAGCGAACGCTTTTTGGCCAGCGAGATTTTGCGCGAGAAGATGTTTCGTTCCTTGGGCGAGGAGGTTCCCTATGATTCCTGTGTAGAGATCGAAGCCTTCGAGATCAAGGGAAAGCTGCGGCGCATTTCCGGTGCAATCCTGGTCAAGCGCGAAGGCCAGAAGGCCATCGTCATCGGGCACGGCGGCGAGCGCCTGAAGAAAATCTCCACGCAAGCGCGCCTGGACATGGAGGCGTTATTTGGCGGCAAAGTGTTTCTGGAGGTCTGGGTAAAAGTGCGTAGCCGCTGGGACGAGGACGGCCAGATGCTCAAGCGCATGGGATACACGTGAACGTTGATGCTGTCCGGACAGGCAGCACCAGGGCGCGAGAAGCCCAAGTCGCTGCCGGCTATGTCCTGCATTCCTACCCCTTCCGCGAAACCAGCTTGATCGTTGAGTTTTTCACCCGTAGTCACGGCCGGGTAGGGCTGATGGCGAAGGGCGCTCGCAGGCCCCTGTCGTCCATGCGGGGTACCCTTATGGCCTTTCAGCCCATGCGGCTTACTTGGTCTGGGAAAACGGAGCTGAAAACGCTTCACGGCGTGGATTGGGAAGCGGGGCATCTACAGCTGCAAGGCTTGCAACTGATGTGTGGTTTCTATGTAAACGAACTCCTCTTGAAACTCGTGCCGCGCGAAGACCCGCACGAAGGGTTGTATGCCGCCTACGAGCAAGCGATCCATGCCTTACGAGCGGGTGCCAAGCCCGCCCGGCTGCTTAGGCGCTTCGAACGCGAGTTGTTGCGCGAGATGGGATACGAGTTGTTGCTGGAACGCGATGTGGACGGCCAGCCTGTGCAACCCCAGGCCGAATACGTTTACCAGATCGAAAGGGGGCCTATTCCGCTGTCGCATAATAGCGCCGCGCCAGGACTCCGGGTGCGCGGGAAAACATTGTTGGACTTGTCCACTGATACGCAGGCAGCCGGTGAGGACAGTCTCACGGACCAAGAGGGCCGTACCCTGATGCGCCAAGCCATTGGACATTATTTGAACGGGCAAGAGTTGCGCACACGGCAGCTCTTGCGAGAATTGCAAGAGCATGATTGAACTCGGCGTCAACATCGACCACGTGGCCACCTTGCGGCAAGTACGTGGCACACGCTATCCCAGTCCGGTGCAAGCGGCCCTCATGGCCGAAACGGCCGGTGCGGATTTGATCACCTTGCATTTGCGCGAAGACCGCCGCCACATTCAGGATGAAGACGTTGCCGTCCTGCGGGCCGTGATCACCACGCGCATGAATCTGGAAAGCGCCATCACGCCCGAGATGATTGGCATCGCCCTCACACACAAACCCGACGACGTCTGCCTGGTTCCCGAACGGCGTGCCGAGCTCACCACTGAAGGCGGCTTGGACGTGGCGGGCCGAATCGATGAGGTGACGCAGGCTTGCAAGCAACTCATGGACGGCGGAATTCGCGTGTCCCTTTTCATCGATCCAGACGAAGCACAGATTCGCGCGGCAAAACAAACCGGAGCAGCCGTGATCGAGATTCACACCGGTCGTTATGCCGAGGTGGCAAGTGAACAAGAGCGCCACCGGGAACTGGATCGCATCCGTAACGCCGCCAAGCTGGGTTCGCAACTCGGATTCCGGGTCAATGCGGGACACGGCCTGCACTATCACAACGTTCAACCCGTTGCGGCCATCGCGGATATCAGTGAACTCAATATCGGTCACGCCATCGTGTCTCACGCGGTGTTCGTGGGCTGGCGAGAGGCCGTGAGCGAGATGAAACGGTTGATGAGCGAGGGGCGCGCAATATGATTCAAGGCGTGGGCATAGACATCGTCGAGATCGAGCGCGTGGCCAGGATGTGGAAGTCCTATGGCATGCGCTTCGCGGGCCGCATTCTGGCCCAGCATGAGTGCGAGGAACTCTCGGCCTTGCCCAGGCCTGAGTCCTTGCTGGCGAAACGCTTCGCCGTCAAGGAAGCCTTTGGTAAAGCCATGGGCACGGGCCTGCGCCATCCCGTGACCTGGACTCGCATCGGGCTCGTGCACGACGCGCTGGGCCGCCCGCGGTTGCGGCTGCACCCGGAAATCAACCAATTATTGAACAAGCGCGGGATTCACCACCATCACGTTTCCATCACCGATGAGCGCCACTTTGCCAGCGCCATCGTCATTCTGGAATCCTGACATGGCGCTAGCACTGCCTCTGGGCAACGTCATGCTCGACGTGCTGGGCACGGAACTCGTACCGGAGGACGCGCGCCGCCTGGCTCATCCCAGTGTGGGCGGGGTCATTTTGTTCGGGCGCAATTACCTGAATCCGGCCCAATTAAAAAAACTCACGGATGATATTCGCGCATTGCGCAACCCGCGATTATTAATTGCGGTGGATCATGAAGGCGGGCGGGTACAGCGCTTTCGTTCGGGGTTCTGCGCCATTCCGCCCATGGGGCGTCTGGGCCAACTCTGGGAGTCAGACCCGAACCATGCACGGCGGTGCGCGTTCCAAGTGGGAAGCGTGATCGCATTGGAATTGGCCGCCCATGGCGTGGACTTTAGCTTCACGCCGGTGCTGGACTTGGATTACGGTCGCAGTGGTGTGATCGGCGACCGGGCCTTTCATTCCGATCCAGTTGTCGTGGGAGAACTGGCGGGGGCCTTGATCGATGGCCTGCACGCAAATGGCGTCATCGCCGTGGGCAAACACTTTCCTGGCCATGGTTTCTGCGCCGCTGACTCCCATCTGGCGGTTCCCTCGGACGAGAGGGATCTGTCTCAGATTGAGGCGGCGGATCTGGTGCCCTTCGCCAAGCTTGCGAGCGGAGAACTAGATGCCATCATGCCCGCCCATGTGATCTATTCCCGTGTCGATTCCAATACGGCCGGTTTCTCCCGCCGCTGGCTCCAGGAAATTCTGCGGGGACAGTATGGTTTCAAGGGCGTGATATTCAGCGACGATCTGAGCATGGAAGGCGCGAGTGTCGCGGGCGGTGTGGTTGAGCGCGCCCATGCGGCACTACTTGCGGGCTGCGACATGGCATTGCTATGTAACCAGCCCGCGGCGGCCGACACCCTGCTAGCAGGGTTGGCGGTATTGCCTCCGCCCGCTTGGTCCGCCCGTATCGAAGCCCTGAAAGCGCGGCCCGTGGTAGCTCATCCGGAAGAACTCCCGGAGAATCTGGCCTACCGAAACGCCGTGGGAGAAATCGCCGCACTTGCCTGACCGGCCCTCCGGCAGGACAATGCAAACTGCGTTAAGCAGTTGACAATAAAGTGATTGCGGAAAAATTCATGGTGCTACACTCGGCTCATGGATTTCGATTTCTCAGAGTGGAAAGAGCTTGCGCGCAACGATCCGAAGGAGTTCGAACGCCGGCGCGTAGCCATGATCGAGGCGGTGATTGCATCAGCCCCCCCTGATGTTCAGCGCCGGTTACGCGGGATCCAGTTTCGCGTGGACATGGAATGCAGAAAAGCGAGTAATCCGCTGAGTGCCACCGTCCGCATCAGCCGCATGATGTGGGAAAGTTTTGCCGAGCTGCGCGAAGCTCTGAACAAGCTAACGTCTCCAGGCCCCGCGCAACCAATCCCAAAGCCTGCCTCCAACATCGTTCCCTTGCGCCAGCGCGGTACCGAATAATCCGCCTGGCAGTGCCTGCTGTTACATACGCTCGACGTACTCTCCCGAGTCCGTATTGATCTTGATCTTTTCGCCTTCACCCACGAAGGCCGGCACCATGACCGTGAGGCCGGTTTCCGTTTTGGCCGGTTTGAAGGAACTGGTGGCGGTGGCGCCCTTGAGATTGGGTTCCGTCTCCGTGATCGTCAGCACCACGCTGGCGGGTAGCTGAACGCCGATTGGGCGGTCGTTGTGGAAATTGACCTGGATGACGGTGTTGGGCAGCAGATATTCCACCTGGCCTTCTAGAATATCGAGCCCAAGGGTGAGCTGCTCGTAGTTTTCCTTGTCCATGAAAATATGGGTGTTGCCCTCGGCATAGAGGTACTCCATCTCGCGCGGCTCGACGAAGGCCCGGTCGATCTTTTCATCGGTACGAAAGCGCTGGTTGGTCTTGGTACCGACTTCGATATCCTTCATCTCCACCTGCATGAAGGCTCCGCCGCGCCCGCCTACGTGTACATGGTAGGACTTCAGCACGCGCCAAATCCGCTTGTCCCACTCTATAAGGTTTCCGACGCGGATTTCCGTTGCTAGGACTTTGGCCATGATAATTCCGGGAGGCAAATTCAAAAGGGGCGCAATTGTACCGTAAGCCCCCCAGGACGGATAAAATCCAAGGGCGATGAATTTATTCAGGGGCGGTGTTTCACCGCTACCCAATCTACTCCTACCTTCATGACACTTGGCAGCGAAGCGCCGGATAAGGATGCTTTTGGCGAGCGCGATTCGTTGCGCGAGGTCGTGTCCAATCTGCCACACCGGCCCGGCGTGTACCGCATGCTCGCGGCGGATGGGAGCGTGCTCTATGTCGGCAAGGCCCGCGACTTGAGGAAGCGCGTGGCGTCCTACTTCCAGAAGACTTCTAGCCTCGAACTTCGCATACAAGTCATGGTGGCGCAGATCCAGAACATCGAGACCACGGTCGCCCGTTCCGAGTCCGAGGCCTTGCTGCTGGAAAACAATCTCATCAAGGCGCTAGCACCGCGTTACAACATCCTATACCGCGACGACAAATCCTACCCCTACTTGATGTTGACAGGGCACGCCTATCCGAAGCTGGGTTTTCATCGCGGCGCCCTGGAGAAACCTCACCGTTATTTCGGTCCCTTCTCCAGCGCGGGAGCGTTGCGGGAAAGCATCCAGCTCATGCAGAAGGTATTTCGGCTGCGCACCTGCGAGGATACGGTGTTCAGCAATCGCTCGCGCCCGTGCCTGCTGCACCAGATACGCCGGTGTACGGCGCCGTGCGTGAAGCTGATCGATGAAACGCGTTATGCGGAGGATGTGCGCGACGCCGAACTATTTCTGCGAGGCCGGGATGGCGAAGTCATGCAGCGCCTAGAACAACGCATGGAGAGCGCTGCCCATACCCAATGTTACGAAGACGCGGCCGTTTTTCGCGATCAAATCCAAGCCTTGAGAGCCGTGCGGCAACGCCAGTTCGTGAGCGGAGACGAGCGTATGGATGCCGATGTAGTGGCCTTGGCCGAAAACAACGGTGCCCTATGCGTGAACTTGGTGTGCATACGCAACGGCATGCATCGCGGTGACAAGTGTTTCTTTCCTGAGCACGCGGAGGGTTATGATGCGCCCCAAGCCTTGGAGGCATTCATTGCACAACATTACTTGGGCAGGGAGGTACCCGCGCTGATCGTGCTCAATCACGAGATGGATACAGATGTACTGGCCAGGACATTGAGCGAGCAGGCAGGGCGGGAGGTCACCCTTGCCATACCCACATCGGGAGAACGCCGGGCGTGGGTCAATATGGCGCAAACCAACGCGAGATTGGCGCTGGAGCAACGGCTGTCGGTGCAACTCACCCAGGAGAGTAGGTTGGGGGCCATGCAGCAGGCATTGGGATTGCCTTCCTCCGTTCAGAGAATCGAGTGCTTCGACATCAGCCACACCTTGGGAGAAGCGGCGGTGGCCTCCTGTGTCGTATACGATGGCGGGTCCATGCAGAAGAGCCAATACCGCCGCTACAACATCGCCCACGCCAAGGCCGGGGACGATTACGCGGCCATGCGTGAAGTTCTGGACCGCCGCTACCGGAAGATCGTGGGAGGGGAGGGCGTGTTGCCCGATCTCATCCTTATCGATGGTGGCAAGGGGCAAGTCAGTAGCGCCTGCGAAGTCATGAATGAGCTTGGTCTTTCGGAAATTCCCCTGGCAGGTGTTTCCAAGGGCGAAGAGCGCAAAGCCGGCATGGAGCAGTTGATCATTCCCGGCCGGCCGGAGGCCCTGCGGCTTGGTCCTGGCCATCCTGGGCTACACCTCATTCAGCAGATTCGGGACGAGGCCCACCGCTTTGCCATCGAAGGCCATCGCGGACGCCGGGCCAAACCGCGGCGCACCTCGAAGATGGAGGGCATTCCCGGAGTGGGCCCCAAACGGCGGCAGAAGTTGCTCGCCCATTTTGGCGGGTTGCGCGGTGTGGCCGCCGCCAGCCTGGATGAGCTGGCGCAAGTCGAAGGCATCAACCGGGCGCTGGCCGAGCGCATCTACGCGCAACTGCATTGACATGCCCCTGAATCTTCCCAATTTGCTAACGTGGCTGCGCTTGGTTCTAATCCCCATATTCGTGGGGGTCTACTACCTGCCCGCGCTGTGGCTGGATTTCAACGAGCGCAACCTGATCGCGGCCTCGCTCTTTGCCCTGGCCGCCATAACGGACTGGCTGGACGGCTACTTGGCGAGGAAGCTTAACCAGACCTCGGCCTTCGGCGCCTTCCTGGATCCCGTCGCCGACAAACTCATGGTGGCCGCTGCCCTTATCGTCCTGGTGGAGCTGGGCCGGGTGGACGCGGTGGTGGCGGTCATCATCATCGGCAGGGAAATCGCCATTTCCGCCTTGCGCGAATGGATGGCCAAGATCGGCCAAAGCCGGAGCGTGGCGGTATCTTGGCTGGGAAAAATCAAAACGGTGGCGCAAATGGTGGCCATCCTCCTGTTGCTCTACCACGGCCGGGTCTGGGGGGCGGTACGAGCCCAAACCCTGGGAACTTGGCTCATCTATCTGGCGGCCGTCCTTACTCTGTGGTCCATGGTCTACTATCTCAGGGCGGCGCGCTTTACCAGGGATCCGGATTCAGACAACCCGGCTGCTTGAGTTTTGCATGGGGCACTCCTATAATCCGCCCCTGCTTTCCGCGGGAATAGCTCAGTTGGTAGAGCGCAACCTTGCCAAGGTTGAGGTCGCGAGTTCGAACCTCGTTTCCCGCTCCAGATTCCCGAAGGGAAAGCGAAGACATGGCGCTTCGCTTTCCCTTTCGATTTTTAGAGTGGCCTGAATGCGGTACTGCGTTGGTACGGGCGCCGCAAGGCGCGGTAGCTTGTTTCGGTAGGGGGATTCCTACAACACATGGCGGGGTGGCAGAGTGGTCATGCAGCGGCCTGCAAAGCCGTGGACGCCGGTTCGATTCCGACCCCCGCCTCCACTTACCGGATTCGCTGGCCCAGCGGTTTTCCTTGCCGCATGAGGGTGCACGTTAGCCGGGCGATTCCGTTGAAATCGCTACTTCCTTGAAAGTTCCCCGGGCGTGTTCAAATTGGCGAAGTCGCTGGCAACGTCAAAGGACACCGCCACGTGCGACTGTTGCGATATCCAGTCTCTAACCCGGCGTTGGCCGCTCTCGAGGAAGGCGTCAATGTCTGGCGCAAGGCTACGGCGGACCAGCGCCACGGCCGGGTGCCAGCCTCGCTGTGTTTGCGCTACGGCGATTGCAGCCCCCGCGCCGGTGGCTGCGCTCATCAGGTGCGAAACAAGATTGCGCGGTAAGGCGGGCGTGTCACAAGGCACCATGAGCAGCCAATCATGCGCTGCTTTGGCCATCGCGGCCTGAAGGCCCGCCAAGGGGCCGGCGTAGTCGTCGCGTAAATCGCCTACCACGGTTAGGCCGTAGGAAGCGTACCGGTCTACGTTGCGATTGGCGTTGATCAGCAACTCATCCACCTGCGGACGAATGCGTTCGATCATCCATTCGATCAGCGGGCGGCCATCGTATTCGGCCAGGCCTTTGTCCGCGCCCCCTATGCGCGTTCCGCGTCCCCCGGCGAGGATGACGCCCGTGACTGGCATCGCCTCTAGAAAAATCCTTCCAATAACTGCACGTCGACGACGGCACCTGGCGGCGTGTTGCCCTGCGCGTCCGGAAGCACGATGAAGCAGTTGGCAAGGCTCATGGAACTCAAAACCGCCGAGCCTTGGTCGCCCGTGGGCCGCACGCTCCATTGGCCATCCTCCCCCTGGGACAGGATGCCACGCTGAAATTCGGTGCGCCCGGGCGCCTTCTTGATGGCCCCCGTGCACGTCGCCTTCAACGAGGGAATGGGGGCGGGGTTGGCGCCTGCCAGTACCAGCAACGCTTCACGCACGAACTGATAGAAGGTCACCATGGCCGACACCGGATTGCCGGGTAGGCCGAAGAAGTGCGCGTTCTTGAGTTTGCCGTAGGCCAGGGGCCGGCCAGGCTTCATGGCGATTTTCCAGAACAGCACTTCACCGAGCTTGTCGAGGATCTGCTTGACGAAATCTGCCTCGCCTACGGATACACCGCCGCTGGTGATGACGACGTCGGCGGACTCCGCCGCCATCGCGAAGGCGTTTTCGATGAGTGCTGGGTCGTCGCGGATAGCGCCCATGTCGAGCACTTCCACGCCCATGCGGCTCAACATGCCATGCAGCGTATAGCGGTTGCTGTCGTAGAGTTGGCCCGCACCCAGGGGCTGTCCCACGGACACCAGTTCATCGCCCGTGGAAAAGAAGGCAACCCGCAATTTTCGAAACACAGAAATTTCGCTTGTGCCCAGCGACGCGATCATCCCTAGTTCCGCGGGGCGCAGTATCTGCCCTTTGCTGAACACCACGGCGCTGCGTTTGAGGTCGCACCCGGCCTTGCGCACGTTTTGCCCCAATTGCTGGCCAGCGGGAATGTGCACGATGTTGCCCTCTACTCGCACGCGTTCCTGCATGATTACGGTGTCGCAACCGGCGGGGATCACGCCGCCAGTCATGATGCGCGCAGCCTGTCCGGGTGCTACCGCCGATTTGAGTGGCGCTCCGGCAAAGGAGGCACCAATCACCTTCAGGGCCGTATCGCCGTGCGGCGCCAGATCGTTCATCCGAAAAGCGTAACCGTCCATGGCCGAGTTGTCGTGGCCAGGTACGTCGATGGGTGAGCGCAGATCCTCCGCCAGTACCCGTCCGAGCGCGGATTTGACTTGCATGCGTTCCACGCCCGTAATGGGCGTCAAGAAGGCGCGAATATAGGCGCGCGCCTTATCCACGGGCATGGAATTCGGATCGTAATCACCGGCGCTGGATAGGCCGCGTAGCGTCGCAGGGGTAGCCATGGATGTGTTTCCGTTGTGAGTTGGCGCGCTAACCGCCGATGTAGGACATTTCCACCTTGCGCTGGCCTGCCGTCTCTTCGGTGCGGATTTCGGAATAACGATCGGCCCGCGCATTCCACACGCGGGCGGTCGCTTGCGCGATCTCTTCATCGGAGGCATCGCTGCGAATCAATCCGCGTAAATCGGTGCCCTGGGTGGCGAAGAGGCATGTGAACAACTGGCCTTCCGCGGAGAGGCGGGCGCGCGTGCAGGTGCCGCAGAAGGCGTGCGTGACGGAAGAAATGAATCCCACTTCGCCGCGCCCGTCGCGATAGCGCCATCGTTCGGCGACTTCTCCCGTGTAGTTCGGTTGCGCGGGTTCAATGGGCATCTCGGCATTGATCATGGCCACCAGTTCGCGCGAGGGCACGACGTGGCGCATCTGCCAGCCGTTGGTGGAGCCGACGTCCATGAATTCGATGAAGCGAAGAATGTGTCCCTTCTCGCGAAAATAGCGCGCCATGGGCAACACATCCTGGTCGTTGAGCCCGCGCTTGACCACCATGTTCACCTTGATGGGTCCAAACCCCACGGCCGCGGCTTCCTCGATGCCTTCGAGCACTTTCTCCACGGGGAAATCCACGTCGTTCATGGCCTTGAACACGGTATCGTCAAGGGAATCCAGGCTGACTGTAATGCGCTTCAGGCCGGCGCTCTTGAGATCGCGCGCCTTCTGCTTGAGCAGCGATCCGTTGGTGGTCAGGGTCAGATCCAGGTCGTCCCAGTAGGACAGCATCTCGATCAGGCGTTCAAGCTTGCGCCGCACCAGTGGTTCGCCGCCGGTGATGCGGATTTTTTCCACGCCTTGATCGCGAAAGATGCGCACCAAGCGGTTGATCTCGCCGAAGCTTAGCAACTGCTCGCGCTCCAGGAACTGGAAATCCTTTCCGAAGACTTCCTTGGGCATGCAGTACACGCAACGAAAATTGCAGCGATCCGTGACCGAGATGCGCAGATCGCGCAACGGCCGGTTGCGCGTATCGCGCAGGACCGGGCCCGTGGCGGGCTGCTTGGGTGGCCGCGAAGTGGACATTTGAGGGTTACGTGCGTGCAAGTAAGGGGACCATTATATCGGCTTATGCATAACCCGTTGGGTCCGGTCATGCTATTCTTACAGGCCTTTGCTAGCGCAAGAAATTATGGTCAGGATTCTCTACTTTGCACGCCTGCGCGAGGCGTTTGGGGCAGACCGGGAGCAGATCGCTCTATCGCCGCAAATCGCGGACATCGCGGGCTTGCTCGCGCACCTGCGCAGCCGGGGCGGCCCATGGGAGCGGGAGCTCGCACCTCATCGCAATTTTCGGGTCGCCGTCAACCAGGAGATGGCGGGTATCGAGACAAAGGTCGCGATGGGTGACGAGGTCGCGCTGTTTCCGCCCGTAACGGGAGGTTGACGTGAGCGTCCGGGTGCAGGAGGCCGATTTCGATGCGGGGAGCGAAATCCTTGCATTGCGCAAGGCTAATCCCAAGATCGGCGCGGTGGCGAGTTTCATCGGCGTGTGCCGGGACTTGAACGATGGCCAAACCGTCACCGGGATGACGCTGGAACACTACCCAGGGATGACGGAGAAATCCATCCAGGAGATTATCGGCCAGGCAAAATCACGCTGGAACCTCTACGACGTGCTGGTCATTCACCGCGTCGGGCCGCTTGCCCCGCTGGACCAGATCGTACTCGTCATCGTCACCAGCGCCCATCGCGGAGAGGCCTTCGCCGCCTGCGAATTCGTGATGGATTTCCTCAAGACCCGTGCTCCGTTCTGGAAGAAGGAAGACACCTCCGCCGGAGGGCGCTGGGTCGATGCACGGGAGAGCGATGACGCGGCGGCGGCGCGCTGGCGGGAGTAGGCCCATGAGCAAGAAATCCCCGGAACCCCTGCGTCCCCAAATTCGCATCAGCTTCAAGAAATCCATCGCCATGGGCCCTGGCAAGGCGGATCTTCTGGACGCCATCGCCGCCTCGGGGTCCATATCCGCCGCCGCGCGCGAAATGGGGATGTCTTACCGCCGTGCATGGTTGCTTGTGGAAACCATGAATCAAAGTTTCCATGAACCGCTTGTAGCCACGGCGACGGGCGGACCACAGGGCGGCGGCGCGGTGGTGACCGAGTTGGGCTGCGACGTAGTGCGCCGCTACCGGGCCATGGAGAAAAAGGCCGCCGCTTCCGTCTCCAAGGAAATGGAGGAGTTCGCGGCATTGCTGGCGCGTTAGAGCTTCCTAGCCCGCATTCCTTACAGTGGCGCGGGATGATGGCGTGTTTAGGGCTAGCTTTACGCAGTGGCCGCGCCCGGATCTGGGCACGGCGGCAAACTCCATCACCAATCTTTGGGCCATGATGGCGCCATGATGGCGCCTTGACATCGCGCTATATCTACTAGAACATATCGCTGCGCACCGGCCATGAATCGAAAACTCGGTGCCCTTCGAGAGTTGGCGCGGCAAGCTGGGCTTGCCGCGTTTTTTTTGGTGAAGGGCGCGGCCAGCGGAACATCAGGGCGCGCGCGCCTGAAGCGTGATATAGAAAAGGCTATAACGAAGATATGGATAGAGCCATGACTGGATGGAGGAGAAAATGGGCTTGCGCGCGTGTGGTTCTGGGCGCCATGGGCATTGGCGCCGGGATCGCCCACGGAAATTGGGCCCACGCCGAAGACGCTGACCGCCTTCAACGCCTGGAGGAAAAGTTGAAGGAGGTCACGGAAGAACTCAACGCCTTGAAGAAACCGCCCGCTGCCGGGGCCGGAACAGTGGAACCGCTGGAGGCCCGCCAGGCACTCGGCGAGGCGCTGCTGAACAAGGAGCGAATCGAGGCGCTCGAACAGAAAATTAACCAACAGGGCATCCAGGCGCGGTTCAGTGACGGTATCTTCTTGGAGGATCCGCGTGGCAATTGGTCGTTACGCGTGGGCGGGCGCGTGCAGTTGGACTACCGGAAGTTCTCGCCTGGCGGGGCGGTGGCGGACACATTCAGCCTCAGACGCGTGCGTGCTGGCGTGGACGCGACCCTCTACAAGGACTATCGCATCGTGGTTGAGGCGGAGTTTGCCAATGGGAACGCCACCGGCGGCACCGCCCAAAACGTCGCGCTGACGAATGCCTACTTCGATATTACTACTTTAGGTCCCGGAGCGAGAATCCGGCTAGGCCAGTTCAAACCGGCATTCGGATATGAGCAAACGCTGCTCGATTTGTCCAGCGATTATATGGAGCGCAGTTTCGGCCAAAGCCTCCTGCAGAATCTGAACTACGACCGGGGTGTCATGGTCTATGGCGCGCCGGTGGCCGGGTTGTGGTACGGACTCACGCTTGCCAACGGCGTGGGAATAAACCTGGAAGAAAAACAGGGCAACGCGCAGGAAAGCGGTGCCGACAGACCCGAATTCACCGCGCGGCTTACGGGCAACCTCGCGCAATTCGCCAGCATGCAGAACAAGACCGTTCAAGCCGGTGTGTCCTACAAGAGCGCAAGAGTGGCCAATAGCGCAGCCAATCCGTACTCCGCCGCATCGGTACAAACCGAAGGCCGCGGGGTCACGTTCTTCACGCCTGCTCCCTTCAACGCCACGGGTGTTACCGCGGATAACACCGGCCGCACGATACTTAACTATGAGTATTTATTCTCGTGGGGGCCGGTCAAGTTACAAGGCGAATGGTTTCAGGCCATCTACGATGGAAGGGTAACCAGCACCGCGCCGCCCGTGGACTTCAAGCGAAGACTGGAGGCGGATTACATTTCCATCATGTGGTTGGTGACGGGCGAGAGCTATTCGGATTTCTTCCGGGATTCACTGGCCTCGAAGATCAAACCCCGAAACCGGTTCGTACCTGGCGCGGACGGTGGATGGGGTGCATGGGAACTCGGTCTTCGCTACAGCAGGTTCAATGGGAAGGATTTCGCGAACAGCAACGCGGCCAGCACGGGCCGGCTGAGCGCTACCGCGCCGGCGTCATCCTCCACCAACGAAGCGCACGCCGTGACGTTTCAGGTGAAGTGGATTGCGAACCTCTACACGCGCTTCTGGATGGACGTGGTCGATACCAATTTTAAAACACCCATCGTTGTGAACGGCAAGTCCGAGAACCACGAGCGCGCTTGGATGATGCGGGCACAGATAGACTTTTAGCGGAGACTCGGGGACATGAAGTATCGTGATATGCAAATGTGCGCACTAGCATTGTTGTTGTTGTGCCTCGCGCCGCTCTTGAGTGCCGCCGAAATCACCGTATCCGCGGCCTCGAGTTTGACCAACGCTTTCACCGACATCGGCAAGGAGTTCGAGAAGGCCAAGGGCCACAAGGTGTTATTCAATTTCGGAGCGTCTGGATCCTTGCTGCAGCAGATCACCCGCGGCGCACCGGTGGACGTGTTCGCGGCCGCGGATCTGGACACCATGGACCGCGCGCAAAAGCAGAACGCCATCGTCAAGGACACGCGGCAGAACTTCGTCTCTAACAAGTTGGTGGTGGCCACTGCGCTGCGCGGGCCGCTTGTGTTGGGCTCCCTGGCGGACCTCGCGCGCGCGGACGTGCAGCGCATCGCCATGGGTATTCCGGATAGCGTGCCGGTCGGGCGTTACACCAAGGCGGTTTTGGAAGGTGCGAAGCTATGGGATCTGTTGCAACCCAAGATGATCTTCGCGCAGAACGTGCGGCAGTGCCTCGACTACATCGCGCGCGGGGAAGTCGATGCCGGATTTGTCTATGCCACGGATGCTGCCTTGGTTGCTGGCAAGGTGAAGACCGCGTTCGAAGTCCCCACGCAGAAACCGATCGTATACCCCATCGCCGTGGTCAAGGGCAATGGACAGGAAAATCTGGCCCGCGCCTTCATCGATTTCGTGCGCTCGGATACCTCCCGGCGAATCCTCGCAAAGTACGGCTTCCTGGAGCCCTGAGTTACTCACATGCTCGGCCAGGCGCTCACGCCGCTTCTCCTTACCCTGAAAGTCGCCAGTTTTGCCACGCTCGCCGCTCTGGCGGCGGGCGTGGTGCTGGGCTATGTACTTGCACGCTACCGTTTTCGCGGGCGCGAGTTTCTCGACGCGATCTTTACCCTGCCGATGGTCATGCCGCCGACGGTGCTGGGCTACTACCTGATCGTGCTGGTGGGGCGCAACGGCTGGCTCGGGCATTGGCTCTGGGAGCACTTCGGCATCACTCTGATGTTCACGTGGCAGGGAGCAGTCTTCGCGGCCGCCATCGTGGCCTTTCCGCTGGTGTTCAAGGGGGCGCGCGCGGCCTTCGAGTCGGTGGACTCGCAGACGGAGAACGCTGCACGTACGCTGGGCGCGTCGGGCCTGGGTGTCTTCTTTCGTATCACCTTGCCGTTGGCGTGGCGCGGCGTTCTGGCCGGTGCCATGCTGGCATTCGCACGCGCCATGGGAGAGTTCGGCGCCACCTTGATGGTGGCGGGTAATATTCCGGGACGCACGCAAACGCTCTCGCTTGCCGTCTACGACGCGGTGCAGGCCGGGCAAGACGATCTCGCCAATTTCCTGGTGTTGCTAACCTCCGTGGTGTGCGTGGCCATCCTCGTGGGCGCTGGGCGCTTGCTCAATCCGAAGCATTGAGATGCGAATTCGCGTCGACATTCGCAAGACCTTGCGCACGCACCACAGCGAGTTCCACCTTGCCGCCGCCTTCGACGTGCAAGATGAGCGGCTCGTGATCTTCGGGCCGTCCGGCTCGGGCAAGACCCTCACCATGCAATGCATCACTGGCCTGATGCGGCCCGACGAAGGTGTGATCGAAGTCAATGGAAATGTGCTGTTCGATTCCGCCGCGGGAATCGATATTCCTGCTTCGCGGCGAAAGATCGGTTATGTATTCCAGGACTATGCCCTGTTCCCGCACCTCGATGTGCAAGCCAACGTGGGCTTCGGGTTACGCGGTGGCGTGCGCAACGCCTTGAACCGGGAGCAGCAGGCCGCGGTGGCGGCGCAACTGGATCTATTCGAAATTTCGCACCTTGCCCGCAGCCTTCCGCGCCAGCTTTCGGGCGGGCAGCGGCAGCGCGTGGCGCTAGCGCGTACCCTCATGGTTCATCCCCAACTGCTCTTGTTGGATGAACCGCTCTCGGCGCTCGATCCGCTGCTGCGGGACCGTGTGCGCAGGGAATTGCTCAACATCCGCCTGCGGTTCGGTGTGCCGATGATGGTCATCACCCACGATCCCTTGGATGTTGGCGTGCTTGCGGAGCAAGTCGTGGTATTTAGTCACGGCAAGGTCACTCGTGTCACGCGGGTTGACCCTGGCAATGTATTGGCTTTCGCAAGCGGCTTGCTCGATTTTGAGCAAGATAATCCGTGAAGGCGGGCGTTAGTTGGCGTTATTGCCTAACTTGGAGGTGAGTTCCGCCACTTGTTTTTCGAGATCGCGCATCCGCACGATCATTTCGGGCAGTTTCTGGATGCCGACCCACTGGCGCTTGGCTTGTTTGTCGGGCACGGCCGGGAAGCCATAGACGGTCTCCTTTGCTTCCACGTCACGGGTGACGCCAGATCGTGCGCCGATGGTCACCTGCGGGCCGATCTTCAAATGTCCCGCGACCCCTGACTGAGATGCGATCACGCAGTTGTCGCCGAACTGCGTGCTCCCGGCGAAACCCGCTTGGCCCAGGATAAGGCAATGCTTGCCGAACACGACGTTGTGGGCGATGTGCACGAGATTATCGATCTTCGTTCCGGCGCCGATCACCGTGGAACCCAGGGCGGCCCGGTCGATCGCGCAGTTGGCGCCGATCTCCACATCGTCCTCGATGACCACGTTGCCGATTTGCGCAATCTTCACGTGCTCGCCCCGGTCGAATACGTAACCGTAACCGTCGGAGCCGATGACCGTTCCAGCGTGAATCGTAACCCGGTGGCCGATCTGCGTGCGCGCATAGAGCACGGCGTTGGGGAACAGGCGCACGTCATTGCCCACCCGGCAGTCGCGCCCGATGTGATTGCCGCCGAGAAACGCGCAACCTGTGCCGATGGTGGCGCCCTCGCCAATGACGCAACCCGGCCCCACGTAAGCGGTGGCATCGACCTGGGCCGAAGGCGCGATACTGGCACTTGGATGAACACCCGCCGCGAACTGCTCGGGTGGATAAAACAATGGCAGGACCCGTGCCGCCGCGACCCGCGCGTTGGCCACGCGGATAATGACCTTTTTCGCGGAGGTGAAGGGTCCCGACACCAGAATGGCCGCGGCTGCGCTGGCTTCGGCGAGCGCGAAATACGCATCCTTTTCTGCGAAGGTGAGATCGCCGGCTTTAGCCAGTTCCGCGGAGGCGAAGCCGCCAAGGACTACCGTGCCGTCGCCGCTGACTTCGCCGTTGAGCCGTTGCGCGATTTCAGCGGCGGTAAACGTCATGGCGAAGGCCCGTTACAGATCCCGCAGGCCGACCATTCGCTGCGACTCGGGACACCAGACCTTGAGTTGCAGGCAGCGCAAGATTTCCGCGGGCCACAAGGACGTCGTCTTGGGCGACTGCAACTCGGGAATGGCGCGAAACACTTCTGGGAGCCGGTAGAAGGGAATGCGTGCGTTGAGATGATGGATGTGGTGGTAACCGATATTGGCGGTAAACCAGCCCATCAGGCTGCCCGTGAGCATTCGGCTGGAAGATTCGCGCGCCGCTTTCTCGTAGGTCCAGCCGTCCCTGTCGCTGAAGGAAGTCGTGGGGAAATTATGCTGGGCGTAGAAAAAATACGCGCTCACGGCGTGGATGATGAAATGCGGGACCGTTTGCGCCAGTACCAGTGCTTGCCAGCCGCCGTACATGTAGAGGGCCACACCGATCGCAACATGGACAATCAACGCCACCAAGCAGTCGGTGTTCTTGCTCGGATACTTCATGAATGGCTTAAGGCACATGGCGTAAAGGAACATGAACACATAGCCAAAAAGTACCGTGAGCGGATGCCGCACGAATAAGTAGGCGGTCCGCTCGGAGGGCGAACTGCGCTGAAACTGTTCCTTAGTCATGATCGGATAGGAGCCGATGTGCGAACCGCGCAATTTGGAATTGTGATTGTGGTGGTGGCCGTGGGAACTGCGCCACACGCAGCTCGGGCTCAGGGCGAGTATGCCGAAGAGCCTCATCAAGATTGCCGCCGGTTTCGACTGGGGCAAAATCGCGTGGTGCTGCTGGTCGTGATAGATCACGAAGAGCCTAACCAATAAAAGCCCCGCGAGCACGCTACACACTACCTTGGCACCCAACGGGAGATCCCAGAGCGTGCCAGTGATGGCGGCGGTGAATAAGGACAGTGTAGAAAGAATTGCCCACCAACTACGAAGGGGATCGTCTTGCGCGAAGGGCTTGGTCGCTAATATCAGTTCCGATCCGGCTTTTTTGTTATGCGTACGGGTTTGATGTTCGATTGTGGTCTGGCTCGTAGTTTTGGAGGGGTGTTGCCGGGGCGCGGATATGCCAATGGCAATCCCGTCATTATCGCTGGCCAACAGGGTCATAGTCAATGGCGTATAGGGAGTTGCAGGTCGGTAGGGGAAGCTTGCGCTGGAGGATGCAATAGATGTGCAAGGACGGCTCAGTCATCGGCATGAATATCCACATCCTTAGTCTCCGGGAGGAAGATCGTCCCCACCACCACGGCAATGAGCAATATGGTGACGGGGTACCACAAGCCGAAGTAAATGTCGCCGCGATAGGACACCAGGGCAAAGGCGCTCGGCGGCATCGATCCGCCAATCCAGCCCGCGCCCAGGTGATAGGGTAGGGACAGGGCGGTGTAGCGAATGCGGGTGGGGAATAATTCGACCAGCACGGCCGCCGCGGGGCCGTAGACCATGGCGGCGAATACGGTCATAAGAAACACCAGCAAGACGATCATGGGTTTGTTTACCGTGGCCGGATCCGCCTTCAGGGGGTAGCCCGCGGCACGAATGGCATCGGACAAGGCAGCTACGAAGGTTTTTTCCAGGGCGCTCGCCGCTTCCTTGGGCAGACCCGTCGCCTCGAAGGATCTCACCTCCACGCTGCCCACCTTCACCAGGGCAACACTGCCTGGCGCCCCCACCTCCTGAGAATAGTTCACCGAGGCCGCCGCCAGTTTGGCTTTTGCGATATCGCACGACGAGGTGAACTTGGTGGTACCCGTGAGATTGAATTGCACATGGCAGGCGGCTGGGTCCGTCACCAACACCACGGGAGCATTGGCCAGAGCGTTCTCCAAGGCAGGGTTGGTGTAGTGGGTCAGGGCCTTGAATATGGGAAACAGGGTGGCGGCCCCCAGCAGCATTCCCGCGATCATGACTTTTTTGCGGCCGATTCGATCCGAGACCACTCCCGCGATAACGTAAAACGGCGTGGCCAAGGTAATCGCCACGCACACCATCAAATTAGCCGTGACGGGGTCCGCCTTGAGGGTTTGGGTGAGAAAGAGCAGGGCATAGAACTGGGAGGTGTACCAAAGCGTAGCGAAGGCGCCGATGAGTCCAAAAACGGCGATCAAGGCCAAGCGCAGATTTTTCCAGCGGCCGAAGGCCTCCGAGATAGGTGCCTTGGAGGTCTTGCCCTGGGCCTTCAGCCGTGCGAAGGCGGGAGATTCCTCCATGGACAGGCGAATCCACACGGAAATCACCAGCAAGACGATGGAGAGCAAGTAAGGGATACGCCATCCCCATTGCGCGAAGGCCTCCTCGCCCAAGCTGCTCCGGCAACCGAGGATTACCAGCAGCGAGAGCAAGAGGCCCAGCGAGCCGTTGGTTTGAATCCACGCCGTGAATTCCCCGCGCCGCTTGGGGCGCGCGTGCTCGGCCACGTAGACGGCAGCCCCCCCATATTCGCCGCCTACGGCGAGCCCTTGCAGCAGGCGCAATCCAATCAGAACGATCGGAGCGGCCACGCCCCAGCTCTCGTAGTTCGGCAAGAGCCCCACCAGAAAGGTCGCGATCCCCATGAGCAGAATAGTGGCGAGAAAAGTGTACTTGCGGCCCACCAAGTCGCCGAGGCGCCCAAAGACCAAGGCACCCAAGGGCCGCACGATGAACCCCGCCGAGAAAGCAAGCAGAGCCAGGATGAGGCCGGTGGTGGGATCGGTCTTGGCGAAGAATTGCTTGGCCATCACCGGGGCGAGGGCGCCGAAGAGGAAGAAGTCGTACCACTCGAAAATGGTGCCCAGGGAGGCGGCCGACAGAATTTTCTTCTCTTCGCGGGTGAGGGCCTCGGAGGTCCGCACTTCAGTGGATGCCATGGTTATCCTTTTTCGTTTATCGCGGTGTCATCGCGCATCGCCGGTAAGGATACTATTACGGGTAAGCCGGCCGCCCTAAGACGGCCCTACAGATAAACGAAATCCAGAGGAGAAAACGCTCCATGCAACACGTACGATTCGGCCGCACAGGGCTTCAGGTCTCGCGCCTATGCCTGGGCACCATGACCTTTGGCCTGCAATGCGACGAGGCCACTTCTTTCGCGATCATGAATGCGGCTGCCGAAGGAGGCGTTACCTTTTTCGATACGGCCGACGTCTATCCCCTCGGCGGCACCCCAGACACCGCCGGAAGAACCGAAGAAGTCGTGGGCAAATGGCTGCGCGGCAAGCGCGACAATTTCATCCTTGCCACCAAGTGTAGCGGCAAGATGGGCCTGGCCCCTTGGCAGCAAGGTACCTCGCGCAAGCACGTGCTGTCGGCCATCGACGCGTCCCTCAAGCGCTTAGGCACGGACTATGTGGATCTGTACCAGGTTCATCATCTGGACGCCAACACTTCCATGGACGAAACCCTGGAAGCCTTCGACGCCATCGTTCGCGGCGGCAAGGCGCGCTACACCGGAGTTTCCAACTACCACGCCTACAAAGTGGCGCGCTCCCTGGGGCGCAGCGAAGCATTGGGATTGGCGAAGTATGTGTCCGTGCAGCCGCGCTACAACTTGCTATTTCGCCAGATCGAGCGCGAGCTGTTAGCGTTGTGTGCGGAAGAAGGCTTGGCGGTCATGCCCTACAACCCGCTGGCCGGCGGATTGCTGACGGGCAAGCACAGGCGTGCTTCGGCGCCTCCCGAGGGCTCGCGCTTTACCTTGGGCACTGCTGGGAAAATGTACACCGAGCGCTACTGGAACGAGCGCGAATTCTCCGCCATCGAATCGCTGGGGCAAATCGCAAAGGAGAATGGCACGGAATTGACGACGCTCGCCGTGGCGTGGGTACTGGCCAATCCTGTTATCACCACGCCAATCATCGGCGCCAGCAAGCCGGAACAATTGAAGGCCAGCATGGCCGCCGCGGAGTTCAAGGTGGATGCCGCACTGAAAGCGAAACTCGACGAACTCACTCACGAGTTTCGCATGGGGGATGCCGCGCGCTAGCAGTCTGCGTTGCTCTTATTTCCCAGGGCGAACGGCGCCGCAGGTCGCGCAGAATTTGCCTTGCGTGGAATGCGCCGCGCCGCAGGCGTTGCAAGTGGATCCAGGCGTTTTTGGCTGGAGGTTGAAGAGCGCATTCAAGCGGTCCGATTGCTGGAAGATCGTGACCGCCAGCCACAATGCGGCGCCCGCGATGGATAGTACGAAAATCCAATCATGCACATTGCGGGCGTGATGGGACAGCACCGGGTCCATGAGGATGAGCGACACGCGGTACCCGGCGGAAGCCATGACCAAGGCGGTCAGCGGGCGTAACACCGCGCCCAATCTCTCGGCGTTGCCGCCAATATCGCACAGTTGCCGGGCGGCTCTGAGTCCCATATAACCTAGGAGCGCCAGGGCAGCCCCAAAGCCCAGAAAGCGTGCGATGTCCGCGGCTGTCAGATCGTAGCGAGATATATCGACTCGCGCGAAGAGCTCTATTTGGCCAATGATTCCGCCCAATACCAAGGCCATGACGATGCCCAGAGCGTAGCGGGCCGCCCACATCCAACCGGTTGCGGGAAGCGCCTCTTGCGCGGCCTCCGCTTGCGCCGCCTCGCGTTCGAGGCGCAATTGCCTTTCGTGCGGCAACTCGATTCTAAGATGTGCTGGCGTGGCGGGCGGCAAACCGCGGTGGGTGCGCGATGTGGTGGAGCGCTGGGTCTTGGCGTGAACTGGCTCCGGCGCGATGCGCACCGTGCTGGCGAAAGGCGGATCGGAGGCGGCGGGCAAGCGCGTAGTCAAGCTCTGCTCCTGCCCTTGCTCAGCTGCGCATTGGCGCAGATCCGCGGCCAGTTGAGTGGCGTCTTGGTAACGCGCGAGGGGATCCTTCGCAAGCGCCTTGGCCACGATGGCACTAAGGCGGTCGGGCAGGCCAGGTATCACGCGGTTGAGCGGTTTGGGCTCGGTGTTGGCGACGTTATAGACCAGCTGCACGAAGTCCGCACCGGCGAAAGGCGCCACGCCGGAGGCCATTTCATAGAGAAGAACCCCCAGGGTGAAAATGTCGGAGCGGTGGTCGATGGACAGCCCCACTACCTGCTCGGGAGACATGTATTTTGGTGAACCCAGCATAAGTCCCGTCTGGGTTTTCACGTCCGACTTGCGCATGCGCGCGATGCCAAAGTCCATGATCTTCACCTGGGAGCCGCGCACGATCATGATATTGGCGGGCTTGATATCCCGGTGCACGATGCCCGCTTCGTGAGCGAAGGCGAGGCCCTCGGCGATTTGCGCCCCAATGGATAACATCATGGGCAGCGGCAAGCGCCGCTGGGACATCAAGCGGCTCAGTTCGATCCCTTCGAGGAATTCGAGCGCCATGTACGCCGAGTCATTCTCGCGCCCGATGTCATGGATGGTGATGATGTTGGGGTGGTTGAGGCTACCGGCCGCCCGGGCCTCCTGAAGAAAACGCGCTTCGTATTCCGCGCGCTCGGCGGGGTCGCTGGGGAGCGCGATGGTCTTGATGGCCACGGTGCGTCCCAGGGCCGGGTCCTCGGCCATGTGGACCACTCCCATGGCGCCGCGCCCCAGTTCCTTGACCAGCCGGTAGCGGCCAAATTGGCGCGGCGGGGCAACCTCCGCGGTTTGAGATGACATCGATACACTCCCTGCCTGCATTCAAATAGATACCCATGGAGGTGCGCGCCTCCGGTGGGATGGTAACGGCCCTCCGAGGGGGATCTTGAGGCGAGGCAAGGATCAGCGTCATGGGATACACTCGCGCGCCAGCGCTCGATGCGGCCGGCATAGCTCAGTTCGCCCCTCAACACGGAAAGACCATGGCCAAAGAAGAAAACACAGTCGCGCAGGATCTCTTTCTCGGGCGCCAGTCCATACTGGACCGAGACCGGAATTTGTACGGATTCGAGTTGCTGTTCCGGTCCAGTTCGCAGAACAATGCGGTGTTTGAGGACGGTCTGCCCGCCTCGGCGGAGGTCTTCAATCACGTATTTACCGAGCTCGGGGTGGATTCCGTGCTTGGCCCCTACCGCGGCTTTATCAACATTCCGCTCTCGTTACTGGGCAGCGATCTGGTCGAAATTATTCCCAACGACAAAATTACCCTGGAGATAATTGGCACCGAATCCCTAACTCCCGATGTGATCGAGCGCTGCATAGAATTGCGGCGCAAGGGCTACAAGCTTGCTCTTGACGAGTTCGTGCATGGCGATTCCTCGCACACGGCTATCCTACCGTTCATGGACATGGTCAAAGTCGATGTGACGACACTGGCGCCCGCACAATTCGAACTCGTCACGCAAGCGCTCAAGCTCCACAAGATCCCCTTGATCGCGGAGCGGGTCGAGACCCACGAGCAGGCTGAGCATTGCCTTGCCCTGGGCTACACCTACTTGCAGGGCAATTATTTCATGCGGCCAACGGTGCTGGAAGGCAAGCGTTTAGCCCATTCGGAGATGGCCGTGATACGCCTGCTGGGAATGCTGCTCGCGGATGAGGACTCGGAGAAAATCGTGGATGCCATGAAGCGCCACCCGGATTTGTCGCTGAGCCTGATAAAACTAGTCAACACCGCGGCGGTGGGGGCGAAAACACGCATCGAATCCCTGAACCATGCCATCATCGTTCTAGGCCGGGCGGCGCTGAAACGCTGGGTGCAAGTGCTGCTGTTCGTCGTGGCTGCCGCGCCCGGCGTGAAGTTTCCTAGCCCGCTTCTGGTGCTTGCCGCCGCGCGCGGACGTTTGATGGAATTAATGGCGGGAAAGCTTTTGAACCAGGACAAACGCTCCCAGGAAAAAGCCTACCTCGCGGGGATGTTGTCCCTCATGCCCGCGCTCTTCGGCCTGACGCTCGCCGAATTTCTGAAACACCTTCCCGTCGACCAAGAGGTCAATGAGGCTTTGTGCAACCAGTCGGGAAAACTCGGTTCCCTCCTAGCACTCACCGAGCTACTCGACATGCCCAATTTTGCTTATTCGCAGTTTTCCTTCCAGGAAATCGGGAAGATGGAACCGAGCGCATTACTCGGTTTGCAGATGGAAGCGATGACTTGGGCAAATTCCCTGGGGGACGGTATCTAGGGGAGAGTACCTAGGGCAGCGGCCCGCGCGTTGCCGAATGCCTGCTCCAGTGCGCCATCCAAATCCGCGATCAGGTCGTCCGGATCTTCCAAGCCCACCGAAACGCGAATGAGTCCATCGGTTACGCCGAGCTTGTCGCGGGTGGCCTTCTCAACCCCGGAATGCGTAGTGGAAGCAGGATGGCAGATAAGCGATTCCGACCCACCCAAACTTACGGCCAGGGTGAACAGGCCCAAGGAGTTGAGCACTTTGAAAGCCTCGGCTTGCCCGCCTTTCACGGTGAAAGAGAAGGTGGAACCGCCCCCCGTGCAGGTCTTGCGGTAGGCTTGCTGGTAATCCGTGTCTGCCAGCAATTCGGGGTGGTATACGCGCTCGATCTTGGGGTGGGCGGCAAGCCAGCGGGCCACTTTGGCCGCACTTTGCGTTGCCCGCTGCATGCGAAGGTGTAGGGTTTCCAAGGAACGGCCGAGCATCCAACTCGAATGCGGGTCGAGCTGCATCCCGAAGGCGCTGCGAATTTTGCGAATGGGTGCAAGGTGTTTCTCGCTCCCGATGACCCCGCCCGCCACCAGGTCGCTGTGGCCGCCCACGTATTTGGTCAAGGAATAAACCACCAGATCCACGCCGTGCCGAAGGGGTTTTTGATAGATGGGGCCAAGCATCGTGTTGTCCACGATGACGAGCGGCCGGGAGCCTTGCCGGGCGGCGATTTCGTCGGCCGCCGATGAGACGAGATCGAAATCGACCAATCCGCAAGTGGGATTGGCCGGCGACTCCATGTAGATCACCGGGACGTTCTTTCCCGCCGTGCGCGCCACGGCGTCCTTGAAGGCCGCCGGTTTCAGACCATCGAAAATTCCCACGGCACCGATACCGAAGGGTGCCAGCGTCGCGTTGAGCAAAGTGTCAGTACCGCCATACAGAGGTTGGCTGTGCAGCACTACATCACCTGGCCGCACAAAGGCCAGCAAGCTCGCGGTAATGGCGGCCATGCCGCTGGCGAACATCGCCGCGGATTCGCCGCCTTCGAGGACGGCGAGGCGCTCCTCCACGATCTGAAGATTGGGGTGATTGAAGCGGGAGTACACCAACCCGGCGCCTTCCGCATTGGGCGGCTTGCGGCGCCCCGAGGCGTAGTCGAAAAAGTCTTTGCCGTCCTCGGCGGACTTGAAGGCAAAGGTGGAAGTGAGAAATACCGGTGGCTTGACCGAACCCTCCGACAGGAAAGGATCGTAGCCATAGCTCGTCATAAGGGTTTCGGGACTGAGCACCCGGTTACCGAGAAGCGTACTGCGCATGGAGCGTTTCATGGGGGACTCCTTCGATTGGGCGGGTAGCGCCCCTCGATTAACGGTGGATAGGCCGGTTCAATAACTGGTCAAGCGGGCAAATACCGGTTAATGACCTCCAATAACTTATCTTCGTTCACGGGCTTGGTTAGATAGGCATCGCAGCCCGCCATGGTGCCGCGAATTTTGTCGAAGGGTGATGTCTTGCCCGTGAGCATGATCACGGCCGTTTGATTGACGCGTTTGATGGACTTGATGAGTTTGCACACTTGGTAGCCGTCGATGCCCGGCATCATCACGTCGAGAAAAACGCAGGCGTAGTGTTTAGTGCCCGTCAGCCCGATGGCTTGCTCGCCCGATTCCGCATAGTCCACATTCAGGCGGTAGGGTTGCAGGCGCTGGCGCATGAATTCACGCACCGTAGAGCTGTCGTCGCACACCAAAACCCATTCGGCATGAGCCACTTCCCGGGGTTTGGGCGCCGCCGCAGGCGCCGGGGATGCAACCAGTACTGACTTAGGAAAAAGCGACCCGCGCGCTTCGTTTTCCGGAGCCTGAATCTTCCTTGCCGGTGCCAGTGCGGCCGGTGCGGCCTTGGCCAAGTTGGGAGCGGCGGTCTGAATGGCCATGTCAAAGGCCTTGAACAGAGCGGTCAGCTGTAACGGGCGTCCTAAGAGGGGCCAGCCCAGGCCCAGATTGTCTTCTCCGATGAGGATGGCGGGACGCTGGCGGTTCGCGTTGTTACGCTGCAGTACCTCCACCGCATTCGTTGCCTTGGTATCCACCAAGTACACATCGGGCGCCCCACCTTGGGTGGCATCAAAGGGAATGAAGGCCGGAGTACGGCGCGCGGATAGGCCAAAGGCACTATTCAGAAAAACGCGCTCGGTCTGTTGAAAACCCAATACCGCCACGGAAAATTTACCGGCCGCCATGATCTATTCGCCTTAGAAAACTTGCGGCCGGTGCGAACGCATGACGGCCGCGGTGACCACGGCAGCGCTGGGGAACCTCTTGCTGGGATCCTTCGCCATCAAGCCGTTAATCAGCGGCTGGAAATGCGCGACATCCGCGGGCAGATTGGGAATGGGACCATGGGTGTGCAAGCCCAGCAGTTGCGTGAGATTAGGCGACTGGTAAGGCCGGTATCCGGCAAGCATCTCGAAGAACATGACGCCCAGGCTATAAATGTCGCAGCGCTGGTCTATCTTCGCACCGGCCACTTGCTCGGGTGCGATGTAGTAAGGCGTGCCATGCAACTGGCCCTCGGGGGTCCAGGTCATGGTGATATTGGAATCCAGCGCGATACCGAAATCCACTAGCACCAGCGTGCCATCGGCGCGAACCATGACGTTGTCGGGTTTGAGATCGCGGTGGATAAAGCCCTTGGCGTGAACCGCGCTCAAGGCACCGGTGATTTGCAGCAACGCCGCCACCGCTATTTCGGGAGCGAGCCTTTGCGCCATGAGCTTGCGCAGGTCCCCGCCTTCGATGTACTCCATGGCGATAAAGGCGTGGGTTGCCGTGTACCCTTGGTCGTAGATGCGGGCGATGTTGGGATGGCTAAGCTGCGAAAGCAACGCGAATTCGCGCAGGAATTGCTGGACGGCCGCGTTCCCGTAGTCCGAATCGGCGGCAAAGGGAATGAGTTTCAAAACTTCCTTCCTACCGGTGCCGGTGCGCTCCGCCAAAAATACTTGCGACATGCCGCCCGTGCCTAAGAGCTTCAGCACCCGGTAGCCCTCTATCTCGTGCCCAGGAACACTGGTATGGGCGGGGGATGGGCTGGCGGGCTTCGCCGGTACCAGCCGGTTGGGTTGGGTTGTCTCTAAATCCGGTTTATGCGTTTGCGCGTTCGCCGAGGCCGCATTGAGGAGCTGGGTTCGGTCAAGGGGCTTGAACAGGCAATCCCTTGCCCCGCGCCGGAGGCTTTCCTCGATCACCGAGGGATTCCTCTCTTCCGACAGGAAAATGACCGGAGTGTGGGCCGTGGTAGGGCTAGAGCG
>JBJXGQ010000466.1:0-8707 GCA_046160525.1 Burkholderiales bacterium
GGGGATAACATCTCGATCACGGTGGCGCTGATTCAGCCCATTGCGATGGAGGAGGGGCTGAGGTTTGCGATACGAGAAGGGGGCCGCACCGTGGGTGCCGGCGTCGTGGCTAAAATACTTGAGTAGTTCCTTGGAGCATTAAATGGCGGTGCAAAGCCAAAAGATACGAATTCGCCTGAAGGCCTTCGATTACCGGTTGATCGATCAATCGGCGATTGAAATTGTGGAAACCGCCAAGCGCACCGGTGCGGTGGTGCGTGGTCCTGTTCCGCTTCCCACGCGCATCAAGCGCTTCGATTTGCTGCGCTCGCCGAATATCGACAAGGCGTCGCGTGACCAGATGGAGATGCGTACGCATCTGCGTTTGATGGATATCATCGATCCGACGGATAAAACCGTGGATGCGCTGATGAAACTGGATTTGCCCGCGGGCGTGGATGTAGAAATAAAGCTGTAATGAGCCACGAGTTACTAACGTAACTCGCGGCTATGTTGATAAACGCTGGCCAATTGCAGCCGGCCCCTTTTGAAAGGGAAATAAAATGAGTTTAGGTCTGCTAGGCCGCAAGGTCGGCATGACGCGGTTGTTCAGTGATGACGGAGATGCCGTTCCCGTGACGGTCGTCGACGTCTCCAACAACCGCGTGAGCCAAGTCAAGACAGTAGAGAGCGACGGTTACACCGCCGTGCAAATCGCTTATGGCAAGCGCCGTCCCATCCGGGTGACGAAAGCCATGGCGGGGCATTTCGCCAAGGCTGGCGTCGAGGCTGGTTCCATCCTGAGAGAGTTTCGTGTGACGCCAGACCAAGCCACGCAGTTGAAGGCTGGGTCGGCCGTGGGCGTGGACATTTTCAAGGAAGGGCAAATGGTCGACGTGGGTGGCCAGACCCAAGGTAAGGGTTTTGCCGGCGTGATACGGCGCCATCACTTCCGCTCCAACCGCGCTTCGCACGGTAACTCGGCGTCGCACAACACGCCGGGCTCCACCGGCCAGCGCCAGGATCCAGGCCGCGTGTTTCCAGGCAAGAAAATGCCGGGCCACTTGGGCGATGTGAGTGTTACCACGCAAAACCTCAAAATCGTGCGCATCGACACCCAACGCCAGTTGCTGATGATCAGGGGTGCTTTACCCGGTTCGCGCGGTGGCAATGTCGTGGTCACTCCAGCCTCCCGCGGGGGTGCGTGATGGATCTGCAAATCATCGACGACAAGGGCCAGCCGGCCGCCACGCAAGCAGCGTCCGACACCTTGTTTGCGCGCGAGTACAACGAATCCCTGGTGCACCAGTTGGTCACCGCCTACATGGCCAACGGGAGACAAGGAACACGCGCACAGAAAGGCCGCAGTGACGTCAACAAGTCCACCAAGAAGCCCTGGCGGCAAAAAGGTACTGGCCGCGCTCGCGCGGGCCGTGCCTCAAGCCCCTTGTGGCGTGGTGGCGGTAAAACCTTCCCGAGTAGCCCGGAAGAAAACTTCACCCACAAGGTCAATCGCAAGATGTACCGCGCGGGTGTGCAAACCATATTGTCCCAACTGGTGCGCGAAGGCCGCCTGTCGGTGGTGGACAAGTTCGACGTGGAAGCGCCCAAGACCAAGGTGCTGGTGAGCAAGCTGAAGGGCATGGGCCTGGGCAACGTGTTGATCATCACCGATGTGCTGGACGACAATCTGATTCTCTCCTCGCGCAACCTGGCCGATGTGCTGGTGCTCGAGGCCCACGAAGCCGATCCCGTAAGCCTCACGCGCTATGACCGAACCATCGTGACCCAAGGTGCGCTGGCCAAGATCGAGGAGTTGTACAAATGACCGCCGCCCAATTTAATCCCGAGCGCTTGATGCGCGTACTCATCGCCCCCCAGGTGTCGGAAAAAAGCACCTATGTCGGCGAGAAGCGCAACCAAGCCGTGTTCCGCGTCATGGCCGATGCCACCAAGCCCGAAATCAAGGCGGCGGTGGAGTTGATGTTCAAAGTCGAAGTCAATGGCGTGAGCGTATTGAACGTCAAGGGCAAGCAAAAGCGCTTCGGCCGCAGCGAAGGCCGCCGGCGCAACTGGAAGAAAGCCTACGTTAGCCTGAAGGCCGGGCAAGAGATCAATTTCTCCGCAGGGGAGGCCAAGTAATGGCACTCGTTAAAGTAAAGCCGACCTCGCCAGGACGCCGTGCGGTCGTCAAAGTGGTCAATGCCCACTTGCACAAGGGCAAACCCGTTGCCTCATTGGTTGAGCGCAAGAGCAAGAACGCGGGCCGCAATAACATGGGCCAGATCACCACCCGCCACCAAGGCGGCGGGCACAAGCAACACTACCGCTTGGTGGATTTCAAGCGCAACAAGGACGGTATCGTAGCCAAGGTGGAACACCTCGAATACGATCCGAACCGCAGCGCCCATCTGGCGTTGCTGTTGTACGCCGACGGCGAGCGCCGCTACATCATTGCCTGCAAGGGTTTGGTGGCGGGTACCCAACTGGTGAGCGGGCCCGAAGCCCCCATCAAGAATGGCAACACCCTTCCGCTGCGGAACATTCCCGTGGGGAGCACCATTCACTGTATCGAATTACAGCCGGGCAAGGGCGCCCAGCTGGCTCGCTCGGCTGGGACTGGCGTGCAGTTGCTCGCCCGGGAAGGGGCCTATGCCCAGATCCGGTTGCGCTCGGGTGAGATCCGCAAAGTGCACGTGGATTGCCGTGCGACGCTGGGCGAAGTGAGCAACGAGGAGAATAACCTGCGCTCCATCGGCAAGGCGGGCGCGCAGCGCTGGCGCGGTATACGCCCGACTGTTCGCGGTGTCGCCATGAACCCCGTGGATCACCCGCATGGCGGTGGCGAAGGCCGCACCGGAACCAAGCGCGATCCCGTAACGCCTTGGGGCCAGTACACCAAGGGATACAAGACCCGGACTAACAAGCGTACGCGCGGCATGATTGTTCGCTCGCGTCACTCCGCGTAAGGAATGCCATGGCACGTTCAGTAAAGAAAGGTCCCTTCGCGGACCAGCACTTGGTAACAAAGGTAGAGAAGGCCAGGGCCACCAACGACAAGCGCCCCATCAAGACATGGTCGCGCCGTTCGACGGTTCTGCCCGATTTCGTTGGCCTCACCATCGCCGTGCACAACGGCAAACAACACATGCCGGTCTATGTCACCGAGAACATGGTTGGGCACAAGTTAGGCGAGTTCGCGCTGACCCGCATGTTCAAGGGGCATCCCGCCGACAAGAAATCGGCCGGGCCGGCGAAGAAGGATAAATGATGGAAACTAAAGCTTCCGTGCGCGGTATCAGGCTCTCCGCTCAAAAAGGGCGCTTGGTCGCCGACCAGATTCGCGGCTTGAGAGTGGACCGCGCGCTCAACGTGCTGAATTTCAGCGTGCATAAGGGCGCTGTAATCATTAAGAAACTACTCGAATCGGCGATCGCCAACGCCGAGCATAACGACGGCGCCGACATCGACGAGCTCAAGGTGAAGACGGTGTTCGTCGAGCGCGGTACGTCGCTCAGGCGTTTCCGCCCAGGACCCAAGGGGCGCGGCATGAAGATCACCAAACCCACCTGCCACATCTACGTCACCGTCGGGGACTAAGGAAGAATTATGGGACAGAAGATCAACCCCACCGGTTTTCGCTTGGCGGTGAACAAGAACTGGACTTCGCGCTGGTACGCCAACAGCAAGAACTTCAGCACGATGTTGAACGAGGACATCAAGGTACGCGATTTCCTCAAGAAGAAGCTCTCCCATGCGGCGGTGAGTAAAGTCGTCATAGAGCGCCCGGCCAAGAACGCACGCATCACCATTCATAGCGCGCGGCCTGGTGTCGTCATCGGCAAGAAGGGCGAGGATATCGAGGCTTTGCGTAGCAGCCTGCAAAAGATGATGGGCGTGCCCGTGCACGTCAACATCGAGGAAGTGCGCAAACCCGAACTCGATGCCCAGCTCATCGCCGACGGTATCGCCGCGCAATTGGAAAAACGCATCATGTTTCGCCGTGCCATGAAGCGCGCCATGACCAATGCCATGCGCCTGGGCGCGCAAGGCATCAAGATCATGAGTTCGGGGCGCTTGAACGGCATCGAAATCGCCCGCTCCGAGTGGTACCGCGAGGGCCGGGTGCCCTTGCACACGTTACGGGCCGACATCGATTATGGCTTCGGCGAAGCCAAGACCACCTACGGGGTGATTGGAATCAAAGTCTGGGTATTCAAAGGCGAAGTGCTGGGACGCGGCGAGCAGCCAGCGGCCGCCGTGCCCGCCCCCGAACCCGAGAAGCGAGTAAGAAGGGGAGCCAAGAATGCTACAGCCGGCTAGAACCAAATTCAGGAAGTACCAGAAGGGCCGCATCAAGGGCGTTGCCACCCGCGGCACCAAAGTCAGTTTTGGCGAATACGGCCTGAAAGCCATTGGGCCGGGCCGGATTACGGCGCGCCAGATCGAAGCCGCGCGCCGCGCCATGACCCGTCACGTTAAGCGGGGCGGCCGCATCTGGATTCGCATTTTCCCGGATAAACCCATCTCGCAGAAACCCGCGGAAGTGCGCATGGGTAACGGGAAGGGGAACCCTGAGTACTGGGTCGCGGAAATTCGCGCCGGCAAGGTCCTCTACGAAATGGACGGAGTGGAAGAATCCCTGGCTCGCGAGGCCTTCAAACTGGCGGCCGCCAAGCTGCCGCTTCCCACGACCTTCGTGATACGGGCATTGGGCTAAAGGAGGCGACCATGGACACCAAGGAACTTAGAACGAAAACCCCGGCGCAGCTCACCGAAGAGTTGCAATCGCTGCTACGCGCGCACTTTAGCCTGCGTATGCAGCATGCCACCCAACAACTCTCCAATTCCAGCGAGATCGCGCGCACGCGCCGCGCCATTGCCCGCGTACGCACGATCATGACGGAGAAAGCGAAAACATGAGCGAAGCCAGCACAAGCGAAGCAACAAGCGAAGCAACAAGCGCCGCCATTCGCCGCCGCCTTACGGGCCGGGTGGTGAGCGACAAGATGAACAAGACCGTCACGGTTCAGGTCGAACGCAAGGTCAAGCACCCGGTGTTCGGCAAGTTCGTGACGCGTTCGGGGAAATACCACGCCCACGACGAGAACAACGAGTTTCATCCCGGCGATGTGGTCATGATCGAGGAATGCCGCCCGCTGTCCAAGACCAAGGCCTGGCGCGTGGTAAAGCTCGTCGAAAAGGCCAAGGAGGAATAAACGCGTTTTAAAGCCTTGCGGGGCTGGCGGGGGATCGCTATACTGCGCGGCTTTTCACGGGTACGCCTAGGTTCACCAGCGCGGTAAGGCGTACCTCTCAAAGATTCACTCACCCAAAACGGGATCCAAAACTAGCCGAAGCCAGCCAGGCTGCGGACAAGTTGGAGAAGAACATGATCCAGATGGAATCGACGTTGGAAGTGGCGGATAACACCGGTGCCAGGGCTGTTCTGTGCATCAAGGTGCTTGGGGGTTCCAAGCGCCGCTACGCGGGAATTGGGGATGTCATCAAGGTCAGCATCAAGGACGCCGCCCCCCGGGGCCGCGTGAAGAAGGGCGAAATCTACAGCGCCGTCGTGGTGCGGACCAGACAGGGCGTGCGCCGGCAAGATGGGTCGCGCGTGAAATTCGATGCCAATGCGGCGGTGTTACTGAACAACAAACTCGAACCCATCGGCACGCGTATTTTCGGGCCGGTGACACGCGAGTTGCGCACGGAACGGTTCATGAAGATCGTTTCCCTCGCGCCCGAAGTTTTGTAACGGCCGTAGCGTAAGGAAGACGGGCGATGAACAAGCTCAAGAAAGGCGATGAGGTACTCATCGTGACTGGAAAAGATAAAGGCAAGCGCGGCGCCATTCTCAAGATGGGCGAGCTGGACCGCGTGCTAGTGGAAGGTATAAACCGGGTGAAGAAGCACACCAAGCCCAACCCCATGAAGGGGACCACGGGCGGCATCACGGAAAAGGAAATGCCCATTCATATTTCGAATGTGGCCATATTCAACCCCATCACGCGTAAGGCGGACAAGGTGGGGATCAAGAAGCTGGACGACGGGCGCCGTGTGCGCGTGTTCAAGTCCAGCGGCGAAATGATCGACGCATAAGGCAAATACCATGGCGCGATTATCGGAACATTACAAGAGTACCGTCATCGGCGAGTTGACGAAGAAGTTCGGTTACAAATCGGTGATGGAAGTCCCGCGCTTCCAGAAAATCGTCATCAATATGGGGGTGGGCGAGGCCGTCGGCGACAAGAAGGTCATGGACCATGCCGTGGGCGATTTGCAGAAAATCTCCGGGCAAAAACCCGTGGTCACCAAGGCTAAGAAGTCCATCGCAACCTTCAAGATCCGCAAGGACTATCCCGTGGGTTGCATGGTGACCTTGCGCGGCCAGCGCATGTACGAATTCCTGGACCGGCTGGTTTCCATCGCCATCCCGCGTATTCGAGATTTTCGCGGCATCAGCGCGCGCGCCTTCGATGGCCGTGGCAATTTCAGCATGGGTGTGAAGGAGCAGATCATTTTTCCGGAAATCGAGTACGACAAGATCGACGCGATCCGGGGAATGAACATCACCATCGCCACCAGTGCAAAAACCGACGACGAGGCGAAAGCCTTGCTCGCCGCCTTTAAATTTCCTTTCCGAACTTGAGGCCGGCATGGCAAAACTGTCCGTAATCAACCGCGAAGCAAAGCGCCGTGCAACGGTGAAGAAGTTTGCCGCGAAGCGCACGATGCTCCTGGAGATCGTGAACAGCGCCAAGGCTTCCAACGAAGCCCGCCAGGAAGCGCGCGACAAACTTCAGGCGCTGCCCAGAAACGCGAGCCCAGTGCGGCTGCGCAACCGCTGTGCACTGACCGGGCGCCCGCGCGGCACCTTTCGCATGTTCGGTTTGGCGCGTAACAAGCTACGGGAAATCGCCATGCGCGGCGAGATTCCTGGCCTCACCAAAGCCAGCTGGTAATGTGGAATGATGAGGGTAATGTGATGAGGGAGATGGTTCAATGAGCATGAGTGACCCCATCGCCGATATGCTGACTCGCATTCGTAATGCCCAGGCAGGCGAGAAGAACTCGGTGGCGATGCCAGCCAGTAAGGTTAAGGCGGCAATCGCGCAGGTATTGAAGGAAGAAGGATACATCGATGACTTTCGCGTCCAGCCCGAAGGGGTAAAGGCGACGCTGGAAATCGCGCTGAAATACTACGCGGGGCGCCCGGTGATCGAACGCATCGAACGCATCAGCAAGCCCGGCCTGCGCGTGTACAAGGCGAGCAAGGATATTCCCCCGGTCATGAATGGGTTGGGTATTGCGATTGTCTCCACCTCCAGGGGTGTGATGACGGATCGCAAGGCTCGCACCACTGGCATCGGCGGCGAAGTGCTGTGTATTGTCGCGTGATGGCCTAGGAGAAATTCATGTCCAGAATAGGCAAATTACCAGTTCCGATTCCCAAGGGAGTCGATGTGACGATCGCGGCGGATTCCGTCTCCATCAAGGGGCCGCTGGGTTCCTTGGCGCGCACGCTGACCTCCCACGTGAAGGTCAAGCGCGAGGGCGACGAATTGCTGGTGGAGACCACCAACGATAGTACCCAGGCCAATGCGATGTCGGGAACCATCCGTGCCCTCATGGCGAACATGATTCAGGGCGTCACCAAGGGGTACGAGCGCAAGCTAAACCTCGTGGGCGTCGGATATCGTGCCCAGGCGGCCGGAGATGCGGTGAACCTGACGCTCGGTTTCTCCCATCCGGTCTCGCACAAGATCCCCAAGGGTATTAAGGTTGCGACACCCACGCAGACGGAAATCGTCGTGACGGGGATAGACAAGCAGATGGTGGGACAAGTGGCGGCCGAGATCAGAGCCTACCGCAGCCCGGAACCCTATAAGGGTAAGGGCGTGCGCTATGCCAACGAGGTCGTGGTCATTAAAGAGACCAAGAAGAAATAATAGCAACCACCAGAAGTAACGATTAGGCGGCGAGGCGGCGATATGATAGATAAACGGCAAGCAAGGGCACGGCGCTCGCGGCAGACGCGGGTTCGGATCGCCCTGCAAAAGGCGGTAAGGCTCACTGTGCACCGTTCCAATGTTCACATGTACGCACAGGTGATCGATGCCACTGGCTCGAAGGTGATTGCCAGCGCGTCGACTCTCGATGCCGACATCAAGGGTGCGGCCCCCAACGGCGGTAACGTCCAGGCGGCGGCACTGGTGGGCAAGAAGATCGCGGAGAAAGCCAAGGAAAAGGGTGTCGAGAGCGTGGCCTTCGACCGCTCCGGTTACCGGTATCACGGCCGTGTGAAAGCGTTGGCGGATGCCGCGCGCGAACACGGACTCAAGTTCTAAGGGAATCGCGATGGCAGACAGACGTCAGCAGCAGCAGTCCAACGAAGAGCGCAGCGATGGACTGAAGGAAAAGATGGTGGCAGTCAATCGCGTCACCAAAGTGGTCAAGGGCGGCCGGGTGCTCGCTTTCGCGGCGCTCACCGTCGTGGGGGATGGCGACGGCGGTATCGGAATGGGCAAGGGTAAGTCGCGCGAAGTTCCGGTGGCGGTACAAAAGGCCATGGAGCAAGCCCGCCGCAAGATGGTCAAGTTCAACTTGCGCAAAGGCACGGTGCATCACACCATCATCGGTGAGCACGGTGCGGCGCGAGTGCTGATACAACCTGCCTCCGACGGTACGGGCATTATCGCGGGCGGTCCCATGCGCGCGGTGT
>JBJXGQ010000467.1:0-37392 GCA_046160525.1 Burkholderiales bacterium
GCGCGTCACGCTTGAGCCATAGCCCACCCCCGGGGCTTTCCACCAAATCCGCCAGCGCCTTCACACTGCGCTCGTAAATCCCTTCTTCCGAGGCATGGTCGGAGAGCGCCCGGGTAAAACTCAACCACTGCTCCCGGTAATCGAAGCGGTAGGAGAAAAAATGCTTGCTCACCCAGACCCGGACCCGCGAGCGGATGGTGCCGGACCAGAACAACAGGAGCAGTACAAGCACAGCCCCAAAAACGAATGTGACTTGTAGGAAGCGTGCCCACTCGCCCCCGAATTCCCTGATGTAGTACCCCCCGCCAGCCACGGCCAGCAGGTAAAGGCCCGAGGCTAGAAGTGCGGTGGAATGAAACGCGATTTGGCGCGAAACAGTCAGCGTGGCTTTCCAACCTCGGGTACGCGCGATAGACAAGGCGACAAAGGGCACGATAAGGGCGTGCGCTAAACCTCGGGCGCTCCAGACTACTCCGTCGAGTTTTCCGAACAGAAAAGCATCGGCGAAGCAATAAAGATCGAAGGCGTAGGCTCCTCCGAGGCCGATGCAGATGGGTTTGATAGCCCATTTGTGCGACGCTGGCGAATTTCGCAGCAACTGCTCCACAAGGGCTAATCCGGCGATGGACACCCCGAGCCATGTTCCAAAAATCAGCCGGTCTGAAGTGCGAAACTGCGGCCAAGCAAACGGCACCAACCATGTGATGAGAACATTCGCCGCCACCAACCCGAAAGACGCGAACGCGAGCCCTTTAATAAAAGCGGGCGCCGCATATCCGTCCGTACCGCGCGCCACTGGCACGTTTCGCCGAAAAATCACCAGCAGAACCGCTGTCCAGAGAGAGGCTCGCACCAAGTCCAACACTCCCACGGCATGCCACGCAACCGGGACTTGTGTGAGGCCGGCGATAACTCCGGCCAGCTCCCAACCCAAGGTCACCGCCACCGCGGCAACCAGGGCCTTCACACGAATGGCACTATTGGAGGCGAGCAGAAGTTGGCCCAGGAGCGCCAGAAATGCCGCGCTCCCGACAGCGAAACTTAGGGTCGCGTAGGTTAGAAGAGGGGTATCCACGTCTTCATGAAATTCGCCTGGCTAGAAGTGACGAGCCGTAATTCAAGCGGCATATTACGGCACGATGCCAAGCGCTGGGCGGCCAACCTGCCAGGATGCCGGCCTGCTAGCGCACGATTTACCGTGCACCCTCGCCAAACAGAACGACGCGTACGGTTTCAGCCAGGACAACGATGTCGAGCCACAGCGTCTGGTGCTTGACATAGTAGAGGTCGTACTCGAGTTTCAACTTCGAGTCTTCCTCCGAGGCGCCATAGGACGCCCGGACTTGCGCCCAGCCCGTGACTCCCGGATTCACGCTGTGGCGCGCGCCGTAAAAGGGAATGGACTCCGTCAATTGGGACACGAAGAAGGGGCGTTCAGGCCGGGGCCCCACAAAACTCATCTCGCCCTTCAGTACGTTGAACAATTGCGGCAGCTCATCGATCCGCACCTTGCGAATGATCCGGCCAACGCCCGTCACGCGAGGATCGTTAGGAGAAGCCCATTGGGGCGTTCCGTCCTTCTCGGCGTCAGTCCGCATGCTGCGAAACTTCAAAAGCCAGAAAGACTGTCCTCCACGGCCGACCCGTTCCTGCCTAAAGATGATAGGTCCACCTGACTCACAATAGATAGCCAGCGCGGTGACGAGTATCACTGGTGACATCACGGCCAGCATGGCTGCTGAGGCAATCAGGTCGAAGAGACGCTTCACGATCAAGCGCGTGCGCCCAATTCGAAACCCCTCCCCGTATATGAGCCAGCTCGCCTTGAGCGACTCGATGGGCACCGCACCTCGAATGGATTCGATAAATCCCGGCAAGTCCGTAACTTTCACACCCTGTAAGCGGCAGTCGAGCAATTGGCGCAAGGGCAAAACGCCGCCGCGCTGCTCCTTTACCGCAACGATCACTTGGTCCACACGATAGGTTCGTACAATTTCTTCGACCGCTGCTTTTGTGCTGAGCACACGATTTCCCGCCACCAATACGGGTTCAGAAGCGCTTACGGGATAGAAACCGATTAGCTTGATTCCGCTTCCGCTCATGGCCGCCAGGGTCCTATCGACCTCCAAGGCGCCCGCGCCTGTGCCAAGCACCAGCACCCGGTGGGACAGCCACCCTGTTACCGCACGTGATATCGAACTTAGTATTGGCTTGCGGAAAGTTACGACCGCAATAACGCCAAGGATCGTCGTCCATCCGATGGCCGTTTGGTACAACTCGCCATCTGGCAAGAGACGGAAAACTCCGTAGGCCGCGGCGCAGCCAATAATGAGTGCCGTCAAAGATCTCAGAGCGGACTCGCCGTTCAGTGCTTGCTTTCCGGGTTGGTACACCCCCAGCACGCCATTGACGGCCACCAACATGCAGGAAAATAAAGCTGCGGGGACCATGGGATTCAATGCGAAGGGCGATAAGGACTGCTCGCTCATGCCAGTCGCCAGCAACATGAGCAGGAAGAACACACCTCCCTCCACGCAAGCATGGAGAAAAGTAGCGATGCGAACTTGCCTCCCGAATAGATCGACCACGCTTTTGGATTCCTTGGATTTGTTGTGGGGGTCTTCAGCGCGTTCCATGCCATGCGGTTTGAAAAGGGTATTCCCCACCGTCAAACCCCGAACTGTTAAACCGAAGAGATGTGCAATGCGTTCCCGAAAACCCGGCAAGCCTGGCTAATTTCACCTCTCAAAATGCCCCCAACGATCCATCCCCAATGAGTGGCTCTCTTGAATTTTTCCGTTAATTCAGTCTGATGACGAGCCAAAATGAACTAACACCTTAGTTCGAAAATTCACGTTCATGGTGCGGAAGTTGAAGCGCTCCAACTCCGCCGGAGAGGCCTTGTGCCCCCAACGCAATGCGCTAGGTCGCGGGACCGAAGGTAGCCGGTTTTCGAGGTTTAGAGGTGTTCATGTCTGGATACCGTCGATCGCCGGTACTTGCAAAGTCAAGATCTCGACAAGAACCAGGGGAATACGCGCGATGAGCGTAGAGCCTATGAATAGGGCAATGTCTGCTATTCTTCCATCTGCCCAACCCCTTGAAATTGGAGGTAATCCCCATGGCTGAGCGCCACGACGACCGTACTGCCGATCCCAAAATGGATCCCACATCCCTCTACCGGGAAGAGGTCTTTACCGACCGAAAAGTAGGCATGATCCGGGTGATGTACCCAGTCAAAGCGGACGGCGCTTCGGATGGCGCGCGTTCCACCCTATACGTGGGCGAAGCCCAGATGTATACCTCCATGGGCGCGCTCCCCTTAAGCTTTGAAATCGATGCGGATTCCCTGCAGGAGGCGGTGTCCAACTACGCCGCGGCCGCCAAGGATGCGGTCGAGCGAACCGTGCGGGATATCCAGGAGTTAAGGCGGCAGTCCGCCTCCTCCATCGTCATCCCGCAAGCGGGAGCACCAGGATTTCCACCCCCGGGGATGCCTGGCGGAGGAAAGATCCAGCTTCCGTAATGCCGTCAAATCTATGGCGTGAATCCCCACTCCCGCCACTGGCGCATGATGGGGAAATATAGTCCCAGCCGGATGGGACGCTGCTCACCGTATTGGCGCATCAGGGCGGCGTAGCGTTCGAGTTGGCCGCTGTAACGGGCCTGCTCGGTGTCCAGAAACTGGGCTAAGCCCGCACCCTCATGGATCCCAGTCTTGAAATCGATGATCCATCGCACTCCTTGGTCATCGGCGAATGTGCGATCAAGGGCCACCGTGGTGAGTTGCCCATCCAGCAGTCCCGTCAAACGCACTTCTGAGCCTGCCTCTTCGTGGGGCGCGAGAATCCACTGGCCTCTCGGATCCTCCATGATCTGAATAATTGCCCTCCGGATGCGTGCCGCTGCCGCGGGAATTTCCAGCTCGGGCAAACCCAGCTCTCGCAGATCGCGCTCGAAGGCGCTGCCCCCGGCTCGCGCGGATGACCAGCGGCCAGCACCCTCCGCGGCAATTTGCTGCAACACGCGGTGCACCACCACACCCACGATCCTCGCGGCCTCCGAGGCCCAGGAAAATTCCACCTCCGCCGTGGACGCTGGAATCTGAGACGAGCCCAAGCCACAAACACTGGCGGCGGGAAGCGGAGGCGTCCAGTTCGACGGCCGCCTGCGTAGCGCCCGCGGTACCCGGCCGGCCGGTTGAGGAACCGGCGCGGGCACTGGCAAGGAATCGAAGTGATGGCCGATGACTGGCCATAGATGCTCCAGCAAGGAGCCATGATTAGGCCCACCGTGTACTTGGCCATGTTCGCCAACATTCAGGTGCCCGATCAAATGTAAGCGAGACTTCGCGCGCGTCGCGGCCACGTAGAGGAGCCGCACTTCTTCGTGTTTTGCACGAACGCGCTCCATGCGAGACAGCGCGCGGTAGATAGGATCATCGGACGTGCGGTTGATTCCTATAGGGGCCAACAAGAGGCCGGGGCCGCTTCGAGGCCTGGGCCGCTCCATCCATCGCATCAATTGTTGCGCATCCGCGGCACGCTTGTATCCTAACCCAGGGATGATGACTGTATCGAATTCCAGTCCCTTTGCCTTGTGGATAGTCATGACTTGGACGGCATTTTCCCCCGCTGTGTTCGCGCTCGCAAACAGCCGCTTCACTTTGCCGGCGAGGCGGCCCGCATCGACGCTGCCTTCCTCTTCCAAGGCATCGAGAAGCCCGAAGAACACTTGGGCATCCGCCAAGGCATTGGCGTCATCATAGGCGGCCGGCCCGCCAAGCGCGGTCCAGGCTCCCTCAATCCAGCGGCGCGCCGGTAGCCGCTGCCTGTCGTCCACGAACCGCGATAGTTTCGACAGGAGATCCACGGCCCGCATTCGTCCGTCCTCGCTCATGGATTCGAGCACTGGCACGCTTCGCAAAGACTCCAGCACCGGCCTGTCGTGCGGCCGGCCATCGGCGCTCGCCAGAACCTCTAGATCCGCCAGCGCGAGGCCGCACCAAGATGCCCTCAAGACCGCTAACCACGCAATACGATCCGCGGGATGAAAGAGCGCTCGTGTGAGCGCGGACAAATCCATCACTACGGGGCGGTCCGCCAGCGACTCGATTTCCACTGCCTGCACCGCGATCCCGGCATGGCGAAGCGAAGGAACAATGCTCGCAAGATGAGTCCTGCTGCTGACCAAGATCGCAATGCGCCCGTCGCTCACACTCTGGCGTGCATCTTCAATCATGTTTTGTACGCGAGCGGCTTCCTGCTGCCGGTCGTCCCCCATCAAAGGATGCACACTCACCCCGAAAGCGGGCGGGCCGCGGAGCATCGCCGCCGAAGGAGTGAAAGGCACCGCCCCGCTTGCCATATTCTCCGATGCAGGGAGGAGTTTTGAAAAACACTCGTTGCTCCAGTCCACCAGGCTCGCATGCGAACGAAAGTTGGCCGATAGCGTGACCGGATCCAGTTTCACTGGCCCGATTCCCGATGCACGGGCGCGCAGATAGAGCCCGACTTCGGCCTCCCGGAAACGGTAGATGGACTGCATGGGATCGCCCACGACAAACAAGGTGCGCCCGTCGCCAGGCTGCCAGCCAGCGGTGAGGCGTTCGAGCAATTGGAACTGGGTTTGCGAAGTGTCCTGAAATTCATCCACGAGCAAGTGGCGCACACGGTAGTCAAGCGATAGAGCAAGGTCCGTAGGAGCATCATCGCCGCCCAGAGCCCGAATGGCCGCCTGGGAAATGGCGGCGAAATCCACTCTCGCCTGCTCCTGAAAAACCACATTGAGCTGAGCTGCTGCGAGCGGCAGCACCTCCACGAGGGCTTCGAGGGCCGCCCATTGCGAAGCGCTGTACTGGGCAGGCGGGAGTTCCCTTGTGGCGTGCAAGGCTTCCAGAAACTCGCCATGCAGCGCAATATCCGCGGAAAAAGATTGGTATCGCGCCTTGTACTCATCGCACAACCGTTTAGCCGCCGCGTCCTTGGCACTGGGGAAACCCACCCTCACGTTCACCGTGGCACGCGGCGGCCCAGCTTGCGCCAGGAGCAACTCGGCTATTGCCAGCCAGCCAGGAAGATCTTGCACGCACGCACCGGGAAGCGATGGAAGATCAAGCAACGCGCGGATGGGTGATTTCCCATCGGCGGCAAGATTGCCTGCGGCATAGCGTGCGAGGGCCAGCAATTCCTGCTCGAACTGCACCGGGAAAAGTGCTAGCAACTCCGCCAGCGCATCCTCGATGACGCCAGCGAGACCTTGCTCCAATGTCTGCCTTTCCAAACGCTCCCGGCTCGCCACGTGCCGCAACCATTGGTCGCGCTTGCGCAGCATTTCGACGAGCAAGGATTGCATTGCCGAGAAGTCATTGTCGAGGTGAGCGAGGATCGTGGCGATATGAGTGGCCCACTGCGAATCCTCGTGGACCATGGCGAGGGTGCGCTGCGCGGCCTCAAGGTACAGGGGACTTGCGTCCTCAATGGCCTTGTACTGCGACCCAAACCCAGCGACCAGTGGCATTTGGCGGCAAAGGCTCGCGCAAAGGGAATCGAAAGTCTGGATACGCAAGCGGGCGGGGGCTTCCATCAATCCCCAATCGCGGCGGCGGTCTTGCTCACGTACGGCCCGGGCCAAGACCCACGCCTGGTAGCGGTGTGGCTCGACCGGCGCATGTTCGGCATCCGCGAGCGCGAGTGCTTCCAAAACACGCTGGCGCATTTCCGCGGCCGCCTTGCGTGTGAAAGTGATCGCCACCACCTCCTCCGGCACCTCTACGGTGGCGAGGAGTGCGAGAAAACGTTGCACAAGAAGTTCAGTTTTCCCCGACCCTGCAGGCGCTTGCACGATGAACGAGCGCTTAGCATCCAAGGCGCGCGCACGTTGCTCCGCGTCAGGAGGGTGCGCGAATTCATTCATCCGGGGCTTCCTCATCAGTGGCCGCGGTACCGAGCACTTCCTTGACACGGCACAGCGGGCCTATATGACAGTACTGGCAGGTGCTTGGATATTTTTTCGGATCGACCGCTGCATGCCCCGCCAGGAATTCTCGCGCCAAACGATCCAAGGACTTTCGCCATGCACCGAGAAACGCCGGCCAACTCTCGCCATCTCGCAATGGCGAAACACCAGGCAGCAATCCATCATCCTGCGCAACACCTTTGAACGCCACTTTATCCGCACGCAATTGCGCGAAACTCACGGCTGCGACCTCTCCCATGTCCGTGATCGCGTAAAGAGGAAGCTGGGGCTCATCCAAGCGTTCATCCCACCAACCCGAAGTGGACGCCTTGCCGGTTTTATAGTCGAGGACGACTCTTCGGCCATCGGAGAGTTTGTCGATACGGTCAATGCGAACTTTCAGTTGCAATCCATCCAGCTCGGCTATACGCGGCTCTTCGCATGCGGCAACCTCAAAAGGAGCCCGCTTTTTCTCCATCTCGAAGAATTCGGCCAATAGAGCCCTCAACCGCCGCCGTTCGATAACGCTGAAGGCGGGGGAAACCGCGCTGGGATTATTTTGTTTAGCGTGCGCAAGACCACGATCCAGGCAATGACCGAGGATTTCCTCTAGCGCCTGCGCGCTTAAGGCCAGCAATGCGCTTTGTGACGGCACTTCGGAGTAGAACAACGCGAGCACCTTGTGCAAGAGCGCACCGCGTTCACGCGCGTCCAATCCTAATCTTCCTATTTCGAGCGGGAGGGCTCCCAGCCGGTGAATAGCGAAGGCCCGAAACGGACAGGCTGCTTGGTTATGCAAAACCGCGGCGCCTCCCACCGCCTCGTAAACAGGCGGCAATGAAGGAGCGGGATCGCCCCCCGTGGTCTCCAACTTAGTGGCTCCATGCATCGATCGCGCATAACTCACCCACGCAGTTTGCGATTCGTCTTGCGCGTCGTCTATACCGGCGATCAGCCGGCTGGGGCGGCGCAATAAATCGCCATCTTGAATGGCGCAGCTGTAGGTGAGGTGTTGAGAGGTGTTTCGCCACAAGCTCATCATGCGCTGTGCGAACCCTGCCTCCCACGAAGCGCTCGCGTGGGGCATGTCGCAGGCGCGCTGCACGGACACCGGCAGCAGAGGGTTGGGCCGCGGCGCGAAGGGCCAAGCCTCGTCGTGCAATCCCACCACGAACAAGTGGTCGAAAGCGATACCCGCGGATTCCAAGACCCCCAGTACTTGGACGGGCTCATTGTGCGATTCGGCTTGAAACGGTGTATCGGACAGCGTTCTAGATAGCCAGGAAAGTGTGTCGCCAAAACTTTGCGCCCCTTCCACGGCGTCGAGCCAAGACAAACTTTTCACCACCTCGCGGAATTTTCCAGCGGCCTGGTACTCCTCGCTGTTGAGCGTTCGCTCGCCAGGCCATCCCAGTAAAGAGAGCAAGGCGAGAAAACCATCGATCCACGCCGAAGGCAACTGGCGCTTGCGCCGCATGGGCACCGCAGCCGATAGGAATGCCGGTAACTTCTGCTTGAGGATCGCGCAGCGCCCGCCGGAGCGGCGATTCAGTTCTGCTACGAACTCGGTTAGCTGCTCCAAGTTAATGCAGAGGTTCCCCTGCTTACGCAATTGCGCATCCAGTAATGCGCGGTCACCGAGCTCGCGCTCGGCGCCGCCTATGAAAGGTCCAAGCAACAACGCTCCGGTCTCTTGCAGAGAAAGATCCTTGCCCGCCAGGCGAAGAATGCTCAGCGCCGCACGCACGAGGGCGTAATGACTCAAAGGTACGCCAAGGGACAAGTTGTAGGCGCGCGCGGACGTGGGATTGGATTGGAGGATGCGGCCCGGATCCAGAACGTCGTCGAAGACACGTATCACGCGCTCCCTTGTCACGGATAAATCCGGAACCACCACTCCGATGCGGGCGTTGGGGTCCGCCTCCAGAAGCGCACGAACCCTGCGTGCGACACCGGTCATTTCGTCGTCCGTTGTTGGATAGATCCGGCGCCGGCATTGAGCGCTGGCCGATGCTGGCGCCGGCATTTCCACCGGCATTCCACACGCGCGATAGCGGTCTAGAAGATCTCGCTCCTGGGCGGTCAATGCGTCGAACGCGTACAACACGAGCGGCTTGTCGTCCGGAATTTCCCCCTCCCGGGCCCGCACGGCCAAAAGGTCTGCAACACTTGCGCGCGCGATCCAGTTACGATCACGGCATTGGGTTTCGAACTCAATTGCCCAGTCTCGATAGGCGAGTGCATCATCGGAGAGCGCGTGTGTGCGCGCCGAGAAATCCACACGCCACGCGTATTGCAACGCCCAGGCGTCGCGTGCCAACCGCGCCATGGAACCCAGGTCAAGCAGTGCATGAGCGTGACTGGACTGGCTCACGATGAGCCTCCATAAAGCCAGTTCCTGTGGAGGTGCCATGAGCATGGCACCGGCGCGGCGGTGCTCTTGCATAGAGTAGCTGCGCTCCAGCCACGCACTCCATGGCAGAACATCGCCGGCGATCCATGCGCGCTTGCCCGCCCGCAATTGCGCCCGGTCGAAGTTTTCCTTGATGTGCCGGGAAAGGCGCTGGTTGGGAGTTACAACCGTGGCGCCACGAGAGAGCTTGTCGTGCAGACTGGCGGTCATACCGCCGGTAAATCCAGGCTGCCGGACAACCCTACCGGAGCTTTCGTAGAACCCTCATCGTTCGAGCAAGGACCGCTTGTTCTTGGTCTTGGCCCACTCATCCGCATCGGGAGGCCCATCCTTTTTCTCCACGATGGTCTTCCAGTCCTTGGCCAGCTCCGCATTAAGCGCGATGAATTCCCGCTGGCCCACAGGAACGTCATCCTCCGCGAAAATCGCCTCCACGGGGCATTCCGCCACACATAGGGTGCAGTCGATGCACTCGTCCGGATCGATCACGAGCATGTTGGGCCCTTCGCGGAAACAATCCACTGGACATACATCCACGCAATCGGTGTACTTACACTTGATACAACTCTCGGTGACAACGTAGGTCATCCGGCTTCTTCCTTAATGAGGTCGCGGGGCCAGGGCAACACCTGCCCAAGGGGGAAAGATGATAACAGAGGGAGTTTTCCAGGCAGCGCCCTAGGCAAGGACACATTCACGGCCCCCCTGGTCCTAATCCGCCATACCTTTCCGCTGAGCCCAAATATGGTTTAGGATATGTTCTCGCGCTTCCCCAGCCCGCCCAATCCATTACCGGGCTCAATTCCCGAAAGTCTTTCCCTAAGAGGTTTACCTAATGAGTGAGCACATACACTATTTGACCGACGAGTCCTTTGAGGCCGAGGTCCTTCAATCCACTGTCCCCGTTCTTGTGGACTATTGGGCCGAGTGGTGCGGGCCTTGCAAGGCAATTGCTCCGATCCTCGACGAAGTAGCAAAAGAATATGCCGGGCGGCTAAAGGTTGCCAAGCTTAATGTCGATGAGAACCAGCAAATTCCTCCGAAGTACCAGATCCGGGGAATCCCGACGCTAATGATCTTCAAGAATGGCAGCCTCGTAGCCACCAAGGTCGGAGCGCCTCCCAAATCTCAACTCACCGCCTTTATTGACAGCAATATCTAAAGCCTATAGTCTTTCGCCCCTGTTTCGGGCTGCTCCCACCTCCCTCTTGGAGCGCCCTTGAAACCGCGATGACGCCCTCATCCCCTCGTATCCTCGTACTTTCCTTACATTCCGCATTGTCCCTCACCTCTTTCGCCTCTTCCCCTAGTTCCTAGCGCCCCATACCATTCTCTCCCGAGAGCTATTACCCTATGCACCTATCCGAACTGAAGCACCTTCATGTCAGCGACCTCATCGGGATGGCACAGACCAATGAGATCGAGAACGCCAACCGGCTTCGTAAGCAGGATCTCATTTTCGCGCTACTCAGGAATCAAGCGAAGAAGGGAGAAAGCATCTACGGGGAAGGAACCCTGGAAGTGTTGCCCGACGGATTCGGGTTCTTAAGATCCCCGGATATTTCCTACCTGGCGGGTCCCGACGATATCTACGTCAGCCCCAGCCAGATTCGCCGCTTCAATCTGCACACGGGTGACTCGATAGAAGGAGAGATCCGGACTCCGAAGGACGGAGAGCGTTATTTCGCGCTAGTCAAGGTAGACCGGGTCAACTCGGAACCCCCGGAAAATACCAAGAACAAGATCCTTTTCGAGAACCTGACGCCGCTGCACCCCACTTCGGTCTTCCATCTCGAGCGAGACATTCGCGCCGAGGAAAACCTCACAGGCCGCATCATCGATATCATCGCTCCAGTGGGCCGGGGCCAGCGCGGCCTGCTAGTTTCCCCGCCCAAGGCGGGAAAGACGGTCATGTTGCAGCACATCGCCCACGCCATTACTTCCAATCACCCAGATGTCGTACTCATCGTGTTGCTCATTGATGAGCGCCCGGAGGAAGTCACGGAAATGCAGCGTTCGGTTCGAGGCGAAGTCGTGTCCTCCACCTTCGACGAGCCCGCCACGCGCCACGTGCAGGTAGCCGAGATGGTGATGGAGAAAGCCAAGCGCCTGGTAGAGCACAAGAAGGACGTGGTCGTACTACTCGATTCCATCACGCGTTTGGCACGCGCCTACAACGCGGTGGTGCCGGCCTCTGGAAAGGTACTGACCGGCGGTGTGGACGCCAATGCGTTACAGCGCCCCAAGCGCGTCTTCGGCGCCGCCCGCAACATTGAGGAAGGCGGATCGCTCACCATCATCGCCACCGCCTTGATCGACACGGGCTCGCGCATGGACGACGTGATTTACGAGGAATTCAAGGGCACCGGCAACATGGAGATTCATCTTGACCGGCGCATGGCCGAGAAACGCCTCTACCCCGCGATCAACGTCAATCGTTCCGGTACCCGGCGCGAAGAACTCTTGCTCAAATCCGACATCCTGCAAAAAGTGTGGATCTTGCGAAGACTCCTATACCCCATGGACGACCTGGAAGCCATGGAATTCCTCGTCGACAAAATCAAAGCCACCAAGAGCAACGCGGAGTTTTTCGATTCGATGAAGCGCGGTTAGCGTTACTCGAATGGTGACCCATCACGGCGGATGCCATTGCGGGCGAGTGCGCTTCGAGGTGGAGGCTCCCGCTGAGATCGATGTAACCGATTGCAACTGCTCCATCTGCAATAAAACTGGGTACCTGCATCTTATCGTGGATAAACAGGCGTTTCGTTTGATCCAGGGCGAGGACTCCCTGGTTACCTACACCTTCAATACGGGCACGGCAAAGCATCTGTTTTGCCGCCATTGCGGCATCAAGTCCTTTTATGTTCCGCGCTCTCATCCCGAGGGCATTAGCGTCAACGCCCGCTGTCTCGATCCCGGTTCGGTCACGGGGATGAAGGTCACGCCTTTTGATGGCGCCCATTGGGAAGCTAGTATTGGCGGCTTACTGGGCAAGCCCGCGGCGTAATCTCGAACACCTAGCCGGCTATTGACGGGAGTCCGTCAGAAGCTACGTATGCCGGTTCAGATGAGGCACCCGCCTTCCCGCCGTCGTAACATCCCCGAAACACCCATCCCCTAGCATGCGCGGTCAAGAAATTGCTACTGGGTAGTCCAGGTCGCATTACCTATCCGAAAAGGGAGCCATATGGGCAGCCGGATCTTCTTTCAATCCACCACGAAACACGCACGTCCTATTGTCAGCGCACGCGATTATCAGTCGGTGAAGGTATTGTTAAAAAGCGGCACGGTGCTGGGCTTGGTTGCCAACCGTGGCGAGTACCGGGTAGAAGCCTTGATACGGGAATTGGTGGAGTACGAAAGCACCCTAAACGGGACGGACCTGGAATACTCCCTAGGGTGGACAGAATACGTGCGCGTACCGCGTGCTAGCGAAGAGGAGAGCGAGTCCCGCCGCTGGTCCGACGGATAACCAAAAATCCGCTAGCTCGGAAACCGCCTCCCGAGGTCGTCCACTTGCTCCGCTGTGAGCAACTTCAGTTTCTCGTGGCGAAGCATCAGATAGAGCTTCGCCGTCTCTTCCAATTCTTCCGTCGCGTAGACCGCCGATTCCAAATCGTCACCGGCGACAATAGGGCCGTGATTGGCGAGCAGTACAGCGTGATGCTTTGACGCCACTTGCTTCACCGCATTCGCCAGGGAAGAATCTCCCGGCGGAAAGTATGGCAGTAGTATCAACTTGCCTATCTTCATCACGTAGTAAGCAGTAATGGGCGGGATTGGATCCACGGCGTTGTCCCGCGCCAAAACCGAAACCGCGACTGCGTGTGTCGAATGCAAATGCACCACGGCATTGGAGCGAGGGCGCTCCCCATACATCGCAAGGTGCAAGAATTCCTCCTTGGAGGGTTTGTCTCCCGACAGAAGTTTGCCCCCATCATCAATCTTGGAAATACGCGCCGGGTCGAGACGGCCCAGGCAAGAGTTGGTTGGAGTAATGAGCCACCCGCCGTCCACGCGCACACTGATATTGCCAGAAGAGCCCGCGGAGAGACCTCGGTCGAACAGACTCTTTGCGAGTACAACGATTTGCTCGCGAGCCTTGGATTCATTCATGGTTGCATGTGGAAGACCTTGGTGAAGAAGTCCTGGCTTCCAAAATTTCCGGATTTGAGTGCCAGCGCCAGCGAGGGCTCACCAATGCTGAAAGTCCAGGGTACTCCAGGATCGATTTCCGGACCGATGTAGAGCCCTTGTACACCCAGTGCGCTGGCCACTGCCCCCGAGGTCTCCCCGCCCGCCACAACCAGGCGGCGCACTCCGCGTGTAACCAATCCTTTCGCGATGTGACCCATCGCCTGCTCGACGAGTCCTCCCGCATGGTCCCGGCCCACTCGCTCTTGTACGTCTTTCACTAGCTCCGGTGCCGCTGTGGAATAGAACAGGATGGGTTTCTCCGATAACCGGGAGTCCGCCCACTTTAGCGCCTCTCCCGCGACATCTTCACCCGCGGCAAGACGCAAGGGATCGATGTTGAAAGTTTCGTGCTGTTGCCGCATGTAAGCTACCTGAGCTTGCGTTGCCACGGAACAACTGCCCGCCAGGACTGCCGTGGGTCCCTTCACCTTGGGCAAGGCTGAAGGTTGTCCCGGTTGCAACATGCCTTGCTTGATGAAATTGGCGGGCAACCCCATGGCCATTCCCGAACCGCCCGTGACTAATCTAAGACCGGCACAAGCCTCGCCCAAGACCATCAAGTCCTCATCCGAGAGCGAATCCAGAATAGCGTGCCGAATTCCTCCCTCGCGAAGTTGCGCGAACGCGTCGCGCACGCTGGCCGCACCGCGTGCAATCGCCCCGTTCGCTACCAATCCCACCTTATGCGGCGTTTGTCTTTGCAGGACGCGTACAAGCGACGGGTCTGTCATGGGCGTAAGCGGATGGTGCCGCATGCCGGATTCGGAAAGTAACTCGTCTCCCACAAACAGATAGCCCTTGTAAACGGTGCGCTTGTTGGTGGGAAAAGCGGGATTGAATACGGTGAACGATTCGCCCAATGCATCGAGCAGCGCGTCAGCCACGGGGCCGATATTGCCTTGGTCCGTGGAATCGAAAGTCGAGCAATACTTGAAGTAAAACTGCTTTGTTCCGCGCTCTTGCAAGCAACGCAATGCCGCAAGCGACATTCGCACCGCCTCGGCCGCGGGATTACCGCGCGACTTCAGCGCAACGATGAGCGCATCGGCCGGTGGCACTTTCAGCGATGGGCTTGGCACACCCAGCAGTTGAATGGTACGCATCCCGGCCTTCACCAACGTGTTGGCTAAATCCGTTGCGCCGGTAAAATCGTCGGCGATGCACCCGAGCAGTACGGTCATTTACGCCTCGATTCGCCCTCTCACTTCCAATGAGGTGGCCAGGTTGTACGGATAATCGGTTGCTGGCTGATATTCTCCATCCACGTGGCAAGCTTAGGCCCGATCATTTGCCGGATACCTAAATCGCGCTTTTTCCTCTCCAAGCGAAGCGCTAGGGCCACCACGGGATAGACCGCGAAATCGGCGGCACTCAAGGAAGATCCCACCATGAAGCGGCCTATATCCGCCTTCTCCCACATCGCGAGTTCCTCGGAGAAGGCCTTAGCACCGCGCTCTATCTTGGCCGCATCCCACTTCTCCTCGGGGGTGAAAAAAATCTGCTCGATGAGCAGGCGCATGGAAGGGTTGAGATAAAGATCAGCCTCTTGAACAAAGCGCCGAACCAGCGCCCGTTGTTTGATGTCCTCCGGAAAAAGCCTGGCGCCCGAGGAATACTTCTCCTCGAGATACTCCACGATGGCTGTGGATTCATACAACGCGAAACCCCCGTCCACGATGGCTGGGACTTTGTGCCGGGGATTGATGGCCAAATACTCTGGTTGCTCAAGTTCCCCCGAGGAGAACGAAATCGTCTTCATCTCATAGGGAATTTTCTTGTGCTCCAAGGCCAACCACACGCGCCACGCGTAGGGAGAACCGGAGCCGTAATAGAAGGTAAGTGCCATGGAGTTATCCTCGTGGGTTATCATCGGTGATGCACATAATACAGCGAAGGATGCGCGCTGCGCGCCATGGATGAAACGGTACTGGCGAGCATGGCCAAGTGGCCCAACGTTCCTTCCGTTTACGGATGGCTGGAATTAGACCGCCGCGGGCGCTGGCGCATTAAGGGCGAGCCTATCACTCATGCGGGGTTCAATGAATTTATTGCCCGCAACTACACGCACGACATCGAGGGACGGTGGTATTTCCAGAATGGGCCGCAACGCGTCTACGTTCGGATCGCTTACCTTCCCTACGTAGTGCGAGCCGCGGCGGGCCCGGATGGACTTCGGCTATGCACTCATACGGGGCGAGAAGTCCTTGCACCCACCCATGCTTGGATAGACGAGCAAGGAAACGTCGTGGTGGAGGTCGATAGCACAGCCGGTTTGATAAGTGATCAAGACTTGGAAGTGGTCGTGCGGTGGATTCGAAATACTCAGGGCACGTCCGTCGATGACGAGAAATTGAGCAATGCCATCGAAAAGGCCCGGCTGGGTGCCACGCCAGGGATTACTTTGCAATATGGTACTGATCTACTTCCCGTTGCGTCCTTACGATCCCAAGACGCACCGGAGAAATTTCGTTTTGTAGCGGATCCAGCCCCAGCGCCTGGAGAGCCGGATTGCTAGGGAGTGGGGGACGCAAGGGTGTGCCCGTGTTGTGTAAGCGCCCGGTCGAAGGCCTCGAAGATCTTCATCCACTGAATGGGGCGCTTGAGCACCGGCCAGCGTGTGCCGAAATCCGAGTTTCCGATGAGTACCGTGGGCACGGCGCGGTCTAGATTGGAGGCGAGCATGGTTTGCAAGTACAGCATGTCGCGTGCGTCCACCAAATAAAGGTCAGGCCGGTCATTGGGATTGACATTGACGTCGAATTCCACGAACCGCGGCTTGCGGCGGACCGATAAGTTGAGCGTGCTGCTCAAAACGATCTTCTCCGTCTCATCGAAGCCGATCACCGCAACGCTATAGGCGTCCTTGGGTTTCGCGGGCGCCGGGGCCCTGGGGGATGGCGCGGCCACATGTTTTAGAGTCGTTGCAGCGGCTTTTGCAGGAGGCTGCCCCTGCGCATTGCGCAGAGATTTCAATTCGGTGACCAAAAGTTCGGCGCTGGGTATGCGGTCACTGGCCTTCTTGGCGAGCAAGCGGTCTATGAGCGGTTGAAATTGGGCCACGGTAACTGGCAAGCGCGGAATCGGGGCCACCACGTGCTGGCGGATGAGATCGCTAAGATTCCCCGCTCGGTAGGGTTTCTTCCCCGTTAGCATTTCAAAGAGCATTACCCCAAGGCTATACAAATCCGAACGCGCATCCGTGGGTTTGGATTCCGCTTGCTCGGGACTCAGGTAGTAGGGGCTGCCCACGATATGCCCGCTCGCGGTACGGTTAAGAAGGTCTGACTGCCCCTTCGCGATGCCAAAATCGGCCAGGACAAGCGTCCCGTCCGCGCGCAACATGAGGTTCGCGGGCTTCAGATCGCGGTGCGCGATCCCCTTCGCATGCACCGCCACCAGCGCCTGCGCGATGGCAAGGGCGCACTCCAGCGCCTGCTCGGCGGTAAAGCCATGTTTCATGATGACGCCTAGCTCGCCACCCGGCAGATACTCCATGGCAATGTAGGCGTGCGATTGGGTGAAACCCTGCTCGTAGATGCGCGCTACATTGGGGTCGCGAATCTGGCTGATTAAAGCGTATTCTTGTATGAAGCGTTGGAGTTGCTCTTCTTCGCCGTCGTTGATGGGCAGCATCTTGAGCACGCGCTCCGAACCCGTCTGAATATGAGTGGCGAGAAATACTTCCGCCATGCCTCCTTTACCAAGGGGGCGCTCAAAGCGGTATCCCGGGACGAACAGCCCGGTTTCCGGGTCGGGCACGCCTTCGGTATCCGTTTGCGAGGGTGGCTTTGCGTCGGTACGCTTAGTGGGACTTGGCTGGGCCTGCTCGGCAGCGGCCTTGGGCGGCGTATCGATGGGTTTCCCATGAGGGGCATTGCCTTGCGAACTTGGCCCAGGGGATAGTGCTGCCTCACGCCTGAGCAAGGCGCTATTGGTCTCCATCGAGCGCGCTATGCGGTCGTTCGCGCCGGATTTAGCGTCCATGGCCACTGCGGCCACCTCATGCAACTCGGCCGTGCCATGTACGCCCGACCGAACCGCAGTGCGCTGCCCGCCAGTACAAACCTTCTCGGCTATCCGCATGACGCTGGAAGCCGCCGTAATACCCCACCCTTTTCTTGCGCCCACGGCCGCGTACTTCGCGGCCAGGGTAATCGCCTCCTTAAGACCCGCGTCGATCTCGCCGCCGCCTGCGTCGTCGTCGAAGTCACCCGAGTCTAAGGCGAGACTCACAGCGAAATCCCCCATAGCGCGTCCAGGGTGCCGCTGCTTAACCCAGGTGCTGAATTGTTGGGCGATGTAAATCATTTCGACGGCGGTGCGAAGGCAGTTGGACACCTCCGCTGGGGAGTCATCGAACAAGGCCGAAAATCCATGCATGGACGCCATGATGGGGATTGCGCCATGGCTCCTCACGCATTGATCGAGCTTGGCCTTCAATGCATTATGAAGCTCCGTTTGCTCGGGACGAGGCAGGCTCGCGATCACGTCCGCCATCCTGTGGATATCGCAATACAGAAGGACGCGCTCGCTGGATTGCCCCCCGACACCTAATTCCGTGTAGGCATCTTGTACCGAGCCTGGCCCTTCATCCTCATCTTCCTCCTCGCCATCGTCGTCCTTCGTGTCTGCCCACGCCACGTGGCCTCCTTCGCTATCCAGGTCCGCGGTTATCTGTGCGACCAGGACAAATTCGTCGCTGGATTTGTCGAGGATGCGGTAATTTTTTCCGGGGGCGATGCGCCGTAGGGAATCGAAGTCCTCGGATAGCGCAACGAGGGCGATAGGCATTCCCTCGGTGGCGTGAAGTTGTTCCAAGCCAAGCAACAACTCCTCGGCACGGGGGTGGCAAACGTCGACGACCAGCCCGTCGGGCTGGAATTTAGTAAGCGCACCGCGCGCGGCGAGTAGTCCTCCCACGCCCTCGACGTGATGTCCGGCATCGGCGAGGTGTGCGCGCAACACGGACCGGGTCGCGGGATTGGGATCGATCAGAAGGATTTTCGACACAGGTCTAGAGGGAGCCGTTGTACCAGGGCATGTTCCTTGGGAACACCCCACCAACGGCCCGCGGCGCAGAATCTGAAGGCTGATAGAGGACCAGAAGAATGAGCCTGCCGCAGCGGCGCCCATCGCCCCGCGTGCGCCATCCCAGCGCTACTTCACCTGCGTCTTGGAGTATTCGTCCTCAATGTGATCGCGAAAATAACTCAGAATGGACGGGGCGGCCATGAGCCGCCGGTGAACCTCGGCGCTAACACGCCGGTACTGGAGGATCCTACCGTCACTAAATTCGATCTCGATACATTGCTCTCGCGCATCGTAACCGATGGAGCGAATGCCCGCCGAAGTGACCTTCTTGCGTTCCATGGAATTCTTCCATGACATTTGCGCGGAAGATCCGCGCATGGCAAATAAAACCCATGATGCCCCTGGATTGCCTCGCCCAAGGGACAACTCCCTTTAAAGGGGAACACAACCCCAATGAGCGGTGTGCTCACCAAGATACGGTAACGCCCTGGACCTTGCGTTAGGCCAAATGCCTAACGCTCGCCCAGACAAAGCCCGCGGATCAGGTGCTGGTATCCGTCACGGATGCAGGCTGCCCGCAGGCATCCTGGAGCTTAGTTCGGCCGGTTACCTGAAACCGGGAACGGCCAAGCTGCCGGCGCGGGAGCGGGTTTTGGCGCAGATGCCGATTCCGACTTCGCAGCGGGCTTCTTTGCCGCCCTTTTAGCAGCGGGTTTCTTCGCCGCTTTCTTGGCGGCTGGCTTCTTCGCTGCCTTCTTCTTCGCTGCCGGCTTCCTTGCCGCTTTCTTTGCCGCCGGCTTCTTCTTAGCGGCTTTCTTCGCCGCCGGCTTCTTCTTAGCCGCTGGCCGCTTTGCCGCCGCCTTCTTCGCCGGCGCTTTCTTCTTTGCCGCAGGCTTCTTCGCCGCCGCTTTCTTAGCCGGCGCCTTCTTCCTTGCTGGCGCCTTCCTCTTCGCCGCAGGCTTCTTGGCCGCAGCTTTCTTCGCTGCGGGTTTGCGAGCCGGAGCCTTCTTCTTGGCGGCCGGCTTCTTAGCTGCTGCTTTCTTAATAGCCATTTACAACCTCCTAATCAAAGTTACGATGGATACTACTAACGCACTTCACAGTGCGACCGCCTGAAAAGGCCAAACCTGGCCTCTCCCAGCAGTTCTTTGCGCCGCCTCCCCGCGGCTCACGACGAGTTGCCAAGGAGTGGTCCGAGGAGTGGCTATGCCCCTCGCACGATTTACCTCGTCGCTAAAAACTTGAAAACCTTTGCAATGGGTCCGAATAAATGCCCGCCTTGCTTGCTTGCCTAATCCCAACTCAAAGCCCCGCCGGTTTGATACTCGATAACCCGGGTTTCGAAGAAGTTGCGCTCCTTCTTCAAATCGGTCATCTCGGACATCCAGGGGAAAGGGTTCATCGCCCCCGGATAAATTTGATCCAAACCGATCTGCGCGCAGCGGCGGTTGGCGACATAGCGCAAATATTCCTTGAACATCGGGGCGTTTAGTCCCAGAACACCGCGCGGCATGGTGTCCTCGGCATAGCGGTACTCCAGTTCCACCCCTTTTTGCATGATCTCGCGGATCTCCTCGCGAAACTCCGCCGTCCACAGGTGCGGGTTTTCCATCTTGATTTGATTGACTAGGTCGATGCCAAAATTGCAATGCATGGACTCGTCGCGAAGAATGTACTGGTATTGCTCCGCGGCTCCCGTCATCTTATTTTGCCGCCCTAAGGCCAAAATCTGGGTGAATCCCACGTAGAAAAACAGGCCCTCCATCACGCAGGCAAACACAATCAGGCTGCGCAGCAGCTTTTGATCGGCCTCTGGGGTTCCCGTCTTGAACAGCGGATCCGTGAGCGTATCGATGAAGGGGATGAGAAACTCGTCCTTTTCGCGAATGCTGGACACTTCGTGATAGGCATTGAAAATCTCGCCTTCATCGAGCCCAAGGCTCTCGACGATGTACTGGTACGCGTGGGTATGGATAGCCTCCTCGAAGGCTTGCCGCAGCAAATACTGGCGGCATTCCGGCGCGCTGATGTGGCGGTAGGTACCCAGAACGATATTGTTGGCGGCCAGGGAATCGGCGGTCACGAAAAACCCGAGATTGCGCTTGACGATGAGCCGCTCATCCTCGGTCAGCCCGTTCGGGTTCTTCCAAAGCGCGATGTCGCGATTCATCGCGACTTCTTGCGGCATCCAGTGATTCGCGCATGCTGCCAAATACTTCTCCCATGCCCATTTGTACTTAAACGGCACCAACTGGTTAACGTCGGTGTTGCCGTTGATGATTCGCTTGTCTTCCAGCCTAATACGGCGGAGGTCCTGTGGTACCGGCGTCTTTACCAACGGCCCGGTACCTATATTCGATTCAACCGATACAAAAGCGTTGACATGCCCGGCCGCCAACCCCGCCACGCTTTCTTCAAACTGCAGCATCTCGTGCGCTCCCTTTCTTGTTCGCTTCGCTCGCTAGGCGGCACACGCGCGCAACATTTAGCAAGCTCTGTGCCCCGCCATGAAAATTCGTTTTTATCTCGCGCCTCAACACGATAACCCGCACGCAGGATGATGCGCGCATAACAGCTTTCGCACATATCCAGGCGCGATTCATCGCGTCCCCCGCCCGCGCTGCAAACCCGCGATTCGTGTCACTGGCACGCCTCGCAATCTGGATCGTCGATGGCGCAAAACTTCATCTCATCGCCTTGCGCTGGGGCTAGCACCGCCGCCGCGCTTGCCGCCGCGCCCACTGGAACGGCATTCAGATGTCCCGCTTGCACCGTCGATTTTTCCGCCGATGAAGCTCCCAGGGTGCGCAGGTAGTACGTCGTTTTCAAACCGCGCAGCCACGCAAGTTTGTAGATGTCGCCGAGTTTTTTCCCCGACGCCCCCGCCATGTAAATGTTGAGCGATTGCGCCTGGTCGATCCATTTCTGACGCCGTGCGGCGGCTTCCACCAACCACGTCGCGTCAACTTCGAATGCCGTCGCATAGAGCCGGCGCGTATCCGCCGGTATGCGATCGATGCGCGCGAGGCTTCCGTCGAAGTACTTGAGGTCCGCCACCATGACCTCGTCCCACAGATTGAGTCTCTTCAAATCCGCCACGAGGTATTCGTTAGCAACCGTAAACTCTCCCGACAGATTCGACTTCACATAGAGATTTTGGTACGTGGGTTCGATGCTCGCCGACACGCCGATGATGTTCGCAATGGTGGCCGTGGGAGCAATCGCAACGCAGTTGGAGTTGCGCATGCCAAACTCCTTGATACGCCCTCGCAGTGCATTCCAGTCCATGTTGGCGGAGGCATCCACCTCAACGTATCCGCCGCGCTCGGCGGCCAAGAGCTTCACCGTATCGGGGGGAAGAATGCCCCGGCTCCATAGCGAACCCTCGAAAGTGGAGTACGGCCCGCGCTCCGCGGCCAGCTCCGTCGAGGCCCAATAGGCGAAGTAGGACACGGCTTCCATGGATTTGTCGGCGAACTCCACCGCCTCCTTGGAGGCATAGCTCAAGCGCAGTTCATGTAAACAATCCTGAAAACCCATGATGCCCAAGCCCACCGGACGGTGCTTCAAGTTCGAGTTGCGCGCCTTATCCACGGCGTAATAGTTGATGTCGATGACGTTATCGAGCATTCGCATGGCACTGCTGACGGTTTGCCTCACCTTATCCAGATCCAGATCGCCGTCCTTCAGATGCGCCACCAAATTGACGGAGCCCAGGTTACACACCGCGATTTCGCTAGCGCTAGTGTTCAGCGTGATCTCCGTGCAAAGATTGGAGCTATGCACTACCCCCACGTGCTGCTGGGGAGAGCGGATGTTGCACGGATCCTTGAAGGTAACCCAGGGATGCCCAGTCTCGAAGAGCATGGTGAGCATCTTGCGCCAAAGCTGGGTGGCGGCCACTTTTTTGAAGAGCTTGATTTCGCCGCGCGCAGCCTTTTCCTCGTAGGCAACGTAGGCGGTCTCAAAGGCCTTGCCGAACTTCTCGTGCAGGTCGGCGGTTTCCGAGGGCGAGAACAGTGTCCATTCGGCGTTATCCATGACCCGCTTCATGAACAGGTCGGGAATCCAGTTGGCCGTGTTCATGTCGTGAGTACGCCGGCGGTCATCCCCGGTATTCTTGCGCAACTCCAGGAATTCCTCGATATCGAGGTGCCAGGTTTCCAGATAGGAGCACACCGCCCCCTTTCGTTTACCGCCCTGGTTTACCGCCACGGCCGTATCGTTCACAACCTTGAGGAAAGGCACAACCCCTTGCGACTTACCGTTTGTCCCCTTGATATAAGAACCCAGGGCCCGCACCGGCGTCCAGTCATTGCCCAGGCCTCCGGCGTACTTGGATAACAAGGCGTTTTCCTTGATGGCGTCGTAAATCCCTTCCAGGTCGTCCGCCACGGTAGTGAGATAGCAACTGGAAAGCTGCGCCCGCACCGTCCCCGAATTGAACAAGGTCGGGGTCGAACTCATGAAGTGGAAAGAGGACAGCACGTTGTAGAACTCGATCGCGCGCGCCTCCTTGTCCCGCTCGTTGACCGCCAGACCCATGGCAACCCGCATGAAGAAGGCTTGGGGCAATTCGATGCGTTGCTCGTTGACGTGCAGAAAGTAGCGGTCATAGAGCGTCTGCAAACCTAGGTAGCCGAACTTCAAGTCGCGGTTGGCTTGGATTGCAATACCGAGCGCCCTCAAGTCAAAGCGGCCCAAACGCGGGTCCAGCAAGCCCACGGCAATCCCGCGTTTGATGAAGCCCGGAAAATACTGGGCGTACTGTGCGTGCATGTCGCTCTGAACGTATTCGCCCCCCAGCACCTCATGGCGAATGGTGTGCAAAAGCAGCCGCGCCGTGACATAACTATAGGCGGGATCCTTCTCGATAAGGGCGCGCGCGGAAAGAACGGCGCACTTGCGCACTTCTTCCATGGACACCCCGTCGTAGATGTCCTTGAGGATTCCCTGCATGATCGCTTCCACGCTGGTGGATTGGGCCAATCCCTCGCAGGCGTCGCTCACGACCCGGTGCAATTGGTTGAAATCGAGCGGCCTGATTTGCGCTCCATCCTTGACCCGAATAACGTGATCGCCATGAACCGCGCGCTGGGTTTCCTTCTGCTTCGCGCGTACACGGGAGCGCTCCTCGCGATACAACACATAGGCACGCGCCACGTCGTGCTCTCCGGAGCGCATGAGCGCCAATTCGACTTGGTCTTGGATGTCCTCTATATGAAAGGTACCGCCTTGAGGCTGGCGGCGCATCAAGGCATTTACCGCTGACTCGGTCAAGCTGGCCACCATCTCCCGCACTCGCGCGGAAGCGGCACCCTGGCCTCCGTTCACGGCCAAAAACGCCTTCGTCATGGCCACGGAAATTTTGACCGGCTCGAATCCGACCACCGCGCCATTTCGGCGAATGACCTTGTATTGCCCGTAACGAGGGTCGGCAACCGCGGCGGGCGCGATTGCCAGATCCTGGGGAACCGCGAAAGATCCCGCTGCCTCCGATACAACCTGCATTGAACTGCCTCCTTTTTCGCCGTCGCAATTGGACGACGCATTTTGTCTTGCGATGTTCGAATCCGCTTTTTAGGGGAATCTGGAAACCACTAGATATTGTGTTCCAATCCGCGTACGGACACCAATTCTAGTGTTCCGTATGCCACTGTCAAGTTTAGCGAAGATGCCGGGGTGCGAAAAAAATACAAAAGAACCCGGAAGTTTCGGCGGGCTTGGCAACTATGCCAGAGTGCCTATGGAGAGCCGGTAGCGCGGCCAGTCGAAGTGGGGGCCGGGATCGGTTTTTCGGCCAGGCGATATGTCGGAATGTCCCGCGACATCCGCTATTGGGTAATGCTCGCGCAACGCGCGGGTGAGCCTCCCGAGCGCTTCGTACTGCGCATCGGCGAAGGCCTCGTGATCGGTGCCCTCCAGTTCCACGCCGATGGAGAAATCATTGCAACGCTCGCGCCCGCGCCAGCGCGACTGGCCCGCATGCCAAGCGCGCCTGCTGGCAGGGACGAACTGTGTGACCTCGCCCGTACGCCGGATGAAAAAATGGGAAGATACCTTGAGCCCGGTAAGCTGCGCAAAGTAAGGATGCGATTGGTGGTCCAGGCGGTTGAGGAACAGATCCACCACACCTTCGCCGCCGAATTCGCCGGGCGGCAAGCTAATGTTGTGGACCACCAGTAAGGTCACCGGCTCGCCGGCAGGCCGCTCGTCGCAGTTAGGAGACGCAATGAACCGCGCCCCAGACCATACGCCGTCACCGGAAAACGCGGCAGCGCTGGATGCGCTCGGTTCGGGCATCAAGCCAGCGTTATCCCGGTTTAGTTGATCCCCAACCGCTCCATGCGGTAGCGCATGGCGCGAAAGGTAATCCCCAGCAGCTTGGCCGCCGCCGTGCGGTTGAAGCGGGTCTTTTCCAAGGCTTCGAGAATAGCCTCGCGCTCCACGCGGTCCAGATATTCTTGCAGTGGCCATTTGCCATCCGTGGAATCGCGCGGTGCCTCGGTGACTTCCGGCGGGGTCAGTTGCAGGTCTTCTTTCGTGACCTTCATTCCGTCACACAGGGCGATGGCGCGTTCCAGGACGTTTTCCAGCTCCCGCACGTTGCCCGGAAAATCGTATTGGGCAAGCGCCTCGACCGCGTCGTGTTCGAGCAGGGGCTTGGACACCCGGGCTTGCAGCGCCAGACGGTCAAGAATAGCCGCCGCGATGTCCGGAACATCCTCCCGCATATCGCGCAGGGCCGGCATGCGAAGCTCGATCACGTTCAGCCGGTAATACAAATCATGGCGGAACTTTCCGGCCTCCACGCACTGGGACAAATTTTGATGGGTGGCGCTGATGATTCGGACATCCACGGAGTCTTCCTGGGTCGAACCGACTTTGCGTGCCTTCTTCTCTTGAATGGCTCGCAGCAGCTTAACTTGCATGGGCAAGGGTAGGTCGGCCACCTCATCCAAGAACAACGTGCCGCCATTGGCTGCCTGGAAAAATCCGTCGCGTTCGGAATCCGCGCCCGTGAAGGCGCCCTTCTTGTAGCCGAAGAATTCGCTCTCCATGAGGTTCTCCGGAATCGCGCCGCAGTTCACCGGCACAAAGGGCTTCTCCCTTCTGGCGCTCTTCTGGTGGATGAGGCGCGCCGCCAATTCCTTACCGCTCCCCGATTCTCCGCTGATGTGCACGGGAGCCTCGCTTCGCGCCAGCTTGTCGATCAATTGCTGAACCTGAATGATGGCCGGTGAGCTACCCAGCAAAGAGCGCTCGCCCAAATTGCCGTCGGCGCCCTTGGCCTCGGGTTTGGGTAGGTTAAGGGCCGATTTGACCAAGGTGCGCAACTGGTCCAAGCCCACCGGCTTGGCTAGATAGTCGAAGGCGCCCGCCTTGAGGGCCGCCACCGCATTCTCGGTATTGCCGTGGGCGGTGATGATCGCCGCGGGCAAATCCATGTTGTTCTTGGTCACGAACTCGACGATCTCGACACCGCTTCCGTCAGGCAGGCGCATGTCCGTGAGGCACAAATCGAAGTGCCGCTGCTGCAGCTTGGTGGTGGCCTCCTTGACGCTCATGGCCCGCTCCACGTCCAGGCCCATGCGTAAGAGCGTCAGTTCAATCAGTTCGAGAATATCGACTTCGTCATCGACCACCAGTACGCAACGCTCTTGCCCAGGCAGGCGCGCGGCGGGTCCGTTCTGCTCTTTTCGTTTCAACTCTTGATTCCCTTGAAGATGACAATGAACTGCGCCCCGGCGGGCAAATCCACGAAGTCCAGCGAAGCACCATTACCCTCGCAGATCTCGCGGGCGATATATAGACCAAGCCCGGTGCCGCTCGCGGCCGTGGTGAAGAAAGGCTCGAAGAGATGGGGCCGTATCGCTTCCGGCACGCCCGGTCCGTCATCCCTCACCGATAATTCTACTGTCCCGGCGCCGGTTCCCGCGCGCGTCCGGATCGCAATGCTACGCGGTTTACGCTGGCAATAGCGCAGCGCGTTGCGGCAAAGATTCCACATCACCTGGTTCAAGTGGCTGCGGTCGAATACGATGGACAAATCCTTTTCCACCACCAAGGAGATGATCTCGGGCTCGATCTTCTCTATCTGGCAGAACTGCCCCACGAAGGTGCCGAGGAACTCGCTCAGCAGAAAAGTCTCGCGGTGCGCGCGGTCCCGGCGGCTAAGCTTCAGGACATCTTGCACCATGCGATCCAGGCGCTGTGCGTTCTCGTGCACGATTTGCAGCAACCGTCCCTGAGTCTCGGGAATATCGGGCTCCTCCAGCAACAACTCGGTGGCGTGGTTGATGGCGGAGAGCGGGTTGCGAATTTCATGTGCGATGTTGGCCGTGAGCCTCCCCATCGCGGCGAGCTTCATCTGCTGGGCCTGCGCCTGCACGCGGGTCAGATCTTCCAGAAAGATCACCACGCCAACCTTCCGGTCCCGGGCCACGGGCACAAAGCGCGCGCCGGTCAGCTTATGGGCGATGACCGTTCTTAGCGGCTCGGCGTTTCCATCTGGGTCTTCGCGCCATTTTCCCAACCGCTCGGACAATGCAAGCGCGTATTGATCCAGGCGCAGCTCCCGCCCGCCTGGAGGCACGGGCCCCAGGATTTCAATGGCCCGGCGGTTGATCTGGCGCACCACGCCTTGCTCATCGACCACCAGCACACCGTCTTGCATGTCCTGTATTACCAACTGATTGACCTGTGCCAGGTTCGCCAGATCCACCTCGCGTTGGGCCGCCAAGCGCTCGCTCGCCACCGTGTAGCGTGCCAGCGTGTGCGCCAGCCACGCAGTGGCGAAGTAGCCAATGCTGAGCAAGGCCGATTGAATGTAGGTTGTAATGGGCGCGCGAGCGCCGAATACCTCGTAACTTTGCTCGAGGAGTATCGCTATCGTCGCCATGGAGGCGTAGGCCAGTGTCAGGCGTCCCCGGCTGATCAACCCGGCCGCGGCGAGGCAAGCCAGCAACAACAAACCAAGCCCGCTGCTGACCCCGCCACTGGCGTAGATCAATACGGTGATCACCGTTACATCGGCGATGACCTGAAAGGTCAATTGGTAGTCGAACTCCGGCCGGCGCGAGCGTATGGTGAGGAAAGATCCGGCGCTCACCAATGCATACAGGCTGCTCGCGTACAGGAATAATCCTGTATTGCGCGAACCGAAAACCGTGTCGTCGAAGATACCCACTGCGGCCATGAGCAGTAGCGCGACAATGAGCCGGTAGACGTTGAAGAACAGCAACGAACGCCAATGAGTGTCGGCGATCGCGCTATCCGAGGATAGGGCGCGTGGCCGTGGTGAGCTTAATACGGCTTCGGGGGCAAGCGCTGGGGAGCGTAATTCCATGGCGCTGGGTTAGCTTCCCGCTCGCGCCGCGCAAGCCTTCCGGACTTGAAGACCAAGCATCAGTGGAGTGAGTCCTTGTTCACGCTTACCTTCCGGTGTTCGTCGCTGCAAAACAGGCGGCCCTGGGTGGTGAACGCTTCGCTTCTGGGGAGGTTCACGCCACACACCTCGCACCGAACCATGTCTTCGGGGAGCTTACTTTCCTTGGGTTGCCTTGGGCCGGCAGCGCCGTCCTTGCGCCAACTCTTGAAGAACAGATAGGCAACCAGCAACACAACGACAATGAATAGGATTTTTGCCAAGGGATCAGTCCGTATGATTGGAAGCGCCGCTCAACCCGGTGCGCGGATTCGAGCAAATACTGAAAATGACGGCGGCTGGTTTCATTGTTGGCAATCATAGCCCAGCCTTGCTCCGGGTGTCACGACATTGTCATTGCGCCAAGCGCGGGTGCGCTCAATATCCCGGCGGCTGGATGAGTAACAATTACGTCACGCTGGAGCAAATCTTTACTCTGTGGCACGACGTGCTATCGCATGCACGAGAAGTTGGTCGGGGTGAGAGGATTTGAACCTCCGACTCCTGCGTCCCGAACGCAGTACTCTACCAGGCTGAGCTACACCCCGAACTTTGGCTGGCCAGGAGAACCCAGGCCAAACGGTAACGCCGCCACAAGAATCTTTACTTAGTAGGAGCGCGACACCGCGAAGGAGGCCAATTGTAGCAGACCGTCCTTGTGTGAAGAACTCGTGAGGCCGCTCAACGACGCCTTGGCGTTCTCCGCTTCGATGACAGCTTGGCGCCGGGTATATTCCAATGCTCCCGTGTGGCGAATGGCCGCCATCACCGGCTCGAATTCTTGCAACCCGCCTTGTTCGATTGCCGTGCGAATAACGCGCGCTTCCTCCGCCGTACCGTGCCTCATGGCGTGGATCAGCGGCAACGTCGGCTTGCCTTCAGCGAGATCGTCGCCCAGATTCTTTCCTGTTTGAGCAAAATCTCCGGAGTAGTCAAGCACGTCGTCCACCAATTGAAAGGCTGTACCCAGCTGCGTGCCATAGCGCGCCAGCGCCTCTTGCTGAGCTAGGGGCACTCCCCCCACGATACCGCCCAAGCGGCCCGCGGCCTCGAACAGCTTCGCGGTCTTGTAGCGAATCACCCGCAGATAGTCCTCTTCCGTGGTCTGGGGGTTGTGGCAGTTGAGCAGTTGCAGCACTTCGCCCTCGGCGATGGTATTGGTGGCATCGGCCAACACCTCCATCACCCGCATATTCTGCAACTCCACCATCATCTGGAAGGCGCGGGAATAAAGAAAATCCCCCACCAGCACGCTGGCGGCATTGCCAAAAAGACTATTGGCCGTGGGCCGTCCCCGCCGCAGCGATGACTCGTCCACCACATCGTCGTGCAACAAGGTTGCCGTGTGGATGAACTCCACCACCGCCGCCAAGGTGTGGTGAGCGCAGCCCCGGTAACCGCAGGCCCCCGCCGCCAGGATTACCAATAGGGGCCGGAGCCGCTTGCCCCCGCTCTTGATGATGTGCTCGCTCACCTGCCGGATGAGCGCAACATCGGAGTAGAGCCGTTCACGGATGACCGCATCCACGGCACTGAGATCGGTGGCCACGAGCCGGTGCACCGAGTCCAAATCGTTCTCGATGCGCACCGCCGCGGATAGGGTTGCTTCAACCATAAGGCGAGGAAGGATAGAGCACGCCTATCGAGCCCGTCAAATATGACTTCAGACCTTTGTTTGACCGCCCCCCCAGTTCTTGGGTATAGTTCGCCCCTTTTTGGAACCGGTAGGCGTTTATGTACGCAATCGTAAAGACAGGCGGTAAGCAGTACCGCGTAAGCGCTGGCGAGAAGCTTCAGGTGGAGAAGTTGAAGGCCGAGGTGGGCAGCGAAGTCGTATTGGACCAGGTTTTGATGATCGTGGATGGCGAGAACATCTCCATGGGCAAACCCCTATTGGCCGGTGCCACCGTGAAAGCCAAGGTGCTGGGCCACGAGCGCGGCGAGAAGCTCAAGATCTTCAAGATGCGCCGCCGCAAGCACTTCCGCAAGACCCTGGGCCACCGCCAGGACTATACACAGATCGAGATCAGCGGCATCGCCGCGTAATCCCGGTCAAGGCAAGGAGCTAAGACAATGGCACACAAGAAAGCAGGCGGCAGTTCGAGAAACGGGCGCGACTCCCAGTCGCAGCGCTTGGGCGTCAAGCGCTTTGGCGGCGAATTAGTGAGCGCGGGCAACATCATCATTCGCCAGCGCGGCACCCAGGTTCATCCGGGCGACAACGTGGGCATCGGTAAGGACCACACCTTGTTCGCCAAGATCGATGGGCACGTCAAATTCCTGGTCAAGGGCGAGAACAGCCGCAAGACGGTCACCATCATCCCGGTTGCCTGATCTTACTGCTTCACCCAGCTTTGAGAGCCCTATCGTAAGATAGGGCTTTTTTGTCTCCGGCGTTTTAAGCCGCACCCGCCCCTCCCGCCATGAAGTTTATCGACGAAGCCCATATTGAGATCCACGCCGGCAACGGCGGGGATGGCTCGGCCCATTTCCGGCGCGAGAAGTTCATCCCGCGCGGGGGCCCCGACGGCGGCGATGGCGGCAAGGGCGGCAGCGTTTACTTGCGCGCGGACCGCAACCTGAACACGCTCATCGAATACCGCTACGCCCGCATTCACCGCGCCAAGCACGGCGAGCACGGCCATGGGGCGGACTGCTATGGCAAGGCGGGAGAAGACATCATTCTGGGCGTTCCGGTGGGCACCATCGTGCGCGAAGCCGATTCGGGCGAGATCGTGGCGGACCTCGCGGCCCATGACCAAGTGACGCTTATCGCGAAAGGCGGTGCTGGGGGACTGGGCAACCTGCACTTCAAGTCCAGCACCAACCGCACGCCCAAGCAATTTACCCGCGGCGGGATGGGCGAAACACGCAAACTCAATCTGGAGTTACGCGTGCTGGCCGACGTAGGCCTTCTAGGTATGCCCAACGCGGGCAAATCCACCTTCATCCGCGCGGTTTCCGCCGCCCGCCCCAAGGTCGCCGATTATCCTTTCACGACCTTGCATCCTAATTTGGGCGTGGTACGCACGGACCATAACCGCAGCTTCGTGGTGGCGGACATCCCAGGACTCATCGAAGGTGCCGCCGAGGGCGCGGGGCTGGGCCACCAATTCCTGCGGCATCTGTCGCGCACTGGCTTGTTGCTGCATCTAGTGGATATAGCGCCCTACGGGGAAGATGCCGATCCGGTGCATGCCGCAAAGGCCATCGCGGCCGAATTGCGCAAGTACAACGAAGAGTTGTACCGAAAACCACGCTGGATAGTGCTTAACAAGCTCGATGCCCTCGCTGAGGGCGAGGGCACCGGCCGGATCAAGGATTTCACCCAGCGCTACTTCCGCTCCAAGATCGCCGAAGGACAGGACCGCAAACGCGTGTACGCCATCTCCGCGCTCACGGGGGAAGGCTGCCGGGAACTCACCTTCGCCATTTCCGAGTTTTTGTCCCAGCAGGTGCGCGAGGAGGCTATCCCGGAAGAGGAAGCCGGCTAGCCTATGGCGCAATCCCTCATCACCACCGCCAAACGCCTGGTGGTCAAGGTGGGCAGCAGCTTGGTGACCAACCAAGGTTTAGGATTGGACCACGCGGCACTTGGCCGCTGGGCGGCGCAGATCGCGCAATTGAAACAACGCCAGCGCGAGATCATTCTCGTATCCAGCGGTGCCGTTGCCGAAGGCATGCAACGGTTGGGCTGGCGCAAGCGCCCGCACGCATTGCACGAGCTTCAAGCCGCCGCCGCCGTGGGCCAGATGGGCCTCGTGGAAGCCTACGAAAACTGCTTCCGCACCCACAACCTTCGCGCCGCCCAACTCCTGCTCACCCATGAGGACTTGGCCGACCGCAAGCGTTACCTGAACGCCCGCTCCACCTTGCGCACGTTGCTCGCCCTGAACGTCATCCCCGTCATCAACGAGAACGACACGGTGGCAACCGACGAGATCAAATTCGGCGACAACGACACCCTGGCCGCTCTAGTCACCAATCTGGTGGAAGCCGATGCGCTAATCATCCTCACCGACAAGGATGGCCTGTATACCGCCGACCCAGGGCACGATCCCGCGGCCCAGTTCGTACACAACGGGCAGGCGGGCGACCCCGCCTTGGAGAAAATGGCGGGAGGTGTGGGCAGCAGCTTCGCGCGCGGCGGAATGATCACAAAGATTCTCGCCGCCAAGCGTGCGGCCCGCAGCGGCGCCCACACCGTGATCGCCTCCGGGCGTGAGCCCGATGTATTGCTGCGCCTCGCCCAGGGCGAAGCGATCGGCACCCACTTGCGCGCGCAAACCTTGACGTTGCAGGCGCGCAAGCAATGGCTGGCGGACCATCTTCAGGTGCGCGGCAAACTCATCCTCGACGCCGGCGCCGTGCGTGCCCTGAAGCAAGACGGCAAGAGCCTGCTGCCCATCGGCGTGACGGAACTCTCTGGTGAATTCGAGCGCGGCGAAGCGGTGAGCTGCCTGGACCCGCAAGGTGCGGAAGTGGCCCGCGGGCTGGTCAATTACAACGCCTCGGACACGCGCCGCATTCTGCGTACACCAAGCGCCGAGATCGAAGCCAAACTCGGTTACGTGGACGAGCCCGAGTTGATACACCGGGACAACCTGGTCGTGCTGTAGTGCTTCGAATCGAGCAACAGTGGGCGCAACGCAATCCCTTGACGCTCGCGCTCGCCCCCCTTGCAATGTTGTTTTGCTCCGCCGCCGCGGTGCGCCGTTCGCTGTATCGCACCGGGCTACTAAAGGCGGTGCGGCTACCGGTTCCAGTCATCGTCACCGGCAATATCTCCGTGGGAGGCACCGGCAAGACACCCGTGGTCATTTGGCTCGCGGAATTTCTGGCTCGGAACGGATTTCACCCCGGCGTCATCACGCGCGGCTATGGCGGAGACGGCAGCTTGCGAGCCGTTACCCCTGAGAGCACCCCAGCACAGGTAGGCGATGAACCACTCCTGCTTGCCCGCAGGACCACAGCGCCAGTGTTTTGCGGCCCCCGCCGCGTGCGCGCGGCGCAAGCGTTGCTCGCGGCCCACCCGCAATGCGATGTCTTGATCTCCGACGATGGCTTGCAGCACTACGCGCTCGCGCGCGACATCGAAATCGCGGTGGTGGATGGCGCACGCCTGTTTGGCAATGGCCTGCCGCTTCCCGCCGGGCCCTTGCGCGAACCCATCAGCCGCTTGAACACAGTGGACGCCATCATCTGTAACGGCCCAACCTCTTCGCTGCCGTTTCCCCATTACAAAATGGTGCTGGCCGGCGATGAGTGCGTGAACTTGCTCAATCCGCATCAAAGCCGCTCCGTCTCCCAGTTCAAGGATTCGGCCGTACGCGCCGTGGCTGCCACGGGCAACCCTGCCCGCTTTTTCGCTCAACTGCGCGAGCACGGGCTGCGAATTTCCGAACACCCTTTTCCCGATCATCATGCGTTTCGTCCCGAAGATCTCGCTTTTGCCCGCGAGGACCTCGTGCTGATGACGGAAAAGGATGCAGTAAAATGCGCCGCCTTCGCCAAGCCCAACTGGTGGTATCTCCCCGTTACAGCCCAGATCGATCCTGCCCTGGGCGAACTCATCCTAGCCAAGGTACGTGCCCCCAATGGACGCTAAGCTCCTCGAAATTCTCGTCTGCCCGCTGTGCAAAGGGCCGCTGGTCTACAAAAAGGCCGAAGGCGAATTGCTCTGCAAACCCTGCCGCCTGGGCTATCCCATCAAGGACGATATCCCAGTGATGTTGGAAGAAGACGCCCGCAAGCTCCCCGACACCGAAGAAGTATGAAAAGCAGGGGCTGGGGACTAGGGGCTGGGGACTGAAAAAAACCTAACACCCAAGGGTTCAACGCCCAGCCCCTAGCCTCCAGCTCCTAGCCCCCGCCGTTATGGATTTTGTCGTCGTCATCCCCGCCCGCTACGCCTCCACGCGCTTGCCAGGTAAAGCCTTGCTCGACATCGCGGGCAAGCCCATGGTCGTGCGCGTGGTGGAGCAAGCCAAGAAAAGTGGCGCGGCGGAAGTCTGGGTCGCAACCGACGACGCGCGCGTTGAAGCGGCGGTGAAGCAGCATGGACACGAGGTGATGATGACTTCGGCCCATCACGCCTCGGGCACGGACCGTCTCGCCGAAGTGGCCGGGTTACGCGGCTGGAGCGAGGACCGCATCGTGATGAACGTGCAAGGCGATGAGCCGCGCATCGCGCCGGAGCTCATTCGCGATGTCGCGCGGGTGCTCAACGACGATCCGGGGGCTAGCATGTCCACGGCTGCCTTCCCCCTTGGTGATGCGGCACGCGCCTTCGACCCAAATCAAGTGAAAGTGGTGCTGGATAAACATGGCCGCGCCTTGTACTTTAGCCGCGCCACCATTCCCTGGGCGCGCGATGAATTCGCCAAGACCAAGGATGCCTTGCCAGCAGGGCTGCCTATCCTGGGCCACATTGGGATATACGGCTACCGCTGCGGCTTTCTGCGCGGCTACTCCAATCTTGCACAACCCGAAATAGAACGCTTCGAGGCCCTCGAACAACTGCGCGCGCTGTGGCACGGCTTCTCCATCGCCGTCACCATCTCGCACCACGCACCGGAGCGCGACGTCAATACGCCGCAAGACTTGGAAGAGGTTCGCCGCCTTTTTGCCGAAGACGCCCGGCGGCTATAATCCCGCGCTCCGCGCCGTTACCGATTTCTCACTCAGGCACATCACCATGCGACTCATTCTTCTAGGCGCCCCCGGCGCGGGCAAGGGCACACAAGCCGCCCACGTCACGCAAAAATACGGCATCCCGCAAATTTCCACCGGCGACATGTTGCGCGCCGCCCTCAAGGCCGGCACACCGCTGGGCTTGGAGGCCAAGAAATTCATGGATGCGGGCGCGCTGGTGCCAGACCAAGTCATCATCGGGCTGGTGAAGGATCGCATCACCCACGCGGATTGCGCCAAGGGTTTCTTGTTCGACGGTTTCCCGCGCACCATCCCCCAGGCCGACGCCATGAAGCAAGCCGGCGTGCCTCTAGACTATGTGGTGGAGGTAGACGTTGAGGACGCCGAGATCATCCGCCGCCTATCGGGCCGGCGCGTACACGTAGGGTCGGGTAGGACCTATCACGTCGCCTTCAACCCGCCCAAGGTCGCGGGCAAGGACGACCTCACGGGCGAGGATTTGATCCAGCGCGAAGACGACAAGGAGGACACCATCCGCAAGCGCCTTCAGGTCTATCACTCGCAGACCAAACCCCTGGTGGAGTACTACGCCAAGTGGGCGGCCAGTGGCGATAAAGCCGCGCCCAAGTGCCGCAAGGTCGCGGGCGTGGGTAGCATGGATACGATCCGCGACGCCATTTTCAAGGCCCTGCAACACTGACGCCTGTGCATGAGGGTGGCATTTAGCCAACTTATTCAAGTAAACTCGCGGGTTATCTCACTCGCCTCCGGCGGCCTTGCCGGGGAAAGCAGTACTCAGCGGCGGAGATCGGTTGGGTTCGTAGTCAAATAAGAAGTAAGTATTTCCGGGGCGCAGCGCTACAACGCGCCACCGTAATTCCAGTTTCTTCATTTCAAGGGGGTTTCATGTCTAGTGGACTGATCTTCGCGCTTGGTTGCGCAGTCCTGGCGTTGGTGTACGGAGGGGTTTCCATCCAGTGGATTTTGGCTAAGCCCACGGGTAACGAGCGCATGCAAGAAATTTCCGCCGCCATTCAACAAGGCGCGCAGGCTTATCTGAACCGGCAATACACCACCATCGGCACCGTGGGCGTGGTACTGGCCGTCATCATCGCCATCTTCCTTGGCGCTTCAACCGCTGTTGGCTTCGTGATCGGCGCCGTGCTATCGGGCGCGGCAGGCTACATCGGGATGAACGTTTCGGTGCGCGCGAACGTACGTACGGCAGAGGCCGCCCGTCATGGCATCGGCCCCGCTCTAGACGTGGCTTTCCGCGGCGGCGCCATCACCGGCATGCTGGTGGTAGGCTTAGGCTTGATTGGAGTGGCGGGCTACTACGCTTTCCTCAAGCACTTCGCGAGCGCTGGCGACAGCATCGATCACATCATCCATCCCTTGATCGGCCTGGGCTTCGGTTCTTCCTTGATCTCCATCTTCGCGCGGTTGGGCGGAGGCATCTTCACCAAGGGTGCGGACGTCGGTGCCGACCTGGTGGGGAAAGTGGAAGCTGGTATTCCTGAAGACGACCCGCGTAACCCCGCGGTGATCGCCGATAACGTGGGCGACAACGTCGGTGACTGCGCCGGTATGGCGGCGGACTTGTTCGAAACCTACGCCGTGACCATCGTGGCCACCATGCTGCTGGGTGCACTCATGCTCAAGGCAAACGCCGAAGCAGCGGTGATTTATCCCCTCGCGTTGGGCGGATTCTCCATCATCGCCTCCATCATCGGGTGCTACTTCGTGAAGGCAAATCCCGGCCAGAAGATCATGAACGCCCTCTACCGCGGCCTCATCGTCGCGGGCGTGCTGGCGCTCATTGCCTTCTATCCCATCACTACCTGGCTGTTGCCGGATGACATACTTGATAGCGTGATGGGCATCACCGGCGGCTCGCACATGCGGCTCTACGGCGCGGCCATCGTGGGCTTGGTGCTCACGGGCCTCATGGTCATCATCACCGAGTACTACACCGGCACGGATTTCAAGCCGGTGAAGCATGTGGCCAGCTCCTCCCAGTTCGGGCACGCGACCAACATCATCGCGGGCTTGGGCGTCTCCATGCGCTCCACCGCCTGGCCAGTCTTGGCCGTGTGCGCGGCCATCTACGCCGCTTATACGCTGGGCGGTTTGTATGGCATCGCGATTGCCGCTACCTCCATGTTGTCCATGGCGGGGATCATCGTGGCGCTGGATGCTTACGGCCCCATCACCGATAACGCCGGTGGCATCGCCGAGATGGCCAACCTGCCCAAGGAAGTGCGTAACGTCACCGATCCGCTGGACGCCGTGGGTAACACCACCAAGGCTGTCACCAAGGGTTACGCCATCGGCTCGGCCGGCTTGGCCGCGCTCGTGCTGTTCGCGGATTACACCCATGCCTTGGAGGCTGCGAAACGCGTCGTGTCCTTCGATCTGTCCAACCCCGCCGTGATCATCGGGTTGTTCATTGGCGGCTTGGTGCCTTACCTATTTGCCGCCATGGCGATGGAAGCCGTGGGCCGCTCGGCTAGCGCCGTGGTGGAAGAAGTGCGCCGCCAGTTCCGGGATATCAAGGGCATCATGGAAGGCACGGCCAAGCCAGATTACTCCCGCGCCGTGGACATGCTGACCAAGGCCGCCATCAAGGAGATGATCATCCCCTCCATCCTCCCGGTGCTCGTACCCGTCGCGGTGGCGTTCGGCATCGGTGCTCTCATGGGAAAGGATG
>JBJXGQ010000468.1:0-12193 GCA_046160525.1 Burkholderiales bacterium
GATTGCCCCACCCTACGTACTCTGGGGGTGACAAGGGAAAAGCTATTCACCACGGGCGCACAGGGACAAAGTGAAAGATCAAAACCTACAAACGGCAATTAAGCACGAGGGCCGCGAAGTAACCCGAAGGAAATCCATGTCCTGGTGGTTAATCGCCGTTTGAAGGTTGATGCGGGAGTTTTGCCATGGACCGCTGCCGCCGCGTTTCGTAGAGACACAGGGCGGCGGCCACCGAGAGGTTGAGGCTCTCCACAGTGCCCAGACGCGGAATCTCCACCAGGGCATCGCAGCGCTCGCGGGTGAGGCGGCGCAGGCCCTCCCCTTCCGCGCCCACGGCCCAGGCGATGGGGCCAGTCAAATCCGCTTCCGAGAGAGTAGAGCCCGCGCCCAGGGCAGCGCCGAGAACGCGCACGCCCCGGTCTTGCAACTCTTCGATGGTGCGCGCGAGGTTGGTGATGGTGAGATAAGGCACCGTCTCGGCCGCGCCGCTCGCCACCTTCAACACCGCGGGGGTGAGACCCACGGCCCTATCCTTGGGCGCCACCACGGCGTGAGCACCGAAGAAATCCGCCACGCGCAGGCAAGCCCCCAGGTTATGCGGGTCCGTCACGCTATCGAGCAGCAAGATGAGGGCGTCATCGCCCGCGGTGTCGAGGATCGCGTCCAAATCCTCCTGTTTCGTATTGACGGTGGCGCGGGCCACCACGCCCTGGTGCCGCGCGCCTCCCGACATGCCGTCCAGGCGCTGGGCTTCCATCGGCAACACTTTCACGCCCTTGGATTGGGCCAGTTCCGCCAGCGCATTGCCGCGGGCATCGCGGCGGCCAAGCTGGAGATAGACTTCGGTCACGCTCTCCGGGGCATGCCGCAGCCGCGCAGTGACGGCGTGAAAGCCGTAGATGAATTGCGTGGGTTCGCTCACGCGGCGTCTCCGAGAACGAAGTCAAGGCGCGCCGTTTCCAGATCCACCCGCACGAGCTTCACGCGAATGCGGTCGCCCAGGCGGTAGCTTTTACCCGTGCGCTCGCCCAGCAACATGTGGCGGGCGCCATCGAAGCGAAAATAATCGCGGCCCAATTCCGATACGTGGACGAGCCCGTCCACACGCGATGCATCCAGGGTCACGAACACGCCGAAGTTGGACACGCCACTCACCATGCCTGGGAATACCTCCCCCACCTTGTCTTGCATGTAGAAGCACTTCAACCAACCCACCACTTCGCGCTCGGCTTCGGCCGCGCGGCGTTCGCGCTCCGAGCACTGCACGCCAAGCTGGCGCCAATCGCCTGCCTGGTAGGTGTCGCCAGCGATCACCGCCTTGATGGCCCGGTGCACCAGAAGATCGGGGTAGCGCCGGATGGGCGAGGTGAAGTGCGTGTAACGCTCGTAGGCCAGACCGAAGTGGCCAAGATTCTCCGGCGTATAGCGCGCCTGCTTCAAGGACCGCAGCGTAACGGTTTGCAGGAATCCGCCTTCGGGGCGGCTACGCACCTTGTCCAGGGCACGGGCAAAGTCCTTCGGCTTGGGCTTCTTGCCACCGGTTAAATCGAGGCCGAACTCCGCCAGCACGCCGCGCAGATCTTCCAGCTTTTCTTCCGTGGGACCTTCATGTACGCGGTAGAGCAACGGTTGCTCCGCCGCTTCGAGGAACTCCGCCGCGCTGGTGTTCGCGGCCAGCATGCACTCCTCGATCAGGCGGTGCGCCACGTTGCGCTCCAGCGGATGGATGGCCTGGATGCGGCCCTTGTCGTCGAACTCGATTTGCGTCTCGGTGCTGTCCAGATCGATGGCGCCACGCTTCAATCGCGCCTCGAGCAACGCCTCGAATACGGCGCGCAGATGGCGTAGCTGGGCTTGCAGGGGCCGCTCGATGTCGTTGTCCAAGCGCGCGGCCACTTCCGTGTAGGTGAGCCGCGCGTGGGAGCGCATGACACCTTGAAAGAAGCGGTAGTTCTCGATCACGCCCTTCTTGCTGATGGCCATTTCGCAGGCCAGGCACAAGCGGTCCTCATCAGGCTTGAGCGAACACAACTCGTTGGACAACACCTCGGGCAGCATGGGAATCACGCGGCGCGGGAAGTAGACGGAGGTGCCGCGCTCGCGCGCTTCCTCGTCCAGCGCGTCCTTGTCCTTGACGTAGTGACTCACATCGGCGATGGCGACGATGAGCCGGTACCCCTTGCCAGCGGGTTCGCAGAAGACGGCGTCGTCGAAATCGCGCGCGGTCTCCCCATCGATGGTCACCAGCGGCAACGCGCGTAGGTCCTCGCGCTTTGCGATGTCTTTCTGGCCGATGGTCTTGCTGTATTTCTGCGTGAGCTTCTCCACGGCCGGCGAGAACTCGAAGGGCAAGTTGTGCTTGCGCAGCGCGATTTCGATCTCGATACCCGGATCGGTGGCATGCCCCACCACCTCCACGATGCGCCCCATGGGCTTCACGTGTACTTCGGGCTGCTGGAGGATTTCCACCACCACCACTTCGCCGGGCTTGGCGCCGCCAACCCCCTCGGGCGAAAGCAATATGTCGTGATTGATGCGCCGGTCCTCCGGCACCACGAAGTGAATGCCGCCTTCCTTGTGCAAACGCCCGACCACCGTGGCGTTAGCCCGCAGTCCCACTTCGACGATGGAGGCTTCGCGCTTGCCCTGCTTACCCGCCACCTCGCGCGCCACCACTTGGTCGCCGTGGAGCACCTTGCTCATTTCCCAGGGGCTCAGGTAAAGATCCTCGCCGCCACCATCGGGAACGATGAATCCGAAGCCATCGCGGTGGCCTATCACGCGCCCGTGGATGAAACCCAGTTTCTCCACCACGCACAGGGCGCCGCGCCGGTTGCGCATGATTTGCCCGTCGCGCTCCATGGCCTGAAGGCGGCGGTTGAAATGAATTTGCTCGGCCCCCGATATGGAGAGTTTCTCCTCAAGCTCCGAGGCTTGCAGGGGAACACCTTCATCGGTCAGTATTTGCAGGATGAATTCGCGGCTGGGCAGCGGCGCTTCATAACGGCCCTTCTCACGGTCGAGAAAGGGATCTTTTTTTCTTAAGGAGGACTTCTTCAGTCGTTCGCTGTTAATGGTATTGGTCTCTTGAATAGTTGAAATAAATGGGCCGCCATGCGAAATCGGGTTTGACAAACCCCCTTCGAGGCTTTAATTTTGCGCCCCCATGCCGAGATGGCGAAATTGGTAGACGCACCAGGTTCAGGTCCTGGCGGTGGCAACACTGTGGAGGTTCGAGTCCTCTTCTCGGCACCAGTAGTATGGTAAGGCGTGATCCGTGGTCGGTTGTCCGTGTTCCGTGATCCGTTTTCCGTCAGGAAAACGGATGGCGCATCACGATGGTCTCGTCCCGGTCTGGCCCGGTGGAAATCAAGTCGATGGGCACACCGCAGACTTCCTCAAGACGTTTAAGGTAATGGCGCGCGGGCGCGGGGAGCTTACTGTACTCCTTCACGCCCACGGTGCTATCCGTCCAACCCGGAATTTCTTCGTAGATGGGCTCGCATTCCTCCAGCGCTTCGGCGCCCACGGGAGGCAATTGGTAGGTTTGGCCATTGGCCTCGTAACCCACGCCGATGCGCAGGGCTTGCATGCCGTCGAGCACGTCGAGCTTGGTCACGCATAGGCCCGACACGCCGTTGATTTGAATAGAGCGGCGCAGGGCTGCCGCGTCGAACCAGCCGCAGCGGCGCGGCCGCCCGGTGGTGGCGCCGAACTCCTTTCCTCGCACGCGTATTTGTGCGCCGGTGGCGTCGTCGAGTTCCGTTGGGAAGGGCCCGGAACCCACGCGCGTCGTGTAAGCCTTCGTGATGCCCAGCACGTACTGCAACGCTTGCGGCCCCACGCCGCAGCCCGCCGCCGCCGCACCCGCCACGCAATTGCTGGAGGTCACGTAGGGGTAGGTGCCATGATCCACGTCCAGCAGCGTGCCTTGCGCGCCTTCGAACAACAGGCGCTTGCCTTGGCGCTGGGCTTCGTGCAACAGATGCGATACATCGCCCACCATGGGGCGCAGCCGCTCCACGAATCCGAGGGTTTCGTCCAGCGTTTTTTGAAAATCCACGGGCTCGGCGTGAAAGTAACCTTGCAACACGAAGTTGTGATAATCGAGTACTTCGCGCAGCTTCGCGGCCAGGCGCTCGGGGTGAAATAAATCCTGCACGCGAATGGCACGCCGCGCCACTTTGTCCTCGTAAGCGGGGCCGATGCCACGGCCCGTGGTGCCGATCTTGGCTTCCCCCTTGGCAGCTTCACGCGCACGGTCGAGCGCGCTGTGATACGGCAGGATCAATGGGCATGCCTCGCTGATGGTCACGCGCCCGGCCACGTCCACCTTTGCCTGTTCCAATGTCGTGAGCTCTTCGATCAAGGCCTCGGGTGAGAGCACTACGCCGTTACCGATGAGGCACGCCACACCTGGGCGCAGGATGCCCGAGGGAATCAGGTGCAATACGGTCTTCTGCCCGCCGATGACCAGCGTATGCCCGGCGTTGTGGCCGCCTTGAAAGCGCACCACCACATCGGCATGGTCGGTGAGCCAATCGACCACCTTGCCCTTGCCCTCATCTCCCCACTGCGTTCCGATTACGACGACGTTCTTTCCCATGGTTCCCACTGTACTTTATCTACTGCGTTATCTATTTTCGATGGACCACTGCCCATTTCGCAAAACGAATTGGCGGTCGTAAGCGAGTTCATCGCGGTGTTGCTCGTGCCCCGGCAGATCGGTCACCACGGTCTGGCCGCCCTCTCGAGTCTTCTGTATGAGCGCCGCCAAGGCTGCGTCACCGGGCCTGTAGGGTGCGAGCAACGCACGGCGCTCCGCGACGAACGGAGAAACCGAGGCGATTTCCCGCAGATCCATGCTAAAACCCGTGGCGGCGCGGGCGCGCCCGAAGGCCACGCCGACTTGATCGTAGCGCCCGCCAAGAGCAAGCGCATTGGGATAACCCGCGGTGTAGGCAGCGAACACGACGCCGCTGTGATAGTGATAGCCGCGCAGTTCCGCGAGATCCACGCGCACTTCGGGAACCACGGGGCTTAGCGCGACGCACAACTGTTCGAGTTGGGTGAGCGCACCGTGAATCTCCGGCAAGGCAGGAAGCTGCTGCCGCGCGATCGCAAGAACACTTGCGCCACCGTATAGCGCAGGCAAGCGCAAGAACGCGTCCTTGAGCGTTTGCTCCACGTCCGCCAGGAGATCTCTTATCTGGGGAACGTCCTTGGATTGCAGGGCTTGGAACAATTCGATTTCGCGTTCACGCTCCAGCCGCGCGGCCTGAGCCAATGCTCGGAAAATGGCAACGTGGCCCAGATCCAGGTGCAAACTGCCTACGCCCGCGCTCTCCAACGCGCGCACCATCAGCGTCTGAATTTCGATATCGCTTTCCACGCCTTGGTGACCGTAGATTTCGGCGCCGATTTGAATGGGCTCGCGAGTTCTGCCCAAGCCGGAGGGTTGCGTGTGCAATACGCTACCGGTGTAGCACAAACGCGAAATACCCTGGCGGTTGAGCAGGTGCGCATCGATACGCGCCACTTGCGGCGTGATGTCGGCGCGCACGCCGAGCATGCGGCCGCTCAATTGGTCCACCAGCTTGAAAGTTCTCAGATCGAGGTCGTAGCCGGTACCCGTCAGGAGCGATTCGATATGCTCCAAGAGCGGCGGTATCACCAGCTCGTAACCATGTACGCCGAACAAATCCAGGATGCGCCGCCTCAGAACCTCCAATTTCGCGGCTTCGCGCGGCAGCAAGTCCTCGATGTGTTCCGGAAGTATCCAGTGGCGCACGGATCAACCTCCGCGTGCGAGCAGCAGAATCAGCAGGCCGGCAATCATGGAGGTCAGCCCCACAAAGCGCAATTGCCCGTCGGACAATGCGATCAGCTTGCGAAAAGTGTCGCGCCACATGGCGGGCAACAGAAAAGGCAGCACACCTTCCAAAACGAGCAGCAAGGCCAGGGCGCTAAGCAGGGAATCTCGCATCCGGCTGAGAACGATTACCGGCCAGAGCGGCCACTCGCGCCTTTCATGAAGCGGAAGAACTCCGAATTAGGCTCCAATACCAGAACATCGTTCTTGCTCTTGAAGCTTTGCTTGTAGGCTTCCAAGCTACGGTAGAAGGTGTAAAACTCGGGTTGGTCCTGGTATGCGTTGGCGTAAATGGCGGCGGCCTTGCCGTCGCCCTCGCCCTTGATGCGCTGGGCGTCGCGATAGGCCTCGGCCACGATTACCTCGCGCTGCTTGTCCGCGTCCGCCCGAATGCGCTCCGACTCGGCGTAACCTTGGGAGCGCAATTCGTTGGCCACGCGCTTGCGCTCGGCTTCCATTCGGCGGTAGACGGCATCGCTCACTTCCTGCGGGAGATCCACGCGCTTCAGGCGCACGTCGAGCACTTGCACACCGATCTTGCGCGCGTCGGCATCGGCCTTCTCGCGCATGAGTTCCATGATCTTGTCGCGCTCGCCGGACACCACGTCATGAATGGTGCGCTTGCCGAACTCTTCCCGCAAGCTGCTGTTCACCGTTTGGGAGAGGCGGATACGGGCGCGGGTCTCGTCGCCGTCCACGCTCTTGTAATACTCCAGCACGTCGACGATGCGCCACTTGACGAAGGAATTCACCAGGACGTTTTTCTTCTCCGAGGTGATGAAGCGCTCGGGGTCGTCGGCATCCAAGGTCAGGATGCGGGTGTCGAAGAAACGCACGTTGTCGAGCAAGGGGATCTTGAAGGCAAGACCTGGCTCCTTGATGACCTTGATGGTTTTGCCCAAGCGAAACACGATGGCGTTTTGGCGCTGGTCCACGGAGAAGATCCCCAGGCTCAGGATAATCGCGGCAACGATGACGACGGCAAGCACTGGTCCCAAACTACGCTTCATGGCCGTGACTCCCGGTCCCGGTTCCTAAAGGCTTCCCGCGAGCGCGGGAGCAATTCCACGTTGGGCGGAGTGCTCGCTGCGGCCTCGGGCACCGGCGTGCCATCGCCCAAAACCGCCCCCCCGTTGCCGCCGGACGCGGACATTTGCATGATCTTGTCCAGGGGCAGATAGAGCAAACTGCCCGCTTTTTGGTCGACGATCACCTTGGTGGTGGCCGACATGACCTGCTGCATGGCGTCTATATAGAGCCGGTCTCGCGTCACACCGGGAGCACGCTTGTATTCCGCCGCGACCGCGCGAAAGCGCGAGGCCTCGCCTTCGGCGTTGGCAATCACGCGCTGCTTGTGTCCTTCGGCCTCTTGCATGAGCCGCGATGCGCTCCCGCGCGCCTTGGGCACCACGTCGTTGGCGTAGGCCTGGCCCTCGTTTTTCTGGCGCTCGCGGTCCTGGGTCGCCTTCACGGCATCGTCGAAGGCGGATTGCACCTGCTCGGGCGGCTGGGCTTGCTGCATGGTGACCTGGCTGATGCTGACACCAGTGCCGTAACGATCGAGGATGGATTGCATGAGGGTCTTGATGTTGAGGGCAATCTGCTCGCGCCCCTCGTAGAGCGCGAAATCCATCTTGCTTTTGCCGACCACTTCGCGAATGGCGGACTCGGCGATCTGCCGCACGGTTTCCTGGTCGGCATCGCGGTTGTTGAACAGATAGGCGATGGGATCCTTTAAAGTGTACTGGACGGCAAACTCCATGTCGATGATGTTCTCATCGTCGGTGAGCATGAGGGATTCCTTGAGCACCTTGTTCTTGTCGCTATTGCGGTAACCGACTTCCACGGTTCGCACTTGCGAGAGATTCACCACCTCGACGCTCTCGATGGGATAGGGCAGATGCCAGCGCGGGCCTTCCTGCTTGGTCTCCACGTATTTTCCAAAACGCAGCACCACGCCGCGCTGGCTGGGATTCACGATATAAAAACCACTGCCTAGCCAGATGATGGCAAGCAGCCCAACGAGAAGGCCGGCTCCTCCGCCGAATCGCTTGAAGTCCGCCGGGCCGCTGGGCGGGCGGGGGCCCTTACCTCCGAACAGCCCGCCGAATTTCTCGCGCAAACGGTTGAAGAGTTCGTCAAGATCGGGAGGCCCGTCGCCACCGCGACGGCCCCACTGTGGATCATTGGGCGCCATTAATAGTGTATGAGAGTAGGAATATGGATAGGGACTGAATGCAGGACTGCAAGCAAGGTGTGGGAAGCGCGGCCGCCGGCAGGGTTGGCCCGGTCATGATTCCACCACCGCCGCCTCATTTACGTGGGGGTGCGGCACTTGTTCCGCAATGGCCGCACGCAAAATATCGATGCCTTCGCCTGTTCGAGCACTCACCCGAACTCGCGAAATACTACCATACTCGTCTCGCTCCATTGCGCCCGGCAACCCGGCGATGTCGGACTTGTTGTGCACCATGATTTGCGGGATTTCGCCCGCGCCGATTTCGGCCAACACCCCGTTTACCTGTTCGATCTGTCCTGCATAGCCAGGATTGGCGGCGTCCACCACATGCAACAACAAATCGGCGCGTGCGGTTTCTTCCAATGTCGCTCGAAAGGCCGCGACCAGTGTGTGCGGCAGGTCGCGTATGAATCCCACCGTATCGGACAACACCAATTGCCGCCGGTCTGGAAACACCATGCGCCGGCTAGTCGTGTCCACCGTGGCGAACAACTGGTCGGCAGCGTAGGCTTTGGACTTGGTGAGGCGGTTGAACAAAGTGGACTTGCCCGCATTGGTGTACCCCACCAAGGAAACGCCGAACACCTCGTTGCGGCTGCGCGCACGGCGTTGCACGTCGTGTTGCTTGCGCACCGTGGCGATGCGGTCCTTGAGAATTTTGACGCGCTTGCCGATCAAGCGGCGGTCCGTCTCCAACTGGGTTTCGCCAGGACCTCGCAGTCCGATGCCGCCTTGCTGGCGTTCCAGGTGGGTCCAGCCACGCACCAAACGCGTGGATAAATGGGTGAGTTGTGCCAACTCCACTTGCAGCTTGCCTTCGTGACTGCGGGCGCGCTGGGCGAATATGTCCAGGATCAGGGCGACGCGGTCCACCACCCGGCATTTGAGCACGCCTTCGAGATTGCGTTCCTGGGCCGGGGACAAGACATGGTTGAAGATCACCACATTGGCGCCCAGTTCCAGCACGGCGGCGGCAACTTCTTGCACCTTGCCACTGCCAGTGAAAGTGGCCGCATCGATTCGAGACCTGCGCCCCGTGATGGTTCCGAGCACCGTGAGCCCCGCGCTTACCGCGAGCAGATGAAGTTCGTCCCGGCTCAAGGAGTAGCCCGGATCTCCCAGATCCATGGCCACGAGCAAGGCCTTCTCGCCCGCGCGCGGCCGCTCAATCATGGGACCCCGCCCGTTTCAACGCGCCCTTGAACAGGGCAAGCACTGCCCAGAAATTACTCAGTGGCTTGCTCGAGATTCAGGCTAACGGGCCGCGCTGGAACCACGGTGGAGATGGCATGTTTATAGACCATTTGCGTCACCGTATTTTTCAGCAGCACGACATACTGGTCGAAGGACTCTATTTGCCCTTGTAGCTTGATGCCATTGACCAGGTAGATCGATACCGGCACGTGCTCTTTTCGCAGCGTGTTCAAGAACGGGTCTTGTAATAATTGCCCCTTGCCGCTCATGGTGCCTCCATGCTTTTAGGTTATTTGCACTTTCCCACCGCCACTATAGCCGCCGTGGGGGCCCTACGCAAATCGATTCCGCGCTCCACCATCGCGCGCCGCATACTCTACGCCAGATTTTGGCCTCGCTGTATGCGGCTTCGCCTTTAATGATATCGGCATGCGCCCATCTTAATCCAGACCGATCAATAAAGGGGGGCTTCGTCAAAACCACTTCGCCCCCCTTTGGCCCCCCAGGAGTTAGTCCCCGCGCCAGGAGCGGGGAGAATACGAATTTAGTCGCGCCCGGCGTAAGGGTTGTGGCTGGTCTTGAGTTCTATGCGAATGGGAGTACCTTCCAATTCGAAGGCCTTGGTAAATACCCCTTGAAGGTATCTCTGGTAAGTCGCTGGCAGGCGGTCCAGGGCATTGCCGTGAATGACGATCACAGGCGGATTGGAACCCCCTTGGTGGGCATAGCGCGGCTTCGGGCGCACCATCCCAGCGCGCGGAGGGGCTTGGCGCATCACTGCGTTATTCAAGGTCTTGGTGAGCTTCGGGGTGGAGAGTTTAAGTGTCGCCGATGCATAGGCTTTTGCCACGGAGGCCATCATGGGGACGAGCCCCTTGGCATTCTTGGCCGATATGTAATGCACCTTGGCGAAATCGAGGAAACCGAGCTTGCGGTCCAACTCGCGCTTGATGCGCGCCTGGTCCTCGGCGTTGGCTGAATCCCACTTATTAACGGCCACCACGACGGCACGCCCCGTTTCCAGAATATAGCCCGCGAGGCTCGCATCCTGGTCGGACACCTCGCGGCTGGCGTCGATCACCAGCACCACCACATTGGCATCCTCGATGGACTGCAGGGTCTTGATGACGGAGAATTTTTCCACCAGGTCCGATACCTTGCCGCGCCGGCGCACACCGGCGGTATCGATAAGCGTATAGGGCCGCCCGCGCCACTCGAAGTCGATGTAGATGCTATCGCGCGTGGTGCCAGGTTCGTCGAAGGCAATGACCCGCTCCTCGCCTAGAAGCGCGTTCACCATGGTGGACTTGCCCACGTTGGGACGCCCAGCGATGGCAATGCGCGGGCACCTGGGTTCGTCTTCGGCGGCTTCGTTCGCCTCGGCCGGGAAACTTTCCAAGGCCCATTCCATGAGTTCCCGTACGCCTTGGCCGTGGGCCGCCGAGACAGGAATGACATCGCTTAATCCCAGCTCATGGAACTCGGCCGTGGCCTGGGCAGGATCCAATCCCTCGGACTTATTGGCCACAAGAACGACCTTCCTGCCGCTGCGCCGCACTTGCAAGGCGATGGCTCGGTCACCGTGGGTAAGCCCGGCACGGGCATCCACCACGAACAGCAGAACGTCCGCCTCGTCCATGGCCAGTTGGGCCTGGCGCGCCATTTCCTGAAACACTCCCTCGGTACTATCGGGCTGAATGCCCCCCGTATCCACCACCACGAAGGCGCGGCCTCCAGCCGTACCCCGGCCGTAATGGCGGTCGCGGGTCAGCCCGGCCACTTCGGCCACGATGGCATCGCGGGTTCGCGTCAGGCGGTTGAACAGCGTGGATTTGCCCACATTGGGGCGGCCCACTATGACGAAGGTGGGCTTCACTGCAGGGTAAACGCGGTCAGATCGCCGTCAATGGATTGCACCACGACCGACTGTCCAGCGGATACCGGCGCAGTGGCTATGGCATCACCGTCCGCACGGAAGCGGCCCGCTAGAGTGCCATCCTGGGTGTTGAGCACATGAACATAGCCTTCGAAATCGGCGACCACCAAATGGGCGCCAACGACCAGCGGTGCCGTCACGCGGCGCCCGAACAGTTTTTCCTGTTTCCACAACTGCCCGCCGCTTTCGCGGTCGTAGGCGAATATCTGGCTGTGATCGTCCACCAGATAGACGGCCTTCTCATCGCCCGCCAGCCGCTGCCCCGAAGAGGCTTCGCGCGACCACAGGCCAGCACCCTTGGCGAGATCGAAGCAACCCACGCGGCCCTGGTAACTCGCCACACAAGCAAGCGAGCGGTCGCGCAACGGTTCGCCCGAAACGTCCGCGATGCGCTCGATTTCGTTATCGCCTCGCGGCACGGTAATGCTGGCTTCCCACAGTTGCACGCCGTCGTTCACGCGCAGCGCCACGACCTTCCCGCCCGCCAACCCCGCGAACACATGGTCTTGCTCCAGACTGACCCCCGCCTCCGAGCGCAGGATGAGCGCGGGCAGCACGCTTTGATACTCCCACTTGCGCACCCCGCCGGCCGCGCTCAGACCAAAAATCTTGCCATCGCCACTGCGCACGATCACCCAGGATTCGTTGGCCGCTGGCGGGGCCAAGACCTCGCTCGTCACCATGGCGTTCCACTTGGCTTTCCCATCCATGCCATAGGCCAGGACCTTACCCTTCGCCGTCCCCACCAACACCAGCCCGCCACCCACGCCTACACCGGCGGAAATGGTTTCCTTGGTTTCTATCTTCCACTTGGTTTTTCCGCTTGCGCCGTCGATACGCATGATGCGGCCCTTGGTATCCGCCGCGAACACATCGCCCCCGGCGCTGGCAGGGGTGATGTTGTAGGTCTTCGCCGCCCTGACATCATTTGTCCAGCGCTTCTTGGCACGCA
>JBJXGQ010000469.1:0-6898 GCA_046160525.1 Burkholderiales bacterium
TACGCCGCCATGATGGCGATGGGCACGATGGTGAGCGCGGCGGCCATGGGGATGTTTCCCGCCGTGCCCTGGTGCGCGTAGACGGCCTGGCCGATGAAAGGATGGGAAGTTCCGATGATCCCAGGGATGATGTAATCGCCCAGGGTCAAGGAGAAAGTGAAGATGGAACCGGCGATTACTCCCGGAAGCGCCAGCGGAAATATCACGCGGCGAAAGGTCTCCCGCGGGTTGGCGCCCAGGTCCGCCGATGCCTCGATATAGGAGGGCGGAACGCGCTCCAGCGCGGCCACGATGGGCAGCACCATGAAGGGCAGCCATACGTAGAGAAACACCAGGAAAGTACCGATATCGGAAGTGGACAGGGAGGGCCCGCCGATGACGGGGATCGCCAGGATTCCTTCCAGCAACCATAGCAGGCCCAGGTTCTCCGCCATCCAGGTAATGATGCCCTCCTTGGCGAGAATCAATTTCCAGGAGTACACGCGCACCAGGTAGCTCGACCACAGCGGCAGCATCACACCCAGGTAGAGCAACGCTTTCATGCGAGTGCTGGCGTGGCGCACCATGTAGAAAGCCAGTGGAAAAGCGAGTAGAGCCGCGGCCACGGTAACCGCCGCGGCCATCGCGGTGGTGCGCAGGATGATGTCGAAATTGGACAGCGTGAAGAGGTGCTTCCATGTGATGAAAGAAAACTCCCTCACCACCAATCCGGAATACTCGTCGATATAAAAGAAACTCTGCGCCAAGAGCGCGAACAACGATCCCAGGTAGATGATTCCGAGCCAGAGCAGCGGCGGGGTGAGGAGCAGAAAAAGAAGCGCTCGCGGATGCAAGTACAAGACGTTGGCGGCGCGATGCCACATGCCTGGGGGCGCGGCGTACGCAACGTTCATTGCGCCGCGCCTTGCAACGGATGTTCGTGCTTGGGTTGCCAACTCAATCGGGTGCGCTCGCCTTGCCTGGGTCCCTCGCCGGGTTCATCGGAATTTTGGCGCAATGCGCTCAGGCGCCCTCCACCGTCCAGGGCGACGTTGTAGCGCGTGGCCGCGCCCAGATAGACGAGGGACTCGACCACGCCGGTTGCCGAGCGCCAGGAATCCGTCGAACTAACCGCCAGACCCATCAGGCGTATCTTCTCGGGGCGGATAACAAAGGGACGTGCGCCGCCGGTGAGACGCAGCGCCAGTTCGCCCTCGCACACATTGGAGATGCCGACGAAACTGGCCACGAAGCTTGTGGCCGGGCGTTCGTATATATCGCCGGGCGTGCCCACTTGTTCGATGCGCCCGAGGTTGAACACCGCCACCCGGTCGCTCATGGCTAGCGCTTCGCCCTGGTCGTGGGTCACATAGATGAAGGTGATACCCACCTGCCGTTGCAGCGCCTTCAACTCCACCTGCATCTGCTCGCGCAGTTTGAGATCCAGTGCGCCTAGGGGTTCGTCCAACAACAACACTCGGGGCCGGTTCACCAGCGCCCTTGCGAGCGCCACGCGCTGGCGCTGGCCGCCCGAGAGCTGGCTAGGTTTTCGTCCCGCCAAACCGCTCAACTTCACCAGCTCCAGCATTTCGCCAGCGCGGCGCCGGCGTTCTTCGGGTGCTACCTTGCGGATCATCAGCCCGTACTCCACGTTTTCCCCGACGCTCATGTGGGGAAACAACGCGTAGTCTTGAAACACCGTGTTGACGTCGCGCTCGTAGGGAGGCACACCCGCCACCGCGCGGCCGTGGATTTCGATTTCGCCGGCGTCGGGTTGCTCGAAGCCCGCGATGAGCCTCAGGCAAGTGGTCTTACCCGAACCCGATGGACCCAGCAAGGAAAAGAACTCCCCATCGGCGATCTGCAAGGAGATCTGGTCGATGGCACGTACCTCGCCGTAATAGCGGCACACGCCCGTGAAGCGAACCGCGGGGGCAGTCTCGGCCATGACCGGCAACGGGCGGCGAGAAACCTCACCGCCCTCGATAGAAAGCTAGCGGCCGCCCAGAATGGCGATGTAGTCGGTGACCCAGCGGTAGTAGGGGACGCAGGTGCGCCCGCCGCCGCAGTTGGCCACCGGCGTGCGCCAGAACCAGATGCGGTCGAACTCGTTATAGCCGTTGGTGGCGCAGCCATCGTCGGTCAGCAGTTTGTTGCCCTTGCAGGCAGCGGGAACCGCGGGCACGGATCCGAACCAGGCGGACAAGTCGCCTTGCAGCTTGTTATTCAGCGAATGCTCCATCCACATATAGGCGCAGTTCGGGTGTTCGGCATTGGCGTGCATCATGGTGGTGTCCGCCCAGCCCGTGGCGCCCTCCACGGGAACAACGCTGGCGATGGGCTGCTTCTCTCCTCGCAGTAGATTCACCTGGAAACCCCAGGAAGAGGAGGCCACCACGCCTTCGTTCTTGAAGTCGTCCACCTGGATGAAGGCATCGTGCCAGTAGCGCGACACCAACTTGCGTTGCCCGCGCAGGAGGTCGAGCGCCTCCTTGTATTGCTTGTCGTCCAGCTCGTAGGGATTCTTGATTCCCAGCTCGGGCTTGGCCTTCATCAAGTACAGCGCAGCATCGGCGATGTAGATGGGGCCATCGAAAGCTTGCACCCGGCCCTTGTTGGATTTGCCGTCCGGCAGATCCATCTCCTTAAATACCACTTCCCAGCTCTTGGGTGGCGAGGCGAAGACCTTGGTGTTGTAGGCCAGCACGTTGTAACCCCATTGGTAGGGCACTCCGTAATGCTTGCCGCCCACCGTGTGCCAGGGTGCGTTCTGCAGGCGCGAATCGACGTTTTTGTAGCTGGGGATGAGTTTGGTGTTGACCTCCTGAACGCGCTTACCCACGATCAAGCGCATGGAGGCATCGCCCGAGGCGGTAACCAGATCGAAACCGCCTTCGTTCATCAGGGCCACCATTTCATCGGAGGTGTTGGCGGTTTTCACACGCACCTTGCAACTGGTCTTCTTCTCGAAATCGGTGACCCAGTCGAAATTCTTGTCGGTCTCGCCGCGCTCGATGTAGCCAGGCCAGGCGACGATGTCCACGAAGCCTTCGCCCTTGCCGAGTTTTTGGACTTGCGAGAAAGCGGGCGCCGCGACAAGTGCGGCGGCGCCCAAGGTGGTTGCGATAACTGCAATGCGCTTACAGTAAATCATGGACCCCTCCTAAGGATGTTATTCAGCATCACCGGATTCCTTGAGGAACCCGGTTGCTGATATAGCACGCGCCATTGCGTTGGTCAACGGTGGCGCGAATCCTCAGAAACGGTACTGGCCGGTAACGAGGAACGACCTTTCCGCGGCTGGATAGGCGTTGAAGTTCGAGGAGGAGAGAGACCTCACGCCATAAGTGTAATACTTCTCGTTGAACAAATTGCGGATCTCGCCGGATACAGACCAGCGGTTAAATGTCGCATTGACACGCGTGTCAACGGTGGTGAAGGCCGGAATCTTGTCCGCGAAGGTGTTGGATTCATCGTTGTCGAAGCGCTGCTCGGCCACCCAAGTCAAGCCCACGCTGCCGGTCAAGTTATCCAGCATGTTCCACGCGAGGTTGATATTGGCCTTGTAGCGCGGGACCAGCGGTAACTCTTTTCCCGTGACGTCTAGCCCGCCCACGCTTCCGCTACGAAACTTCGCGCGGGCGTAGGTGGCGTTACCCGAGAGCGCGATGCGATCGGACACTTGCCAAGTCACATCGAACTCCGAGCCGTAGCGCTGGGATGGCGGGTAGTTGATGTTGGCGAAAGCCACCGGGTCGAAGTGAATTTCGTTGGTGAGATTCATGTGGTAGGCCGCCCATCGTCCGGATAGGTGCTGCCCGCGTTTTTGCACGCCGATCTCCTGGTCGTGAGCTTTTTGCGGTTCGAGGAATGCCACCATCGCGTCGAACGATGGTCCTCCAAATGGCGCATACACCTCATCAACCGTGCCCAAACGGAAGCTTTGTCCAATCTTTGCATAGGCCACCCAGCTCTCCGCGAACCCTTGTTGTACTTGGGCTTCATAGGCGCTCAATGTTCGCGTTTGGCTGCCGGCGGCGTAGGGCTGCGTGCTCGCGGCGTCGCGCGCTTCGAATTGCACCCGTTGCAACCGCCCGCCCAAGATAAGCGTGGTCTGGCTGGGGAAGGCGAAGGTGTTCTGCGCGTAGAGCGCTTGGTTTTCTTGGGTGGAGGAAAGGTCCGTGGTGGAGAAGGTGGAAACGCGATTGCTCTCGTAATCCCACCGGTCCCAATCCAATCCGGCCGTGAGCGAATAGTTCGCGGGCCCGAATTGAAAAGGCAGCCGGATGCGAGGCGAGAGGGCCAGCGTATCGGACTTCGCATCCACGAGAGTGCCGATCTGCGAGGACGAAGTATCGCGGTGCCGGTAGCTCAGGTCGGTGCGGAACTCGCCTTGCGCCACGGGCAGGATGCCGGTGAGGCTTATTCGCTGGCTATCGCGCTTGGCGTAGTCATTCGGAGTGGTCGCGCCGCGCCGGTCCGTGATGAGTTGCGCGCGGCTTCTCGCACCGGGCAAGCGTACGTCCTGCTCTTCCGCGGTGATGCGCATGGAAATGCGCGGGCCCGCTTGAAGCGTATCGAAGCCGAAGTTCACTCCGGTCTGCTCGATTTCGTTGTTGTCGCGGTAGTTGTCGCTGGCGTAACGGTTGAGGGCCAAAGTCATGCCGAGAGTGTCGCTTGCCAGCGCTCCGCTGGCTCTCAGATCCTTCGTGGCATGGTTGCCAAACCCAGCCGACAATTTCAAGTCGCGCGCTCCCGCCTGGGGCTTCTTGGTAATGATATTGATGACCCCGCCCGTGGCGCCGGCGCCGTAGAGCACGGAAGCGCTGCCGCGCACAATCTCGATGCGTTCGACACTGTCGATGGGTATGGCCGACCAGTTGGCGGAGGCGAGTTCGTTTTCCGTCAAGCGCTGGCCGTCGATCAGGATCACGGTGTTCTGGTCGCCCGTGACGCCGAATCCGCGCATGTCCACTTGCTTGTCAGGCGTGCCGGTGTTGTCGCGTACCGATATGCCGCTTTGCTGCTGCAACAGATCCGGCAAGAAACGCTGTCCACTGGCTTCGATTTCCTTGGCTCCGATGACCTGCAGCATGGGCGCAGGAGGATTGCGCTCCTCGAATCGCGTGGCCGTGATCACCACCTCTTCAGTGACGGTCTCGGTGGCTATGTTGTCCTGGGCCAACACGGTATGGGAAAAGAATAGGGGGATCAAATACTTCACTCGCACGGCACTCTCCTTGGTGCGCGTGCCCGCCGCACGCGCGATAAATTAAGAAAAGAACGCCGCGCTATCCTGGGACGGATAGATATTCGAGGGCGAAAGAGGACTTCGAAGCAACTGATCCAAAGCCCCGCCGCCCACCGCAGCGTTCAGGGTTGGCGAGGAGGCCGGTCTCCGGACTGGTAGGTTGAAGGGATTGCTCTCTTCAAGCCGCTTTACCTTCCCATGGATTGCTCAAGACATCCACAGTGGCTAAGGATGGAAGCGGTTTTGGCCTACTTACCGTTGCGGGGGCAGTACAGGCTTTGGATGATTCCGCACCTGATTCCCGTTTCACTCTGGCCCGATGGATTCGGACCGAGCACCTCATCGCTCATGAATTGTAACCGAGGCTTCGCGAGGTGCCGGGGCTGGTAAAAACTAAACCGCTTTCAACACGAAGGATCACGAAGGGTGCGAGATGGAACACGAAGGAGAAAATCCCTCCGCTTGCGTTATATCACCGCAGGTCTTCTTCGTGATCCTTCGTGTTGCCGTCGCGCTCCTTCGTGTTGAAAGAGTTTGGCGTGGCCATGCGCTGGGTCGGCCTATAAGACGGTTGATTTTACAGGCGGCTCTCACTATAGTGTGGCGATGGAAAGCGAGATCGCCAGCCTCGAAGGCAAAATCAACCAACTGGTCCAACTATGCCAACGTCTACGCAAACACAACAACGACCTGCGCCAGGAATTAGCGGCGAGCCAAAGCGACAACAAGCAACTCTCGGAGAAGATCTCCAACGCCAAGGAGCGCCTGGAGACGATCCTAAGCCGAATCCCAGAGGACGAGTAAGTACGCAGCTCCCCGGAATGGATGTCAGCATATTGGGGCGGCCCTTTCGCGTCAATTGCAAGGACGAGGAGAAGGAGGGGCTCCTCAAAGCGGTGGACTACCTCGATGCGAAGATGCAGGAGATTCGCGCCGAGGGCAAGGTGATCGGCAACGAGCGCATCGCCATCATGGCCGCGCTGAACATCGCGCACGAGTATCTTTCCACTCCCATCGATGGGGGTTTTGACATCGGTGAGTTTCGACGTAGAATGAAATCGATGGCGGCGAACATCGATACCGCCTTGGAGCCGCAGGAAAATTTGTTCGAGTAGGGCAGTTCTCGCCCGGACGAAACCTAGGTGGCCCCATGCATTTTCAAGACTTGCTCCCTGCGGTGTTTGTCTAGGCCGTAAACTCTTCGAACCAAGTAGGAAACTAGGCCGCGGCCCAATGTAGTGCCAGTGTGCGCGTCCCTCGCTGGATGTGCCTTAGGTGCTCGGAAAGCGGCCGATCTTGAACCGTAGGTTCAAGAGCCACGGTCTGACGGCATTTGCGGGGGGCTCCACTATCGCGGGCTTTTGCCTATGAATTACTGGCTAATGAAGTCGGAGCCCGATGAATTCAGCATCGAGGATCTGGCGGCGGCGAAGAAGGCGCCCTGGACGGGAATCCGCAATTACCAGGCGCGTAACTTCATGCGCGACGAAATGCGCGTGGGCGATGAAGCCTTCTTCTATAACTCCAGTTGCCCGGAACCTGGTATCGCGGGCATCATGAAGGTGAGCCGCCTCGCCTATCCCGACCAGACGCAGTTCGATCCCGAAAGCAAATACTACGATCCCAAAGCCACAGCGGACAAGCCGCGCTGGGTGCATGTGGACGTGG
>JBJXGQ010000470.1:0-4849 GCA_046160525.1 Burkholderiales bacterium
GGACAGCGCGCAAGAGACTTGAGCTTGCGCGCACAGCGGGAATGTGCCAATGTTCGCCAGTTTACCGCTGGGGGAGGAGACCCATGGCATAGCGGTTCCCCTTTGGGGTAGACAACCATTCACGTGAATCAATAACAGCATTGGAGATCGCTATGAAGTTATCAATCATCACAGGCGCCGTGGCAGGCGCTCTGGTAGCAATGAGCGCGGGAGTAAGCGCGCAAGTACTGAAAGGCCCATTGGACGACGCCGCTCTGAGCTGGGCACCCTCCCAGTGGGGCGCGGACGACAAGGCGGGCAGCGCGAACCACACCAAGAACTCGGCCAACATCAAGCGCGCGTTGTCCAAGATCAAGCAGTTCAAAGCCATCACCATCGGCAAGCACTACCACCGCGAAGCCCCGGCCTTCGGACCGCGCGGCTGGCAGATGACTATTCCTGGAACGCCCACCGGCGGACCGTTCGGCAAGAACGCCTTGGTGTATCACGATGAATTGGTCACCACCGAAATCGGACAGATCCAGACCCAGTTCGACGGACCTGGCCACATCGGTGTGAACACCTCGAAGGGCCCAATGTTCTACAACGGCCACATTTCTTGGGATGCCTATGAGCGTGGCGCAGGCGGCCGCGTGGTAGGTATGGGCCCCTTGGGCGTTGAGTACGTGGGCGAACTCGGTTTTGTGTGCCGTCTCGTGGTTCTGGATGCCGTGGCCTATCGCAAGTCGCAAGGCAGACTCTCCAGCGCCGAAGAGATGCTTCCCATTCCGAAGAAAGCGGGTGACAGCGGCATCGTGACCGCCGCGGACGTGCAAGCGATGGTGAAGGCCCAGGGCTTGGAAGAAATCGGCGCGGGTGACTGCGTCGCACTGCACACCGGCCAAGGCAACACCTGGGGCAACGGCCGCTACAAGTCGCTCACCTCCGAGCAACGCGCCGCCGCTCGGGCCATCTTCGCCCAAGGCGAACCTGGCTTCGGCATCAGCGCCTGCCAATACATGGCGTCGCGTAACATCGCGCTGACCATGGGCGACACTTCCGCCAACGACGCGCAGCCCGGCGGCGAGGAAGAAGGCTATGCCGTGCCGTGCCATACGGAAATGATGACCAGGCGCGGTATCTGGAACCTGGAAAACGTGGACACCGAATCGCTCGTGAAGGGCGGAATCAAGGAAGCCGCGTTTATCTGGGCCCCCTTGAGAATCGTCGGTGGCACGGGCTCACCCGGCAACCCGGTCGTTCTGTACTAAGCTAGTCGTTAATTAAAAAAGGGGCGGCGGAGAAATCCGCCGCTTTTTTTCGTGAAGGGTGAAGCGTGAGACGTGAATGTTCACCCGCTTCCCGCTTCCCGCTTCCCGCTTCCCGTTTCCCGTTTCCCGCCTCACACAAACTCCGCTTCCACGGTTCCCAGCCCCTCGACCTCCATAACCACGCAGTCGCCACGATCCACCCATTTCGTTTCCACCAGGCTACCCGTAAACACGAACTGGCCTTTGCGCAAATACTGCCCGCGCTGCGCTAGGGAATTAGCGAGCCAGGCGAGCGCTTCCAGGGGATGGCCCATGACGTCGGCTCCGCGCCCTCTTCCCACTTCGCGGTCATTGATTCGGGTGGCGCCGCCCAGTGCGCTCAAATCCAGGCTTCGCCAATCGCGGTAGGGCTCGCCGATCACCACGGCTGCATCGAAAAAATCGTCCGCGATGAGAGTAGGCGTATCGAGACTCTTGTAGTCCACGTAGCGGTCGTCCACTACCTCCATGCCGGCCGAGCAGGCACCCACCGCCGCCGCCACGCTCTGCCTATCGTAGGGAGCCAGTGACGCCGGTAAATCGGCATCCATCCACACCACGATTTCGCATTCCACGCCAACGTGCAAAAAATCGCCATGGGAAAACACCGCTTTGCGATGATGCACCGCCGAGGACAACACGCCACCCGCGCAAGGGTTGGGGATGCGCAAGAACGCCTGCATTACCGCCGTGGTGCAACCGATCTTGTGCCCGGCGATCATGCCTTGGCCGCGAGCGGCCAAGGCGTCATGTAAAAGCTCTTGCACGGCGTAGGCAGCCGCCTCGCTTTGTGGACGTACCGAAGGGTCTAGCGCAGGCAAAGGTAGGCGCGCCAAGCGATGACCGGCGATGAAGCGGGCGGCTTGGGCGGCGCAATCGCTCATGTCACCGGCAGCGCTTGCCGGGCTTCAAGGTGGACAACCAACCGGCGGCGGATCTCGTCTTGGGATTCATCACGCGTTTGCTGCTGTAGCAGCTTGGGTTGGGAGGAGCACCCGGTGCGCGGGTAAAAATAGGGCCAGACGCGGGGAAATGCTCATCCATGTTCACTGCCCGCGCCCGCACGCTTCCGTCTGCTTGCACCGTGCAGGCGATGCGTTGATGCAGGGGATCTCTTAGATAGATATCCAGGTTATCCTTCGTGGCCTCCAAGTTCACGACTCTGGCCGTGCGGGCTTGCGCCTTGCGAATGCAAGCATCGATGAAGGGTAGATAGTTCACCACGCTACGCCACCAGTCCCCGCGCACTGGTAACCATCTTTCTCGCACCGCCACACTGGGCGCGACAGGCTCCACGAAAACTGGAGGTTGCGCCATGGCGGGTGGCAGCGCGGCAGATGGCGGGTCCGGTGCCACGGAAGGTTGAGTTTCCTCCACCAGTTCTCCCATCACCCAGCCTTTCAGATCGCCGCGGGGAAAGGCAATGAAGTACCAATTCATCCCTTCTTGCACGATCCCCTGTTCGACAGTGGCTGTGATCCCTGCTTTTACCTTGGTGAGGATGTTTCCCGAACTGATGCGGGCACTTCTACGCAAGGGTACCGTCGCGCCGTCCACGTTGCGCAGCCGAATTTGCGTGCCAGCGGATAGGAGCGGGCCCAAGTTATGGCCAGGGCTAGTGGCCGGCGGTGGGCGGCTTGCAGGCGGCGCTTCACGCAGCGCCGCCACCGGCGTGCGCTGGCAACAACCGGCCAGCAGGTTTCCGCCGGGTAAGGACACGCGCGCCACCAGGGGAAAGCGCGCGCGATTTCCATCCAGGGCACAGGCGCTCTCCAGCACGAGGGCCACCACCTCCCCGCCGCCTGGCGTCTGCGCGCCCCGCCACATGTAGGTTTTTTGCTCTGGCACGATGCTGAATTTACCGGACAGCACTTGTGTCGTGTCCGTGCGCAAACGCGCCGAGCTGGCACCCAACTCCATGGCCCAGGAAACGCCATCGCCACGACACGCAATGAGCGTGGGATCGCTGGGTGGCACGGTGGCACGCTCTTGCGCATTGCTCAACTGGCTCAATCTTGCGCCGTACAAATCCTTCAAGCAACTCAGGGCCGGCGCCGCATCGCCCGCCGTGCGGCATTCCTCGCGGCCGCGCAGCCATCCGCGCTGGTAGCTCACCAGTTCGGCTTGCGCACCCTCGCCGAGCTGCCGTCTTTTTTCCTCATAGGCGCGCTGCACCCGCACATGAATCTCGGTCAGTTCATTGTCCGAACATATCGTCTGCTCCGCCCAGCTTTCGGGCCGGGCACAGTCGAGTGGAATTTCTTGCGCCAGCGCCTGCTGCCCGGCGCTCAGGGCCGCCCATAACAGGGCACATCTCCATGCGTTCATCAGTTCTTGCGTCTTCCTGGCAAGGGCTTACGCGCACGCGTCTTCGTGGCGGCGGACTTCAAAGCCGCGATCCCTGCGGCCAATCCGTTTTGCATGATCGCGGCGTCGATGCCATACGCAATCATGCGAAATCCCATTCGCACGTATTGCTTGGCCCATTTCTCGTCCAAGGCCATGAAGCCTGGAATTTTCTTGTGCTTTTTGCACGCGGCCACTACACCGCGAATCGCTTGCCGGTACAGCGGATGATCGAACTGCGCGGGGATGCCGAGGAAGTTGGTCAGGTCGAATTGCCCCACCCACAGGCAATCCACGCCGTCAACAGCCGCGATCTTTTCCGCGTTTTGCGCGCCGAGATCCGTTTCGATTTGGCATATGATCAGGGTGCGCTCGTGCACTTCCTTGATTTTTTTCGCTACATCTCCGCCTTGATAATCGTCGTGCGCGCCGCCGAAGACCGCACCGCGGCGGCCCGCAGGAGGATAGCGGCAGCAGTCCACGATGTACTGCGCCTGCTCGGGAGTTTCCACCATGGGTACCATCAGGCCCATGGCCCCCAAATCGAGCAGGCGCGCGATGTACTGGTAACCCGTGGTGGGCACGCGCACGAAGGGCACGATATCCAGGCCGCGGCATAAAGCGAGTTGCGTCTTCATGGTCTCGATGCTCACGCCCGAATGCTCCATGTCGAACAAGACGAACTCGCATCCCGCGTTCTTGCAGATTTGCGGATATCCGGGCGAGAAGAACTCGATGGCGAAGGAGCCGAACGCGTGCCCTCCGCGCAGCACGCGTTGTTTGATGGGGTTGGGTTTCATGCTTCCAGGAACGGCATCGTTAATACGAGGAGCCTTACGCTCCGAAAATTCACTTACGCCTTGGCCAGATCGTTCAGCGTTTTGAAACTGGACCGCAGCGCGCTTTGCAGAAGATGCACGTCGACACCGGCGGCGAACATGCGAAAACCTTTCGCCCAATACTCGCGGCTCCATTCCTCGCCGGACGTCATGGAGGCCAGCACCTTGTTGTGCTTCTTCGCGGCCGCCACCATCTTGTCTATGGCCTTCAAGTATTGCGGATGATCGAATTGCGCGGGAATTCCCAGGAAATTGGTGAGGTCGAAGTGTCCCAGCCACAGTATGTCCACGCCCGGCACGGCGGCGATCTTGTCGATGTTCTCGATTCCCTCTGGCGTTTCGATGAGGCAGATGACCAGGGTGCGTTCGTTGGCA
>JBJXGQ010000471.1:0-3261 GCA_046160525.1 Burkholderiales bacterium
ATTTATCTGCCTCCATTTTGGGGCATCCTTAACCGGTCTCAGCAGGGCCACCAAAACTTTCTTGGCATGGACATTTATATGATTCCGGTGCCAGAGTACCTTGCCACGTGTGCCGGCGCCTTGGCGGCAGCCGCCGTGTTGGCATGGCTAGTCATTCGTTTGAAGGCGCTTCGACAAGGGCGCGGGACCATTGGGCATACGCTGTTCGTGTTAACCCATATATCAATCTTCGTCGTAGGTTACATAGTCATCGAGGACATTACCTCGGGCTGGCTAGTCGCGAATATTTGGCACAATGCGCAGTACATTTTGTTCGTCTGGTTGTTCAATAATAAGCGCTATCAAGAAAGAATAGATGGCCAAGCGCGCTTCTTGTCTTGGATTAGCCAGAGGGAGAACGTTTTCGTCTATTTGATCGTGTGTGTGGCAATCTCCGTGCTGCTTTATAAGGCTATCGAGGCTGCACTGCCGATGATAGGGCTTCCGGCGCTCGCAGCCGCAGCGATTGTCTATCAAACCATCAACTTCCATCATTACATCGTCGACGCGCTGATTTGGCGAACGCCGAAGACGAAAGAAAAACCTCTAGTGGCGGTGTGAGCGCATCGTTCGATTCGTCTAATACCGCCCATTCGGCCTTGGCGACCGGGTTAGGCCTGTTCACGGTATGCGCAATCGCACTGGGATCTATCGGTTTTTTCTTCGACCGGTTCTGGTGGGCACCGGATGAGGGCGTATACGCTTACGTGGCAGAACGAATGTTGCATGGCGACGTTCTATTCCGCGATATACAGGACTTGCATGCGGGTTACGTCCAATTTCTACATGCCGGTGCCCTCGGCTTGTTCGGCGCGGATTTACTATCTCTGAGATATCCCCTTGCATTCTTCACGGTCGTACAGGCCGTGGTCGTCTTCAAGATCCTGTCTCGCCGCAGCTTACTTGCCGCCACCAGTGCAGGCATCGTGGCGAGTACCCTGACTTTCGTGCAGTTCTTGAATCCCTCCGCAAATTGGTACGCGCTCTTTGTATTTGCGCTACTCGTTGCCGCATTGGGCGAAGGACGGCCCAGCCATCAGCAAATTCTGCTTGTGGGTTTTCTACTGGGGGCCCTTTTTCTGGTTCGGCAACTCACCGCGGTCTTCGTGGGAATTGGTACGCTGGCCTATCTGCTATATCAGCTTCCAACGCGAAAACCCAATTCGCCAAGCCGGATAGGGCCGATAATCGTCATCGTGATGATTATTGGCCTGGCAGGGTACTTACTCGGCAAGGCCCATGATCTCGCGTTGTTGCTATTCGCGGCCTGGCCGCTAGCAATGTTAGTTTGCGCACTCATTCAACTTCGCCCCGAGGACAAGGCTGTCGTCCAGGTATTGGGACGGATCATCGCCGGTGCGGCTATCGCCTTTGCCCCGCTCGTCCTTTACTTCGGCTTACATGGTGCGTTGGACGAATGGTTTCAAAACGCCATCACGCTGGCCCAACGAATTACTCGGCTGGACTTCATGAATTTTCAGGGCTACAGGACAATGATATTGATTGCCCTCAATAGCTTTACGAACATGCCCGATGCATCTTCGGTCTTGAATGGGATGTTTTGGGTCGCGATCTTGGCCCTGCCTCCCGCTGTGGGCGCTCTCTGCCTGCGTGCCGTTTGGCGGTCGATAAGGGAAAAGTCATCCCTGGAACTACATGCAATTGCGTATCTCGCTCCTTTTATTGCATTGGTCTCGGTACACTTTCAGATTCCCATCTACTTAATGTTCTCTGCTGCCCCTTTGTTGTGGGCCTTGCTGTGGTTCTCGAGTGCTCCGCAATCGGTGATGCCTGCCCGAATAGCATGCGCTATTTCCTTGGCGCTCGTGAGCGTGGGTTTGTTGTTTCAAGCAGGGCAGCCGTTGTCTCGGGGATTGGAGGGCATCATGGCGGGGACTACACATGCGCTTTCAGCTTCAGGAGGTCTGCCAAAAGCGTCGGTGGCCATGGAAGCGGACGATCAGGCCATATATTCCGAACTTCTGGCGGTAATTAAACGCCACTCCGAGCCGGAGGAGCCCATTCTCGCCATGCCCGTTAATCCGGAGATCTACTTCTTGTCTGGGCACCGTGCAGCCGTTCCTTTTTTTTCCACTGCGATCGGCTTATCCAACCAAGAGGACCTGTACCGCGCCTTGACAGGACTCAAAGCGCACCCGCCGCGTCTGATAGTCCATCGCACCATCGACAAATACAATACTGCGTTGGGAGACAAGCTTCTCGCCGGTCTTGCGCCCGGTTACACGCTTGTGTACAAGGTACGCGAGTTCGACATTTACGCCCGAAAGGCTAATCAATGGTAAAGGCGGGCTTCCTGAGGAGACTCAGGGTAGTGAAGGATGCCCAGCGGGCAAGACAAGACCGGTAATACGGCCGTTCCAGCCGGTACAGTCCGCGCACTCCCTTAATACCTCCCTGGTTGAGTACTGGAAATGCGTCGGGGTTGTAGTACAGCACATACGCGAGTAATCCTGGATACATCTGATCCACAATCTCAAACCCTGCCGACCTATACTCGGCATTAATTTCGTGTAAGTCGTAACCCCGTTCGGTTTTTTCATCGAAAAGCGCGTTATGCCGGTAAATTCGAGCGCGAATTTCCCGCGTGATCCAATTGTTCTGGGTTGGCTCGAAACTAATGAACCATCCACCCGGCAAGAGCGCTCGGTATAGCCTGCCAAGAACATTGCCAGTATGTTTGTGTACGTGGTGTAGCCCACCAATCAAAATGATGAGGTCAAAGCGCTCTGGCGATTGAAACGTTGTAATGTCCTGAACAAACACTTGGCCGCCGTGCGCTCGCCGCGTTGCCTCTTGGACCAAGGCCGGAGAATAGTCAAAACCCACATAGGAAAACTTATGGGGTAGATATGACGACAAAATAGAATATCCCTCCGCGTAGCCGCACATAGGCTCCAACACTCGCGCGGGCGAATTCAACAAAGATAGATTTGTCCCAAAAAAATCGCGCCAGAGCAGGGACTTCATTTCAAGGTGAGATATTCCTCCGCGCGCGGCCAGATAGCGTGATGCGATGCCTTCAAAGTGGCGTGCCTGGCGCTCTACATCATGCATGGGGGACGCGAGACTCGGAGACCGCTAGGGCGGCGAGGCCTGCAATCAGGAGCCCCACACCTATTACCTTCCACCGGTCAAAGGATTCCCGAAGAACGAACAATCCAAGCAGTTGCACGCCGCAAATTAGGGCCCCAGCTGCCAAGG
>JBJXGQ010000472.1:0-3673 GCA_046160525.1 Burkholderiales bacterium
GAGGAATTGCTCGCCCAGCAAATTTCCATGCGCAAACACCACCAACGGCGCCAGCGCGCACGCGCGCAGCCACTGGCGGGCACCCAAGTGCTCGGCACCCGCTTGTTGGAGGAGCTGCCTTTCCGGCCCACCCGCGCGCAGGAAGGCGCACTCAAGGAAATTCGCGCCGATCTCGCGAAACCCCATCCCATGCAACGCCTCCTTCAAGGCGATGTGGGAAGTGGCAAGACCATCGTGGCGGCCCTCGCGGCGTTGCAAGCCATCGAAAGCGGGGCGCAAGTGGCCGTCATGGCGCCCACGGAAATACTCGCCGAGCAGAATTTCAATAAGTTTCGCGGCTGGTTGAGCAAGCTGGGGCTGGAAGTCATCTGGCTCGGGGGTACCCAGGGCAAGAAGCAACGCCGCGAGGCGCTCGCGCGCGTGGCCTCGGGTGAGGCGCACGCCACTGTGGGAACCCACGCGCTATTTCAAGAGCAAGTGGAGTTCGCCCGCCTTGGCCTTTGCATCGTGGATGAGCAGCACCGCTTCGGTGTGCAGCAGCGCTTGGCGCTGCGGCGCAAAGGCACGGATGGCGTATCGCATGACGAGCCGCACCAGCTCATGATGAGTGCGACGCCTATTCCGCGCACCTTGGCCATGAGCTTTTATGCCGATTTGGACGTGTCCGTCATCGGCGAACTGCCGCCCGGGCGAACGCCCATCGTCACCAAGTTGCTGGCCGATACGCGCCGCGAGGAGGTCGAGCATAGAATCCGCGACGCTTGCGTGCAAGGCGGACAAGCTTACTGGGTGTGCCCTTTGATCGAGGAGTCGGAGGCCTTGCAGCTCAAGACCGCGCTAGAGACCTTCGAACGCATACAAACCACCTTTCCCGAATTGCGCGTGGGGCTTGTGCATGGCCGCCTCAAGGGCGACGAGAAAGCCGCCGTCATGCAGGCCTTCAAACAAGGTGCGATCCAGCTCTTGGTCGCCACCACGGTCATCGAAGTCGGCGTGGATGTGCCCAACGCCTCCATGATGGTGATCGAGCACGCCGAGCGCATGGGCCTCGCCCAACTTCACCAGCTTCGCGGGCGCGTGGGACGCGGCACGCAGGCAAGCGTATGCGTGTTGCTGTACCAGCAACCCCTGGGGGCCCTCGCACGCGAGCGCTTACGCATCATTTTCGAGAACACCGATGGTTTTGAGATCGCGCGCGAAGACCTTCGCATCCGCGGCCCGGGCGAACTCCTGGGCGCGCGCCAGAGCGGCATGCCCATGCTGCGCTTCGCCGATCTGAACGCGGACGCGGACCTGTTGGAAGCCGCGCGCGACGCCGCCGCGAGTATGCTCAAGAATCATCCAGATCTAGCGCGCGCGCACTTGCAGCGCTGGTTAGGTGGCAGGCAGGATTATTTGCGGGTCTAGTCATGGATTTCTCCGCCGAAGCGGAGAAATCCATCGTGTAAAAGCCTCAGCGCCCAGATTCCGGACCAAATCCAGGGAAGGACTCCTGAGTCGTTGGTGTATCTTCAGTTGCTGCCATGGTCCCCGATTGAACTCTCTCGATCATTCTTTTAACTTCAGAGTTCGCCTTCATAAACATCAGCTTAATTTCAGGATGTTTCAGTGCAAATACTCTAAATATCTCATCTGAGAAAGCCTGCCCAATTGACTGGACGCCCTCAAAGTTAAACATCACCACTTTAAAGAGTTCAACTCTGGCAAGAAGTCTTTTGGCTTGCGAGCGAGAAATCAATTGTTCGTTGCCAAATTGGGCAAGCCTTACCGGAACTACCGTTTTGTTGAAGCCGTACTCATCGCCCGAAGTATATTGATCGAATATTTTTTTTGCCGTACGTGCCGTATGGTTGTTGAGTTCCATGAAGACAGAGGTGCCAGCGCTAAACTTATCAGTCTCCAGTATCCAATCCTCTGCCTCACCAAATTGGTGGCTGAAATAGACTCCGCCAGAAAGAATATTAAAACCGTCGAACATTCTGGACGTAAAAAATATTCCTTCCCCTGAGTGGCGTTTTGGGTCGGTTGTGAGTTTCCCTTTTGAAAGTTCGAGAATCGCGTGACGTTCATCCAAAAGATTCATGGTGCTTTGAATTTTCTTGAAAATCCCAATGCCGTTATCAGACAAGATCATTCGAGTACCGGCGGCTGTTTTTTTTATGCTTATACGAATCTCCGAACCTCCGGAGTGATCGATTGCATTATTGAACATCTCAGTAAAGCCATAATGCCAAATGCCCGACACGTTATCCGGCATTTGGCCAAGCGCCGGTTGAACATCATTCCGCCACACCAAATCTTCTGCCAGATCTGCCGAAACCACATATGTCTTGGCCCACTCCGAAAGTGGTGCAAGTTTATATTTACGACTCTTCGTCTTCCCTGACTCAGATAGCGCACCTTCAGACAAAAGCCTTTGTAGATGCTTATGGACGGCTTGCCTGGTGATGCCAAAGCGCTTAGTGGTTACATTACTTATGTCAGCCGGATGCTTTTCAACGTTGGCGAGAATAAAACGCCTAATATCCTCACCGCGAGTTCTGACACTTGTCATCTGTAAATCTTGCCCCTGTACAATGTCAACGTTATATCTTCTTTATGTCAATATTACGAAGTAACATTGTCAATATGAAAGAAGGTATTGTCAACCTATTTCCATGGGACGACGACCTTGCGGTTGAATATAAATGACCCCACACCAATCACGGACCTTCGGGCTGAAGGCAACAGCATGCACGCGGTGATCTACATGGGTCTTTCTCGCACACCGTGATCAGCGTCGCGCGCATCACCGAGCGGCTCGATGCCTATGAGAAGTTGGTCCGGCTCGACAAGCCTATCGGGACGCTTTTGTTGCTGTGGCCCACGTTGTGGGCGCTGTGGTTATCCAGCAACGGGCAGCCGAATTGGATGGTGGTGTGGATCTTCGTGTTGGGGACGGTGCTGATGCGTTCGGCGGGGTGCGCGATGAATGACTTCGCCGACCGGAACTTCGATGGACACGTGAAACGAACCCAGGACCGGCCGCTGGCCAGCGGGCGCGTGAGCCCGAAGGAAGCATTGATAGTGGCTGCCGTGCTGGCTTTGCTTGCCTTCGTGTTGGTGTGGCAGTTGAAGCCACTGGTGATCAAGCTGTCATTTGGCGCCTTGTTGGTTGCCATGACTTATCCATTCGCCAAGCGATTTATCTCGCTGCCGCAAGCCTACCTGGGTGTGGCCTTTGGTTTTGGTATTCCCATGGCGTATGCCGCTCACCAGGATTTGGTCCCCATGATGGCATGGCTGCTCCTGGCCGCCAATATTTTCTGGGCTATCGCTTACGACACGCAATACGCGATGGTGGACCGTGACGACGACGTCAAGATCGGCATCAAATCCTCCGCCATCTTGCTGGGCCGCTTCGACGTGGCGGCTGTGATGTTGTCCCACGCCCTCTTTCTCGGCATTTTGGTCTACGCCGGTTGGTGGCAGAAATACCGCTGGCCTTTCTTTGCGGGCTTGGCTCTGGCCGCCGTGCTCGCGGCCCTGCAGTATCCGATGATCAAGCAGCGTGACCGCGATGGGTGTTTCAAGGCCTTTCGCTTCAATAACTGGGTGGGCGGCGCGGTGTTCCTGGGTTGCCTGTTCGCATTCTGAAAATAAAACGTGCGCTACAAAGATCTACGCGACTTCA
>JBJXGQ010000473.1:0-3389 GCA_046160525.1 Burkholderiales bacterium
ACAAAGATACTTCCCGAATCGGCGAGGAGTTCCTTAGCTATAGTGAGGCGGTCACGAAGGTAGGAGAGGTATGAATGGATGCCGAGCGTCCAGGTGTCTCGATAGGCCTTGACCATCTCTGGCTCGCGGGTGAGGTCCTGATCTCGGTCCTTTACCTCTTTTTGGCTCAGAGACGGCTGGAAGTTCGAGTTGAAGCTAATTCCGTATGGGGGGTCGATGTAAATCATCTGCACCTTGCCGGCGAGGCCTTCGCGCCGGGCAAGGCTTGCCATGACCTGGAGCGAGTCGCCGAGAATCATGCGGTTCGCCCAGTCCACATCGTGCTGGTAGAACTGCACGGCCTTCGCATAATCGTGTTGCGGGTCGGCGAACAGATCACGCTCGACATCCTCCCGCGCAAGCACGCGCAGGATCGCCTGGGTGGAAATACGCTCGTGCATGTGCAGCGCAACCGGCTCGACCTCGAACCACGGCTTCTCGCGTTTGCCGCTCCACTCCAACCACGGCTCATGCCGCCGCAGCGCATCCGCCAGCACTTTCGCCTCGTCCGCCGATAACGCTCGCTGCCGCGCAATGGCCAACAACTCCGGCAGCTTGTCCGCTTCCGCCGCCTCCGTGGCCGAGCGCAACGTGGGCGGCAGGTGCGGGTTGTACTCGTAGCGAATCTTGGGCGCTTCCTTGACGACGCCCTGCGCCTCCAGCCCTGCGGGCGGAATGTTCTTGCGTTTTGCAACGTGCTTGATGGCACGGACGCTATTCTCTGTACCGCCCTTGCTTGAACGTTTCACTGCCATAGCGTCGTTTCCTAAGTGCGGTTATTCACTGGCGGCCGTCCCTATTCGGATGCAGACCTACGGCTTCCAAAGTGTCACCAATCGAGTGCGCCGGATAGCGCCATTTTGAGTCGCCAGCGGTAAGGCGTGGGCGCGAGCTGTCGCCACGATGATGCGATCGGCGGGGTCCCCATGGAAGCTGGCAGGCAGGGAATCGAGCGCAATGACTACGTCGCGGTCGAGAGGTAAGACGCTGATCATGCGCGCATCCGTGGCGCGCATTAACCAGTCCGCGAAAGGCAGCGGCAAATTAAGCCGCCTCTTCGAATAGAGAATCTGGGTTTCCCAAAGACTAATCGCCGATAGCGCAAGAGGTTGTCGTTGTACCGCCATATCCAGCGCTACGCGGTCCTTGGGTTTCAAGGGTGAATTAGGCGTTAGCCACCAGATCCATACGTGGGTGTCGAGCGGTATGCTCAACGCGACGCCTCGAAATCCTCATCCTTAAGCACGGATTCACCGGGCTTGGCGAGAAGCTCGCCTCCCAAGGCGCGCAGCGCCTCCCAGGGCTTGTGCTCGATCACTGTCGTGGTGACCGAAGAGGGGCTTAGCCTGGCAACAACCTTCCCCCGGCGGGTAATGGCCACGACTTGGCCGGTACGCTCCACGTTGCGCACGACATCCAGGCAGCGTTGCTTGAACTCGGTAACTGAAATGTCCATGATCGGAGTCTAAATGGCCAGAACGATGGTTTGCAAGAGAATGGGGCCGGCGGAGCCTACATCCTGAACACTCCAAACTTCGTCTCCTCCACCGGCGCATTCAACGTAGCACAAGGTTGCCGAACGGTTAGGATCCAATACTGTACGCTTAAGCCCGTTCGCCCTGATCGTGAGCCTGTCGAACGATCGAAGGGTGAATGGGCTTCGACAAGCTCAGCCCGAACGGCTATCCGAACAGCATTGGGTCAGCACCCTGAATTTCCAGGGTGGCTCATGGCTTCAATGTCCAGCAGCGAACCAACTTACCACGCTCGCGCAATATGGGCGCGGCCATCTGCTGCAATTGCACCACCATGCGCAATTTCTCCTCGATGGGCAATCGCGCGAGATTCTCGCGGCGTCGCTGTTTGCCAGCTAGAAGTTGCTTCAGTTCGGGCTCGTCCATGCGTTGAATCGCTCGGTAAGTTGGTGGCGGTCTAGTACGCCGTGTAGATAGCTACGTTCCAGTTCCGCTTCCTGCATGAAGGCCGCGAAGCGCTGCCGGTCTTTGTCGCGCGCGGTTTGCACCATAATCGCCGCTAAGTGTTCGGGCCGCAGCACCCGGGTGGGAGTTTGCGCATAACGCATGTCCCGCGCTTCCGCCAAAGCCTCCTCCAAGAGTGGATTGTATGCTGGCAGAAACTGCACTGGCATTCCTTCGATCAAGATACATTCGGCCTCTTCCGGGCAACCCCGCCTTCTGAGCGCCTCATAGATCGGAGTCAGCGTGAGCAACCCGCCCGCCGTCTTTGGTAGCAGGACGAACACATCCACGTCGTAGGTCAGGAAGGGCTCCATGTAGAAAATAGCTCCCACTGCGCCGCCGATTGCGTATCTCGCGATTACGCCCTCTTGCTCCAACTCGTTGAGGACTTTCAAAGTCGCTTCCATCGTTTGTTCCCTTTCGGCCAGCGCTTTCTGACTTCTCGATACCGGATCGGCGACAGGCATGGCCATCAGCATCCGGCCTTGGGAGTCACATCCTGAACACCCCAAACTTCGTCTCCTCGACTGCCGCATTCAAGCTCGCTGAAATTCCGAGCCCCAGCACGCGGCGGGTTTCGGCGGGGTCGATCACGCCGTCGTCCCAGAGCCGTGCCGTGGCGTAGTAGGGGTGGCCTTGGTGATCGTACTGGGCACGGATGGGGGCCATGAAGGCTTCCTCCTCCTCCTTGCTCCAGGTCTTGCCGGATTTTTCCAGGCCTTCGCGTTTCACCGTGGCCAGTACACGCGAGGCTTGCTCGCCACCGAGCACGGATATTCTGGCGTTGGGCCACATCCATAGAAAGCGCGGCGAGTAGGCGCGGCCGCACATGCCGTAGTTACCAGCGCCGAAACTGCCGCCGATGATGACCGTAAACTTCGGCACCTTGGCGCAGGCGACGGCAGTGACCATCTTGGCACCGTCGCGTGCGATGCCGCCGGCTTCGTACTTCTTGCCCACCATGAACCCGGTGATGTTCTGCAGGAAGATCAACGGAACGCCGCGTTGCGCGCACAGTTCGATGAAGTGCGCGCCCTTCAGGGCGGATTCCGAATAGAGAATGCCATTGTTGGCGACGATGCCCACGGGGTAGCCAAAGATATGCGCGAAGCCGCACACGAGCGTGGTGCCGTAGAGCGCCTTGAACTCATCCAACTCGCTGCCATCGACCATGCGCGCGATGACTTCGCGCACGTCATAAGGCTTGCGCGTGTCGGTGGGAATGATGCCGTGCAGTTCCGCCGGATCGTAGGCGGGCTCGCACGGTTCTCGTACAGCGAGCGAGATGGGTTTGCGCCGGTTGAGGTGGCCCACGATGCGCCGCGCCATTTCCAAGGCGTGTTGGTCGTTTAACGCGTAGTGATCCGCCAC
>JBJXGQ010000474.1:0-3427 GCA_046160525.1 Burkholderiales bacterium
GACACCTGGGTGCCGCTCGATGCGAGCTTCAAGCAATACGCCTACACCCAAGGAATGGACATCCAAACAGGGGTGCCCTTCGATGCGCAGGGCTTCCTCGACACTATCCGGCAAGGCGCCACGGTGATCGAGGCGGAGGGCTGGGTACAGAACGTCAACCAAACCGCGGTCCAAACCGCGCTCACGAACTACCAGAACCAGGTCAAAACCTACGTCGATACCGCGAACCCCAACGCCACCGTGGGCGACGTGCTGGGGACCAAGACCATCGTGCAGAGCGAGTCCGCGGTGCTCGCGGGCACGCTACCCTATAAGAGCGTGGCCACCGGAGCGAGATACCAAGCGCTCCCCGATAACCTGCGATGGAAAATTCAGTTTCGGTTGTATACGAACAGCCTGAACAAGGCCTTGGATGTGGAGGATATCGCGTACACGGCCAGCTTCCCTCAACTCGCCTCAAAGCGATACACGCTCTCCTACGATCCGGCGTCCGATCAGGATGCCGCGTATTTATCCGCTCTGGCGGAGGACTCGGCAACCATCATCCCAGCGTACTTGGTCAATGTACGTCCCGTGTTGCGCCTGCACGGCGAAGTAGTTGCAAGCGGGACGCCTACGGTATTGGGATCCGAGCAAATCTGGGAGGCCAGCATATCGAGCCCGGCGAGTGCCCCAAAACTGGCGGCCAATACCATCACCGCGGGGACCTACGTGGCGTTGGTCCCGTACATCGCGCCTATTGGGAAGAAATCCTTCGAGGAAATCCGCTCCAGAACAGAAGAGATCCTGTCGCATCTCGGGACCGGAGATCCGACTCTCATCTCGAAGGACTCTCTGACGGGCGAGTGGCTGGCGCAAGCGGGGCTAAGTTACTGGGCGCAACTGGACTTATACCGCAGGACTGCCGCTGGGGTGTTTCTGACCGTATCGGACACCCTTCCTTCATTGGGCGCTTTCTCTTGGGAGGCGGAAGTGACCACCGCCTTTGGGATTTCCACGCGTATCACCGCGGGTGGTTTCCAAACCGACATCGACATCCTCAACTACCAGGTCGTCCATCGATCTGGGGATCCGGAGCGAAGCCGATCGTTCTTACTGGCTCTGGGACCCTTGGCGTCGAAATTGGAGGGGACCAATTGGGACTTTTTGCTGCGCGGCGCGCTCGCTACGGGACGAGGTGTGTCGGCCGCACACGTTCTTGAACGAGCGGCCAGCCAGTCGGTGAGAATCTATCGCATCGATTCCAGCACTGCAGCATCCGCGATTCCCCAGCTACATTTGTCCCCGGAGGTTCGCACCGAAATCGCCGCCGCGGCTGCCGCCGGCTTGGTTGCCTACGTGCCGCAAACCGAAGTGGACCTGGACGGATGGCGCGGAGCTGGTTACATCATTACCGACCCGGCCACCGGTAGCGGCATGTACCGAATCAGCGGCGGCGCGAACGGTGGATACTATTTGTGTGATTGCTTCGGGATTCCACCATCCGTTGAGTTTACTCTAAGCATGATACTGGCAGTAATTGGGGAGGTCGCCAAACGCTTCGCGGTGCCTGCACTAATTGCCCAAGCCATACTCATCGCCAACGGTGCCTGTTCCGCCATAGCGGAAATCGATAAGGCAGAATGCGTGTCAGAGGAGCAAAAAGACGTTCTCAAACTAGGCATTTACGCAATAACTTTTATTTCACTCGCGACCACGGCTCTCGCTGTCGGCAATCCTGCTTTGTTTCTTGTCGGCGTCATAGTGAACTTAGTAACGATCTCTGCGCAAAACATTCTAACCACGTTTGCTATAGATCTCGCCCAATTGCGAGGCCCATGCGCACAACAACCTCCAGTAATTGGCCGAAGTCCGCGTGAATCTATAGTGGCGGAGCGATAATCATGACGCGTGTGATCGTGGCAACAAGCGCCGCAGGCTTATATCTGGCAACCGGATGGCACTTCATCACTATGCCTGCGTCTTTGTGGCTAACGATACTCGACGTTATAGCTTGCATATTGGCAGTAATAGCCAGGCAACGTAATTTGGGTGACGCGTCGACAATCAGAAGCGGGAATATATCCCTCCACTTGCTGCATTACTTCGTCACAATAACTTTTGCGCTGCTTATCGTCTCCGTCCATTTATTTTTCGCCCGAACGAATGGTGCTGCTCTTATAGGAAGCTCTGGCACATTTGCTTTCTTATTTAGCGTAGTCTTTCTCCTGCGCATGCACTTTCCAAAGTTCGAGATTAGGCTGTTGATTTGGCCAGCCGTATTTACTACGGCGTTTATGCTAGTGCTGGGTATCATTTCCGTTGCCCCATTATTCGGTTTTTGAGAGAGGGGCAAGGGAAACGCCTGCAATATTGAGGAGGCAAGGCAAGGTAGAGGACACGCTCGCGCCAGCCCTCCCTCATACATCAGCACCGATCCGCAAACGGGGGCGGGGCGTATAAGATCAGTTCATGGTTAAACGGTGCGGCTATGGCAGTAACCATCCTAGCTATTGCTCTGGCACTGATTATTCCGGCTGTGACTCTGGGGGAGTCGCGTTTTTGCCATTGATTGCCTTGGCGTTAGCCATCGACAACGCAATAACTTTCTTTACGAGACTCAGTGCGACAAGTGACCCAGAGCAATTCAATCGGATTGCCTTTGCCGCAGGGATTGATGCGATATTCGATATCGCCGCTGGCGTGTTGGCGGCACAACTAATTCTGGACCCGGCCAAATCAATAGTGGTTGAGATGCTTTTTTTCACGGGAGCTATATTGAGTGCAATATTTGCGAAGATTTTTCTGTAAACCATGAGCTACAAGGCGCTGCTCGCGGCGGTATGGGTGGTATATCCATTCGCGGAAATTGGCATTATTTTGTTTCCGCACCATGGGCTCAACGCCAGTCGAACGGCTGGCGTGGGTTTATCATTTTTGCATGCATCACAAATCCTTTTGTTTTATGTACTGTGCAGACTCTTGGCGAGCGATGGAAAGAAACATACAAAGCGAAGATTGTTTTGGCTTACTTTCGAAAAAGTTTTTTGCGTAGCAGTGGTAGCGCACGTGGTGGTGCATTACTCAGGTGCGGCGATTATCGAGAGTATGAGATTTTGGTTCGCTATACTCGCGTTGATCGATCCACTAGATTTCTTCGGTGTGTTGGCCGGGAAAATGTCCCCAATACAATCGGAGCGGCTCCTTAATGGAATTTGCCCGGCGAAACGAAGTTCGGTCCTTCACTACGTAGGAGCATTTGTGGGATTGGCCATAATTTATTGGCTAATGATCGGAACTGGCCGTGGGTTCTAATTAACGCTCTCCGATTCGGCCGATGAACGAAGAAAACCTCCTTGAACCACAACCCCGTCAAGATCCACCACTGGGTGCGCAACAATATCGAATTCGTGCCCAGCTACGGCTCCATCCAGGGCGCGGACATGAC
>JBJXGQ010000475.1:0-18242 GCA_046160525.1 Burkholderiales bacterium
CCCAACGGCCTATGCTTTTCGCCCGATGAATCGCTGCTCTACCTGGTGGAGTCGGGCACCACGCCACGCAACGTTTACGTCTACGACGTGGTGGAGGGCGGCAAACGGCTCGCGAACCGCCGCAAGTACATTGACGTGGGACCAGGATCGCCTGACGGTATGCGCTGCGATACCGACGGCAATCTGTGGATGGGCTGGGGCATGGGTAGCGCGGCCCTGGACGGAGTCTGCATCTTCAACCCCGGCGGAAAACTCATCGGCCGCATCAACCTGCCCGAACGCTGTGCCAACCTATGCTTCGGCGGCCTGCACCGCAACCGCCTGTTCATGGCGGCGAGCCAAAGCGTTTACGTGCTTTACGTCAACACGCAAGGAGCGGTTGGAGGGTGACAATAAGAAAATCTCACCACGGAGACACAGAGGCACAGAGAGTAAACCGATAACTTACCGCGATCAGGCTCACCTCGCGAACGCGTGAGCGGCTGGTACATAGGATATTGTTTTTCTCCGTGCCTCTGTGTCTCCGTGGTTCAATGGCTAATCAACGAGGTCCCGGTACGCGTGCCATGTGGCATGCCCAATCCAAGGCAAGATGACGATCAGTCCGAGTAGGAAAGTCGCGAAACCAATGGCCGTTAGTACCGCGATCAGCGCTGCCCACACCAGCATCGCCGAGGGGTTGAGGGCGACCGCCTTGGCGCTCGCGAGAATCGCGCTACCAGTGGACGTTGCGCGATGGAAGATCATCGGCGCGGAAATGACCGAGATCACGAAGGCGGCCACGGCGAAGATGGCACCCGTGCCAAGATAGGCCAGCACGAAATCGAGATTGCGGGCATCGAACACGGTGCTAAGCGCGCTGTGGGTGATGGCGAGCGGAGAGCCATCCAAGACTGTGTGGAACAACGTGCGCGAAACTCCCGCCCAAGCCAGAGCCAGCGCGGCTAGTATCACGCCCAACCATGCGAGCGATCTGGCGCCCTTCATGGCGGCATCCAGGGACGCATCGAAGGTGGTGGCTTCGCGTGCCCGGCGGCGCCGCGAAAGTTCGTAGAATGCAGCGCCGACCACCGGACCCACCAATAGAAAGCCGGATACTGCCGCAGCCAGCAAATCCGCGTCAGTGCTGGTCAGCAGCAGAATTACCCAGCCGAAGGTGGCGATAAGCAAGCCATGGCCAAGACTTGCGCCGGGGTGTTGGCGCAGGTCCTCCCATCCGAGTCTTAACCAGTGGAACGGGCGTAGAGTGCGCGCATGGTGAATATGAGGAAGTACTTCCGAATGACTCGCGCCAATAGCAGGTTGGTTCATGATGCGTCTCCTTACCGGGAAATTGACAAGGCGCCCGGTTGCCCGAACGCCGTGGTTCCTCTCGTGGTCGTGAAACCAGCATACGCTTTTTGTTCCATGGGCGCACGCAAAGTTCAACGAACCCGAAACTAAAGACGATGAAACCTAGAAAAGCACTCTTTCTCGCACTGCTCGCTTATTCCGCTTTTGTAGCCGCCGCACCGCCCTATCAGCGCCCCGCGGGGGCCGCGGAAGATAAGGAGCCGCTCATCGTAGCGGGCTACCGGGCATTGTTCACTTGCTCCGCGCACTTCATCGCGCAGCGGCCCTTGGACGACATCAAGCGCGTGGAATTAATCGATGTTGCCAGCTTGGGCTACCCCGATCCTGTGATCGACGAGGCGCGCAAACTGGTGAGCTCCAACGATATTTCCGGTGACATCGTTCGCGTCGCGGCTTTTCGCGACACCATGGGTTGTACGTTGCTGCCACCTCACTGGGAGCTGAGCGATCTATCCCGGCTGCCCTACGTTGCCCATGAGGCGCTGCCTGATGTGAGGGCGATTCCTTTCCCCGCGGGCGACAAAGTTGATCTCCCAGCAAACGGCATCGGATCCGAACACCGCGAGCTTGCGCCCATTCTGGAGCGCGCTTTCGACGGTAAGTCTTACGGTGACGGCGTGATGACCACGGCCCTGATGATTGTGAAGGGTGGAAAGATCATCGCCGAGCGCTACCGGCCCGGATTCGGAATTCACTCGGGTTATCGCACATGGTCCACGACGAAGAGCATCACCGCGGCCCTTATGAGCATCGCGTCCATGAAGGGAATTCTCGATTTCAACGGGAGAGCGGAAATTCCGGAATGGAGCGACAGGGCGGATCCGCGCCGCGCGATCACCTATAAACATCTGTTGTGGATGTCGAGCGGCCTCGCGAGCGGCGGAGCCAACACCAATGCCATCTACTTCGGCGGGCAAGATGTGGTGAGCGCGGTCACCACCACCGAGTTGGAAGCGCAACCCGGCACGCGATGGAAATACGCCAACAACGATACGCTGCTCTTGCTACGTTCGTTGCGCCACCGTCTGAGCGATGACCGCAAGTACTTACGGTTTCCCTACGACGAGCTACTGCATCCGCTGGGCATGTACCACACGATCATGGAAGTCGATCATCTGGGTAACTTCATTGGATCGAGCCAGACCTACACCACGGCGAGAGATTTGGCGCGCTTCGCCTTACTGCTCGCCAACGACGGTGTGTGGAACGGCAAGCGTCTATTACCCGAGGGGTGGGTGAAGTTCGCCACCACTCCCGCTCCTTCCAAACCTCCCGTGCCGGGGCAGTGGGGCTACGGCGCACAGTTCTGGCTGCTCGATCAAATGCCCGGTGTACCCCCAGGCACCTTCACGACCGCGGGGAACAAGGGGCAGTACGCGACCGTGGTGCCCGGCCAGGATCTGGTGATCGTTCGCACGGGAGTCGATCCCGGCGGCAAACGCTGGGAGCAGCATCGCTTAGTGGCCGACGTGGCCGCCGCGCTGGCGAAGTAGGGATAGTCGCCCGGGCACAACACAAAAGCAGCTAATCGTGGCTGATCGGTCGCGCGCCCGAGGATTTCTTTCCTTAACCCACTGATAGCGCGAATGGAAAATTCCGTGGCACGAGCACTGCGTAGAGGCCCTCTGCAATCGTGCACCACCTAGGAGGAACCCCATGCAATTTCCCTTCACCAATATCTCACTCCCGGCGCAGCGTGGCCCCTTCGGCCTGCTGCAAGAGATCGGGCAAACCCTGGCTACCTTCATCATCGCCGGCCTCATGTTATTCGGTACGGTAGCTTTCATTTACACGGCAGTGGGTCCTAATGGCTGGCTGAAGTCTTTCCTCTCCGGGCTATGGACCAATCACCCAATGGCCACCATGACCGCGGTATGCGCCTTGGTGATATTCGGGGTAAGCGGAAAGCGCTTCCTCGACCGCACTACCTTCGATGAGCGCATCGGCAATGGATTGACTTACGCATGCCTCTCCTGTGGCATTTACTTTGCTGCTAAGTTGGCAACGACAGGCGCCATTTGAAATCTCACACCTTGCCCAATCTCGATTCACGTTCAGTCGTTCCCGAGAGACTGTGAATCCCGATGCCTCTCAAGCGATTAGAAAAAATGCGGCATAACTGATCGTCCGCAAGCGACGAATCCACCAAAACGGCGGCGCGAATTGTCTAACGCGCCGCCGTTTTTATATTGAGCCACGCCCCCGCGCAAAGTATTACTGCGCCCGCCAATACCCACGCATCCACCTTCTCTCCATAGAACCCAAAGCCAACGGTGGCGATGAGGGGCAAGCGCAGAAAATCCATGGGAATGACCACGGTCGCATCGGCCAGTTGAAAAGCGCGCGTCATGCAGTAATGGGCGAATAGCGCGGCGTTACCCACCACGATCACCCACGGCCACGCGCTCAGCGACGGCCAAACCCAATGGTGCAAGGAAAACACAAAACCTATGGGGAGTTGAATCAGCGTCATATAAAACAAAATGGAGAGCGGTGCTTCGCTTCGCGACAGGCGCTTGGTCAAGGTATGCGCCAAGGCAAAGCTGAAGGCGCCCGCGAGAACAGCCAAAGCCGCGGGATGCACGATGGCAATGCCGGGCCGCAGAATCACCAAGGTGCCAGCGAAGCCTATCAGCACTACCAACACCCGCATGCGCGTCATGCGCTCGCCCAGGAGAAAGGGTGCTAGCACCGCGGTCCAGATGGGCATGGTGAATTCGAGGGCGAACACTTCCGTCAGCGGTATGAGCGCGACGCCGTAGAACCACCCGTATTGCCCCGTGAAGTGCACGAAATTACGCACGAAATGAGTACGCAATACCTGGGTGCCTAAGATCTGCGTGCGCACGTGCGGCCAGCCCGCCCGGTAGAGAAACACTGCGATGACCGCGAGCCCCACCAGGCTACGAAAGAAAAGCACTTGGAAGGTGGTGAGTTCGCGCGCCAGCTCGCGCCCCGATATGGCCATGGCCAGAAAGCAGCACATGGCACCCCCCATCCAGAAGGCGGCCCGCCAGACCGGGGAAGCGGGCGCCGGGGGCATCACGTTAGAGCGCGAGTGGTTCGCTGTGGGCGACGGCGCTCGGATTGTTGCGCCAGATGCTCGGGTCCGCATCCACGTACAACTCGATGCGGTTGCCATCGGGGTCATTGATATAAAGAGACTGCGCGACAATGTGATCCACCGTTCGGTCTATGGCAACACCGTTGGCTTGCAGATGCTTGCGCGCCGCCCGCAATTCATCCATGCTGTTGCCAACCTTGAGGGCCACGTGCGCGAGCCCCGGAGCGCCCTCGCGCGCGCAAGGTGCATCGCTTCCCAATTCCATGAGGGCAAGATCGTGATGCTTACCGGCGATGGAAAAAAACGCCATGGGCGTATCCCGTATGAGCGTGCGCGCCACGACAGAAAGACCCAGCACGCCGTTAAAGAACGCCAGCGAGCGATCGAGGTTTCGTACTTTTAGCACCACATGACCTAAAGCTTGGACGCGCATGATTGCCTCAATGGGTTAGCCGGGAATTCAGAGCGCATTTTGCCAGTAGTATCCCAATTGGTACGACCGCGCCTGGGAATTATGGAAACGCAAGGCGCAAGCGCAAATGCGCTAAAGTATGGCCCGTGGCGACCCCAATGCCCCACGATCAATAACCAACCTAGAGGAGAACGTTCATGAGCGGATTCGTAATCTCGAATTTCAAACATGTGGCCAACGGCCTGCAGCCAGGCCAATTTGGCGTGGGCGAGCGCAAGCCCGCCGCGAGCTTGAAGGATCTGGACCCCATCTACAAACAGTTGCTGGACGATCCCGTCTCCATGACGCTGGCCGTCATCGGGCCCGACGGCCGCCCAGGCTTGACCGTCATGTGGTTCGATTACGAGGGCGACAAGATTCTGGTGAACACCGCCTCTCACCGCCCCAAGTGCGAGTGGATTCGCAAGAACCCGCAGATGACCTGTTTGCTCACGAACCCCAAGAATCCCTACCACTGGGTGAGCATCAAGTGCACGGTCGAACGGGAAGTCTTGGAAACCGGCCCCGAAGGCGCACGCGTGACCAAGCAGTTGGATAAGATCTGGACCAAGTACACCGGCCAGCCTGCCCCCTACGGTCTGCGCGATCCCAAGATCGACGAGAAGCGCGTGTTGTTCGAGTGCAGAATCGACAAGATCGCCACCTTCGGCGTACCCTGATTGCACACTCCCTCCCCCGCCATGCGGGGGAGGGCTGGGGTGGGGGCCAGGGGGCTGGCTATGGCATTCGCCGAAGCGCTTGCCTATCGATTTTGCCGGTGCCCGTTTTGGGTAGCGAATCCAGGTAACGCACACGGCGCGGATACTTGTACGGCGTGAGCCGCGTCTTCACGTAGTCTTGTAGGGAGCGGGTTGTAACGTCATCTGACGGCAAGCTCGCGTCCTTGAGCGCCACAAAAGCCACCAGCGTCATCAACCGGTTTTCCTCTTCCATTCCCAGCACGGCGCATTCCTTCACCGCGGGATGTTCGGCCAGGCAGCGTTCCACCTCCAGCGGATAGATCCACTGCCCGCTCACTTTGATGAGGTCGTCCACCCGGCCCTGGAAGAAATAGAAACCGTCTTCATCCACGCGAAAGCGGTCGCCCGTGTAGATCCAGCCGTCGCGCATGGTCTCCGCCGTTTTATCGGGGCGGTTCCAGTAAAGCGGTGCTTGCGAATCGCCGCGCACCCACAACACGCCCGCCTCACCAACCGCCACCGCATTGCCCTCGGGATCCGTGAGCTTGAGTTCATAGCCCGGCACGCGCGCGCCACTCGCACCAGGTTTTTGCAAGTCAACGCGATTCGACAAATAGATGTGCAGCACCTCGGTCGAGCCTAATCCTTCGACGATGCGATGCCCGTAACGCCGTTGCCACTCTCCGAACAACTCGCCCGATAGCGTTTCGGCCGCGGAAAGACACAGACGCAGGCTTGATAAGTCGCGTCTCTCCGATCCGGGATGAGAAATGAGCGCGTTGTAAAGCGTCGGCAGCCCGAAGAGCAGCGTGGGCCGGTGCTTCTCGATCATGTCAAATACGGATTCCGGATCTGGGCGCCCAGGCAGCAAAACGGTGGTGGCCCCCACGGAGAACGCAAAGGTCAGTGAGTTTCCAAAACCGTAGGCGAAGAAAATCTTCGGCGGCGAGAACACCACGTCACTCTCACGAATTCCCAGCACGCCCTCGCCATAGGCAGCGTGGGTGTAAGGCGCATCGTGATGCAAATGCACGACTCCCTTGGGACGGCCCGTCGAGCCTGAGCTATACATCCAGAAAGCCATTTCATCGCGATGCGTCGCGGCTTCCGGCAGATCATCGCTTTGCTGCCGGGTCCAATCGCTCCATAGGCTCACGCTCGCGAGAGCGAACTCGGGTGCGTGGACGGGTTCATCCACGAACACCACATGGCGCAAACGCGAGGCGCGAACGGATTCATGGCCCAGCAGGTTCGCAAGGCTGCCGTGCACGATCGCCACCTCCGCTCCGGAATCCCGCAAGTAGTAGCCCACCAGCTCCGGTGGTGACAAGGTGTTGAGGAGCACCGGAACGAAGCCCGCGCGCATCGCCCCGAAAATCCCGGCAGCGTATTCAGGCGTGTCTGGCATGAGCATGAGCACGCGGCTCCCGCGCGCCAAGCCCAGGCTGCCTAGGGCATTACCCGCGCGCGCGGCGAGTTGGCATAGCTGCCCATAGGTAAGACGTGCTTCGCTGCGGATGAGCGCCACTTTGTCCGCGCGCCCTGCCCCGAGGTTGTCGAACAAAATGCGCGAGCAGTTGTATTGCTCCGGGAGGTGAAAGCCAATTTCCTCAACGCAAGCGCTTGTGCGCTCGAAAGGATCGGCCAATCGATGCGTATCGCCCGCAAAGGGCGTGTGCCGCCGCCCTTCTTCAACCACGGTCATGAATTTTGGTGTCATGCGGGCCAGGCGCTCGTCATCGATGCGCCCGCTGCGTGTCATGTAATCGTAGGCCAATTGCCAAGGAGCGAAGTGCATCTTGTCCGCCATGCGCTCGTACCAGAAGGAACTCGCATTGGCGGCCGACACTATCTTTTCCACCACGGGCCGGCGCTCGCGCTCGTAGGCGGCAAGCGCACGCTCCACATCCTCGCCCGCTTCCCCGAATGCGCGGTCCAAGGCGATGGCGTCTTCCAACGCCAAGCGCGTGCCCGAGCCGATGGAAAAGTGCGCGGTACGCAATGCGTCCCCGATCAATACCGTATTGCCCGTGCTCCAATGCCGGTTCGAGAGCAACGGAAAATTTCGCCAGACGGACTTGTTCGATTGCAGCGCATGGCCCTCTAGGTCTGGCGCGAAAACCTGCTCACAGTAAAGGCGCGACTGCTCAGCGGACATGAAGTCCAAGCCCGCGCGATACCAGGTGGCGGCATCGCATTCCACCAGAAAAGTGCTCATGTCCGGGCTATACCGGTAGTGATGCGCCACCCAGGTGCCATGCTCGTTGGCGCGGAAGGTGAGCGTGAGGCAGTCGAACACCTTGCTCGTGCCATACCAAGCGAACTTATTGGTAAGCCACTGTGTGCGAGGTTGAAACTTGTCCTGCAACGCGTTCCTTACGAAGGAATTCAAGCCATCCGCGCCCACCACCAAATCCGCCGTCCCCAATGCATTGAGAGACTCAATACGCTGCCCAAATTTGAGATTCACGCCCGCACCGAGGCATTGGCCTTGCAAAAACTCGTTGAGCTTCAAGCGTGCAATCGCGGAGAATCCGTTGCCGTCGATATCCACCCGCTCGCCGCGATGGACGATTCGTTGCATGGGCCAGGATTCCATGCGCGAGAGCAATTGCTGGTAGAGGGCTGGGGCATCGCGTTCCAGGAACGCCAGCGCCCCTTGCGAGAACACCACGCCGAAACCGAAGGTGACCCCAGCCTCGTTTTGCTCGGTCACCTGCACTTGCCAATGGGGATAGCGCTGCTTGAAGAGCAACGCGAACAGCAATCCAGCCGGGCCTGCCCCGGCAACTACGCAGCGCCGGGCCATTAGAAGAAAGCCAGGGTCCGCACTTCGATGCTCTGCCTGGGCGGAGCATTCGCGGGCGTGTCCGGGTCCACGAAAGAACAATGCGGCGTGAAGCGCGCACGGCCGTCCTTCGCGGAGTCGTAGACCTTGAAGACCAAGACCTCGTCACGGGTCATGTCGGGAAAGAAAAACCAGCGCTGCCCAGCGTTGTAGGAGAGTTGATAGGTTTCGCCCACACGGTGGGGATAGCGGCGCTCGGCCTTGATAAGATCGCCCGCCAGCACGGTGCTCGCATCCACCAAGGCGAGCGGATTGGCGAGGATGGGCCGGTCTATGGCGCGCCACACCTGAATGATGGCAAATCGCTGCCGCAGAAGTCCCTCGGACTCATCGGGCAATAGCTCGCGCAAGCGCTGCGGCCCGGACCATTCGGTGTAATCGTTATGCGCCCAGAGCACGGGCTCTCGAATCTTGCGCTGCGCTTGCTCCGCCTCGTTGCCGGAGCGCAGGGTGTGATCGAAAACATGCACGCGGTAGGCGCCCGACACACGCTTCACGAGGGTTTCTACTTCCGGGTAGTAGACGGCGGCGAGTTCATCTGGATCGAAGAAATTCTTGATCCTGGTCCCATGATCCGCCAACTCGAAGCCGTTTGAATCGAGCGAGAGTTCGCTACTCACGTCACGCCCATTGGCGATCTCCACAGTGCGCCGTTGCGTGGTTCCTGTGCGCCGCCGGATAACGCGACCAACTTCGAACGTCTCGTTGACGGGCTTCTCGCCGGTGTCTACCGAAAACGTCATCTCGGCGCGCACCACGCTTCCTCGCCTCGCGGCGGGAGACATGGTTATTTGATGCTGCGCGCCGAGATCCCCAATCATTGCCTTGCCCGTCCCTTACTTGGGTTGAGAGATAACTCTCAAATAGGGCTTCAGCGTCTTCCACCCTTGCGGATACTTTGCTTTTGCCGCCTCATCGGAAACCGACGGCGGGATGATCACGTCCTGGCCGGGCTTCCAATTCACCGGCGTCGCAACAGTGTGCTTGGCTGTGAGCTGAATCGAATCCAGCAACCGCAACACTTCGTCGAAATTGCGGCCCGTGCTCATGGGATAGACCAGCATGGCCTTCACCTTCTTGTCCGGGCCAATGACGAAAACGGAGCGAATGGTGGCATTGTCCACGGCGGTGCGCTTGCCGCCGCTGGCATTCGGATGAATCATATCGTAGAGCTTGGCAACCACCAAGTCCGGATCGCCGATCATCGGGTAATTGACCGCATGACCTTGCGTTTCCTTGATATCGCCCACCCAACGTTGGTGATCGCTGACCGGATCGATACTCAGGCCGATGATCTTGCAATTGCGCTTGTCGAACTCGGGCTTCAATCCCGCCATATAGCCCAATTCGGTGGTGCACACGGGCGTGAAGTCCTTGGGATGGGAAAACAGGATCGCCCAGCTATCTCCAATCCATTGGTGAAAACTGATCTTGCCTTCGGTCGTATCGGCGGTGAAATCAGGGGCTTCATCCCCTATACGAATAGTCATGGTTGCCCTCCTTCTGAAGATACGTTCGATGATGAGGCTGTGGATTCGGCGCAGCCTCCGGCGCCTGGGCCTATTTTGCACCCGGTAATGAGTTCTGTCATGCCGGAACGTGCTCTACCGTAGAATCCGTTGAACCGTGATACCTACCAAAGGAACGCTACCGATAATGGATACCCCCGCCGCCAAGGTGCGCGACATGATCAACTGGTATTTTGTATCGCGCGCTATTTTCGTGGCCGCGCAACACGATATCGCCTCGCGACTATCCGGGGGTGCCAAGACGGCTCAAGCATTGGCGGACGAGCTGTCGCTCCACGGGCTGACACTTCACCGCATGCTTAGAGCCCTGGCCAGCCGGGGAATTTTTCGAGAAGATGAGAAGGGAAGGTTCGCCAACACGGAGCTCTCCGAATGCCTGCGCGAGGACGTCCCCAACTCCCTGCGCGGCCTAGCCCTGCTGTTCGGCGATGACACCAGTTGGAAATGCTGGGAAGAATTGCCCTACTGTATCCAAACCGGCAAACCTTCCTTCGAGAAGATATACGGCGAGGAATTCTGGGACTACCTTTCCCATCATCCCGAAAAAGCCGCCATGTTCGACCGCGCCATGGCTAGTTCGTCGGGTTTGATCAATGACGCCGTCGCCTCGGCCTACGATTTTTCCGCCGCGGAATCCATCGTCGACGTGGCGGGCGGCATTGGCAGTACCCTGTGCGCCATTCTCGGCGCCTCGCCCCGCCTCAAGGGCGTTCTATTCGATCTACCTCATCTGCAACAGCGCGCCGAACAATATATCGCCGGACAGGGCTTGAGCGGGCGCTGCAAATTCCGCCCGGGCAGTTTCTTCGACGCCGTTCCAAGGGGAGCGGGCCTCTACTTCATGAAGCACATCGTGCACGATTGGGATGACGCGAACTGCATCAAGTTCCTGCGCAACGCTCGCGCCGCCATGAGTGCTGGAAGCAAGCTGCTGGTATGCGAACGCATCGTTCCACCTGGAAACGAGCCCTTCTCCGCCAAGTGGTCGGACTTGCACATGCTGGTACACACCCATGGCGGGCGAGAACGTACCGAAGCCGAGTTTCGCGATTTGTACGAACGCAGCGGGTTTCGGTTATCGAGGGCGATACCGACGAAATCGGATTGGAGTTTGATCGAGGGGGTGCCGGTGTAGTTCTCCAGCATGCCATCCAAGGTGTGGAATTCATGGCGAGGGCTAGGAAGTAGCGGTCGTACTTACTGGCTTTTCAAAGATGCGGGGGGGGCAACGCGCGCCACGAAATGAATGTCAACAGACCCTAGTGGAATCGGTTAAGCAGCGCGTTTGCAGCGCTTGCGTTCGTACATCCGTGCGTCGGCATCCCGTAGCAGGGCATCGATGGAGTAGTGCCGGCCCGGTTGGTGCGGCAAATGACCCACGCTATAGCGAATTTCATAGCCGCGCGCCGATTCAGCTCCGGCGAGTGACTCTATAGATGGGTTGCCGAGAGGGTGCGACGATTCAATTATCGGCCATGAACGAGTCAGTGCGATGGTTACGAAAAATTCCAAGCTTTACAGGCCTTCCGCTTCGAGGCATGGTTGGGCGGCCGTTACCGATAGCAAGCCAGATAGCGGCCAAGTCCCATTGGAGTTTGTTCGGGGGGATGCCCGGTGGAGAGCCGCGGGAAGTAGGCCGCCCTTAGCTTTCAGGTCATGGCCAGAGCGACCGCGCACTGCGGAAATGCGCGCAGCAGTTTGTTGTCCATCGTCACGAGCTTAGTCTCCAATTGCATGGCAAGCGCGATGAACTCGCAGTCGTAGGCCGAGCAATCGCTATCGCGCACGAGCTCCAAGACGGTAAGCGAGTCCACCTCGTACTCCGAGCCTCCCAGCAACGCTTCGGCTTCCTCTTGCAGCGCAATGGCCTGATCGAAGGTAATGAGCGCCCTCCTCATGTAGCCCGCCAGGATGTTGCGAAACTCGCTTCGCCACAGAACCGGTGCAGCCCATTCCGGGTCATGTTCAAGAAGCGCCTCCGCGACAGCAGTGTAGTTGCCGGGTAGGTACAGATAGGCCAGCACATTGGAGTCCACCACGATCATGGGCGGCCTTCCCTCTTAAGCGTGTCGGTGTCCTTCGGTTTGAACTTGCTAGGAGATAGCGACGCGCGAAGGGCGCGTGCACGCGCCAAACGCTCACCCGGAGGCATGCGCGCTGGCACCAGGGCGGCCTCCAAACAGACAATCGCTTCGCTGTTCAGGCTGCGGCGATGCTGTTCCGCGGAACGCTTCAACCGCGCATATACGCTATCGGGAATGTTCTTGAGGGTGAGGGTGGTGGGCATTGTCTATTTAATCCAGAAAGGAACCATTATGGTTACGCTTTTATAACCCGTCAAGAAGGCGCACGTGCGTAAATTGGCAGGGGCGTGGCCGGACTTCCCGGGAATGGAAGGGATTCGCGGCAGCATAGCCAAGGAAAGAAAGCGCGCGAACCTCTGATGTTTGGGCTGAATAGGGAGTAGAAAAATGGTTCGGCTCTCCGAGGAAAGCCCGGATCGAGTACGTTCGCCCTGAGCGTGCCTAAGGGCGGCCTGCGCAATACGTTGTTGCTAGAAGCCTTCCATTCATGGTCCGTCTTGCTCACCACGAATGGAAGACTTGATCAGCGCGTTCCTTAGCTAAAGCAATACTCCGGCGACGGAAAAGAGCCGTCCTTTACTTCCTTCACGTAGTTCTGCATCGCCTGCTGAATCGATGTGGCACCCGCCATGAAGTTCTTCACGAACTTGGCCTTCTTGCCGGGGAATACATCGAGCATGTCGTGCAGGATGAGGATCTGGCCCGAGCAATGCGGGCCGCCGCCGATGCCGATGGTGAAGATGGTGAGGTCATCGGTAATTTGCTTTCCCAGCGGGGTGGGGACGCACTCCAGCACCAAGCCAAAGGCTCCGGCTTGTTCGAGCAGTTTGGCGTCGGCGCGGATGCGTTCAGCCGCGGCGTCGGTCTTGCCCTGCACCTTGTAGCCGCCCAATGCATGTACGGACTGTGGCGTGAGGCCCAGGTGGCCGCAGACAGGGATGCCGCGCGAAGTGAGGAACGCCACTGTCTCCGCCATGATGGCGCCGCCTTCCAGCTTCACGCCTTGCGCGCCCGCCGCCATCAGCTTGGCGGCATTCTCGTAGGCTTGTTGCGGGCTGATCTGGTAGCTGCCAAAGGGCAAGTCACCTAGCACGAAGGATTTTTGGCTGCCTCGCACCACACAACGCGTGTGATAGACCATGTCCTCGATGGTGACGGGAAGCGTGGAGTCATGGCCTTGCACCACCATGCCCAGCGAATCGCCCACGAGAAAGATTTCCACGCCGGCGTTTTCGCACAGGGCGGCAAAGCTCGAGTCGTAGCAGGAGACCATGGCGATCTTCTGGCCTTCGGTCTTCATTTTTTGTAGTGCGCTGATTGAAATTCTCATGCTGTATTCCTTTACCTTGGTGAGATAGGAAGGGATCAGCGAAAGAATGCGAGCAGTTGTGCCGCCGTTTCTTCCGGTTTCTCCTCCGCGAGATAGTGGCCGCAATCTAGCGCGCGGCCTGATACATCGTTCGCCCACTCGCGCCAGATGGCGAGGGTGTCGTACCACGATTCTAATCTTGCCTGGGCTCCCCATAGCGCCAAGACGGGACAAGCGATGCGGCGCCCAGACTTCTTGTCGGCGGCATCGATTTCGCAATCGATGCCCGCACCTGCCCTGTAGTCCTCGCACATGCCTCGCACGGTTTCCGGATTGCGAAAGCAAGCTAGATAATCGGCCACCGCTTCTGGCGCGAACAGCGCGCCGCGCGATGTGTGCCAGCCCCACCACCAATCTGGATCCGCGTTGATCAGTTTTTCGGGGAGGGGTGCCGGTTGTGCCAAGAAGAACCAGTGGTAATAGCCTAGCGCGAACTCCTTGCCGCCGCGCTCGAAAGCTTCACCTGTGGGAATGATATCCAGCACCGCGAGTTTGGAGACTGCGTTGGGGAAATCGAGTGCCATGCGGTAGGCCACGCGCCCGCCACGGTCATGACCCGCCACCGCGAATCGCTGGTGCCCGAGTTGCCGCATGACTTCCACCTGGGTGCGCGCCATGGCACGCTTGGAATAGGGTGCGTGACCCTCCACGGACGGCGGTTTGCTGCTCATGCCGTAACCCGTGATGTCGGTTGCAATCACGGTGAAGTGCTTCGCCAGCACCGGCGCGACCAAGTGCCACATTACATGCGTCTGCGGATTACCGTGCAGCAGCAAGAGCGGCGGCCCCGATCCGCCCGTGCGGGCGCGGATCGATACATCACCGGCTTGAATCTCGGTTAGTTCGAAGCCCTCGAACATTTACGAAGGCCGAATCACGCCCTTGCCGGAGGACTGTTTGTCGAAGAGTTTGTAGGCTTCCTCGGCTTGCTCCAGCTTCCAATGGTGCGTGAACAACTTGTCGAGATTCACCTCGCGGTCAGCGACGTAGCGCGCGCAGTCCGCTTGTCCCACGGTGGAAAAGGTCCAGGAGCCAATGATGGTGACCTGCCGGCGCAGTATGTCGTTACTGACGTCCAAGGTGACGGAATCGCCCTCGCCCACGAAGCACGCCTTGCCCCAAGTGCGCACGCATTTGACGGCGTCCGCGCGTGCCTTGGGGGAGGAGGAGGCATCGATGGATGCATGCGCACCGCGTCCATGGGTGGCATCGCGGATGGCCTGCACCACGTTCTCCGTATTCGCGGGATTGATGAGCACGTCGGCGCCGAACTCCTTGGCCCGCGCCAAACGCTCTTCGTTGGTATCCAACGCGATCACGCGAGCGCCCATTTCCGCCGCCAGCAACGTGGCGGACAATCCCACGGGGCCTTGCCCGAAGACAGCGATGGTTTGGTCGCCTTGCAATTCAAGGCGGTGCAGCGCGCCCCAAGCGGTGCCGGTCCCGCAGGAAATGGCGGCGCCCGCGTCGAAGGACAATTCATCGGGCAATGGCACCAAAGTGCGGGCGGGGCACTTCATGTAGCGGGCGTGCGCGCCATGACCCGTGGCACCGTAGACTTCCGCCACGCCTTCCACGCACAACTGCATCCAGCCGGTGTTGCAGTGTTCGCACACACCGCAACCGCGATAGTGATGCTGCATGACCCGCATGCCCACCTTGGCTTGTTTCTCTGAAACGCCGGGGCCCACGGCCGCCACCACACCGCAAGGCTCGTGGCCGCCGATGAGCGGGCCGCTGATCTTGCCCAGGCCGAGCGAGGCCGCTCCCCCAACGGCGCGATAGAACTTCAGATCGCTGCCGCACATACCGGAGGCTTTGATCTCCAACACCACTTCGCCCGGCCCCGGTGTGGGATCGGGGAATTCTTGAATTTGCAGCTGGCGGTTGCCCTGAAAAACGATGCCTTTCATGTCGCGCTCCTAAGGAAAATCTAATCTCACCACAGAGGCACAGAGACACAGAGTACTCATTAAAAAGATCCCAAGTCTCGCGTCCGTTGTATGCAAGGTACCGGTCAATTACCGGACCGATGTTGTTGCATGCACTTCTCTGTGACTCTGTGCCTCTGTGGTAGGTGTGATATTTACCGCAGCACGAACGGGTTGCCCGTCGCCGCTCCGGTGTTGATCCAAACACTCTTGACTTGTAGATACTCGCGGATGGCTTCCTGGCCGCTCTCGCGCCCTAGACCGGAATCCTTGTAACCGCCGAAGGGCGAGAGGTAGCTCACCGCGCGGTAGGTGTTGACCCATACGGTTCCCGCCTGGATGCGCTCGGACATGCGAATGGCGCGGCCGATGTCGCTGGTCCACACACCCGCACCCAGACCGAAGCGTACGTCGTTGGCAATGGCGGTGGCTTCTTCTTCGTCCTTGAACTTGATGACGGAGAGCACGGGCCCGAACACTTCTTCTTGTGCGATACGCATGTTGTTGGTGACCCCAGTGAAAACAGTGGGCTCGACGAACCAGCCATCGCCGCATTCAGGCCGCTTGGCGGGGCCGCCGCCCAATGCCAGCTTGGCGCCCTCGCTCTTGGCCACGTCGATGTAGCTGAGCACTTTTTCGTATTGCGGGCGCGTGGTGATGGGGCCCACTTGGGTATCCGCGCTCATGGGGTCGCCCATGCGCGCGGTCTTGGAGAGCGCAATCAGCTTTTCCATGAAGCGGTCGTGTATGCTTTCTTGCAACAGCAAACGCGACCCGGCAATACAAGTCTGCCCCGTGGCGGCGAAAATACCGGACACGGCGCCGTTCACCGCATCTTCGATCTTGGCGTCGTCGAACACGATGTTGGGCGATTTTCCGCCCAGTTCCAAAGTGCAGCGCTTGAAGGTACTGGCTGCGGCCACGTTGATGGCGCGGCCCGTGGCGTCGGAACCGGTGAAGGCAATTTTGCGCACCAGCGGATGGGTGGTAAGGCTGCTCACGTCCTTGCCGAAACCGGTGATCACGTTGACCACGCCGGGCGGAAAGCCGGCTTCCTCGATGAGTTTGATGAACTCCAAGGTGGATGCCGAAGTGAACTCCGAGGGTTTTATCACCACCGTGTTACCCGCCGCGAGCGCCGGAGCGAGTTTCCACGCCAGCAACAGCAGCGGCGAATTCCAGGCGGTGATGGCGGCCACGACACCGAGGGCTTCATAGCGCGTGAAATTGAAGTAGCCCTTCTTGTCGAGCGGAATGACCGCACCTTGCACCTTGTCCGCCAGGCCGCCGAAGTAGTAGTACCACTGCGGAATGTAATTGACCTGGCCCTGCATCTCGGCGATCAACTTGCCGTTGTCGCGCACTTCCAACTCGGCGAGTTTTCTCGCATCGCGCACGATCAGATCGCCCAGCTTGTGCAGCAGCATGCCGCGCTGGCTGGCGGTGAGTTGCGGCCAGGGTCCTTGCGTGAAGGCACGGTGGGCGGCTTGCACGGCGCGATCCACGTCCTGCGCGTCGCCTTGCGCCACTTGCGTCCACACCTTGCCCGTGAATGGGTTGTAACTATCGAACCACTTGCCGGAGGCCGCGTTGGTGAATTTACCGTCGATGTACATCTGAAGCTGCTGCATGAGTTCTCCTGATTGCTCGTAATGAATTATTTGCGCGCGCCCATCTTGCGCTCCTTGGCCCGCACCAGGGTGCTGACCACGGTATTGAACGGCGTGGCAACACCCAAGGCTTGTCCCGCCACGGGAATGGCGCCGTTGATGAAATCGATTTCCGACATGCGCCCCGCCATGTGATCGAGCAGCATGGAGGGCCGGGCGTTGGGAATCTTGCCGCCGAAGTTGCGCACGTAGCTTACTGGGTCGTCAAAGTCCACCCGGATGTTGCGCGCCTTGGCGACGTTGTAGGCTTCGGTCGCGCAGATCGAAGCGCACGCCCACGCATCGGCGTTTTCCATGACTTGGCCAACGGTCATCTCGGTCAACGCGCAAGTGCCCGAGAAACACACGTTGCAGATCAGTTTTTCCCAGACGAGCTGGTCGATGTCGTCGAAACACTTCACCTTGAAACCGCCCGATGTCCATACCTGCGCGACGCTTTCCAATCGCGCCGAGATGGGTCCATTCATTTCGCCAAGTCGTACCAATTCCCAGCCATTGTGATGCGCATGGCCTGGGCCGCGCATGGAGGCGCCAAACCCGCCGACCACGCCCACCATCACCTTGTCACGGCCCAGCACGCGCGCGGCGGTGTCGGGGCCGCCGAGTCCGTTTTGTATGGAGAGCACCATGGTCTTGGGGCCTACCAGCGAGCGCGCAGCCTGCGCCGCGGCATCGACATGCATGGCCTTGGTCGCGATGATGACCAACTCGCACTGCCCAGCTTCCGCGGCGTTGGTCGTCGCGTTCAGGCGCACCGTATGGTCACCGGAGGCGCCTTCCAGGCGCAGACCGTTCTGGCGCATGGCGTCCACATGTTCTTTCCAAGTGTCGATTGCCCATATTTCGTGGCCTGCGTTACCGAGCAGCGCGGCGTACACGCTTCCCATGGCACCACACCCTACCACTGCGATTTTCATTGTTGTCCTTAAATCTTAAGCTTTGCAGTACAGTTCCACACAATTGCCCTCGGGATCGAAGGTACGAAAGGCGTTGTACTCTCCCCCCAGGATGACCTTCGCGCCGAACTTACCCGCCCACTCATTCAATTCGGCCATGGAGGAAAGTTTCAAGCCGAAGTGCATGTCGGGGGAGCGGCTCACGGGCTCGCCCGGTTGAAACACGATCAGGACACCAGGGCCGCGAACCTTATTCGAATCGGCTTGGAGCCCAAAGGTCTTTTCATACCAGCGCGCAAGCCCTTCCGGGTCGCGCGCGGGCAAGTTCAGATGTTCGAGTTGAAAA
>JBJXGQ010000476.1:0-4709 GCA_046160525.1 Burkholderiales bacterium
CGATGCAAAAGTCCGTGCTCATCGTGTTGGATAAGCGCCAAGCCAGCACCCGCCGGGTGGCCAGATCCAGAATGGCCACCAGATAGGCGCAACCCTTGGCCAGCGGGATATACGTGATATCGGTCGCCCAGACGTGATTAGCTTTTTCTATACAGACGCCTTTAAGAAGGTAAGGATAGATAGTGGCCTTGGGAGTTGGGATGCTCGTACGGGGTTTGGGGTACAGCGCATTCACGCCCATGCGGCGCATGAGCGTGCGCACATGACGCCGACCCACCTCAAATCCTCCGCGCATGAGCCAGTCGAGAATCGTGCGGCTACCGGCGAAGGGATATTGCAGGTGCAGCTCATCGATGCACCGCATGATGTCCAGATCGCGCTGGCAAACCTCCTGGGGTTGGTAATAGGCCGTGGAACGGGCGAGTTCGAGCAATTCGCACTGGCGTTTGACGGGGAGTTTGTGATCGCGGTCGATCATCGTTTTGCGCTCAGCAGGCCCGCCTTGGTGAGCGCACGTTCTAAAAAATCATTCTCCAAGGCCAATTCCCCGATCTTGGCTTGCATGGTGAGCACATCGGGTTGGTCCGTGGCTTCGCGCCGCTCGGCCGCCGTCTCGAATACCGATACGGCCTCGGACTGCAACTGCGCCTTCCAGGTGCTAATCTGGTTGGCATGTACCTGAAACTGCTCGGAGATCTCGGCGAGGGTCTTATCCCCCTTCATCGCCGCCAGCGCGACTTGCGCCTTGAACTTGGCGGTCAATTTCCGCCGTGGCCTTCTCTTGCTCATGGTCTTGCTCCTCTTGGTTGGAAGCAAGGCTATCAATTATCCGCGTGTCCGAAAATCCGAAGCCCGCTCTCTCCTGCGGTGAAACTTTTCTCGAACGACATCCAGTGCGGGGCGTTGTAGGCGTTTAGCCAGCCCATCGTGGTCTGTTGCTGTGTCGCGTTGGCATCGCTCTCAATTATCCCGTCCGCGCCGGCGATAATGGCATTGTTGGTGAACCCTAGATTGGTAAGCGCTGCCACGGCTGCATTCTTGGCGGTAGTTTTTGCCGCAGTCAGTGCCTGCCGCGTCACGTTTGCCGGCGCCGAAATGATTTTGAAGCTGCCCGGCACTTCTGCAACCTTGGCTTTACCCACTGCTGTAACAGTGGCCCGCATCTGTATATCCACCTCTACAGCGCCTGCCGATCTCCCTGTCTCGGTAACTGACTCATAGCGCACGAGCGTCTCGAAGAACTTGAGCGCGGTTTCCTCATCGGCCGCGAATTGCCCGTCCACCTTGAAGTCCTTGATCGTATTGCTGGCGTTAGTTTTTATTACCGGGTAACCGAAGTACTTTAATCGCTGCTCCACCCGCCACACATCAAGCGAGATGTTCTCTGCGTTGGACCTCCCAACCGAGCCTTTCAAGTCAAACTTGCTATAACCAGGATTATCCAAGGGCCGGTCACCGAAGAATGGATTAATGACCGCCGGCGTGAAATCGTTTGCCCTGAGCGTCACGATCAATTGATACCGCTCGCCATTTCGGGTTGCATAGACCGTGAACCACTCGAGTTTCTCTGGAACAGCCCGGCCTTCGCGTAATGCTAGGATGTCCCCTTCGACTAGGTTCGGGGCCGCGTAGAAAACCCCTTCGTTTCTAAACTCGCCATAGAATGCCGGGTTGGCGTTGCGCGAGAGTATCGAGCCGGTGTCAGCGTCGGTGGCAATCTTAATCTGGGGAATCTGAGCCTGAATCCCCTGGCCGGTCAAGTACGGCAACTGTAACGGGTCAACTCGGAAATCCCTGAGTTCCTGCCGTTCTCGTTCGCTCCAACCGAGTTTTGTACCGACCAGGTTGCGCAAATCGATCTCGGTGACATCTCCCATGCGAAGATCCATCTTGGTTACTTCTACCACGATGGGATCGAACGCCGTCCCCGCCGGGGTATAAGCGGTGTAGCTGCCCTGGATCTCCATGACAGGCAGTTTCCCCTTAGCTTCCTTGGGTGTGAAATGCTTGATGAAGCGGTCCTTCTCAAGCTGGGTGGTTGCGGCTTCGATGAGCGCAGCCACGTTCCAGGCTTGGCTAATGTGCGGTTTTTGGGTGAATTGGTCCGCCGTGCCGTAGCCGCCCTTTAACTGCCCGATCACCACCTTGCCATCGTCGCTCAAGCTCAAATTGATGATGCCGTAGCCATCCAGCGGCAAGGTGGCGCCCAGGTATTGCGCCGCGCCAAAGGGATCTTTCACCACTCCGATCTTGCCGCCCACGTTGACGCTCTTGGCGCTGGCACTGCCGCCAATCGCCGTGGGCGGAGCACCGGGTGAGAGCACCATGAACATCGGTGCCTCGAACATGGCGTTCCAATAGGGATCCTTGAAGTTGTAGTTATCGTCGGACACGAGGGCGTATTCGACATCCTCATACTTAACGAGTACCGCGCTTTGGGCGCGCTGGATGTCCAGGCGGTCGAGCTTGATCAAATCGTTGGGCTGCCTCATGACAACGGCACTCAGGCTCGCCCCTTGGATCTCGCCCTCATCACCGCGCTCGATGACCAGCGTGCTCAAGCCGCGGTCGTAATCGTTAGGCGTGGACACCAGAAAACGATCCGCATCGCGCGTGGCGGATATGGTGGAAGGTCCCTTGCCGCTCAACCCATCGGCGGCTAGAGCCGCCACCACGGGCGAGCCGATAGTGCCACGGGTCAAGTCCACGCTGCGCAAATCGAAGAGGAGGATGTCGCCGCGCGCTTGGCCGTTGGCGTTGCCGTAGACATTGCCAATTCGGGGTGCGGACACCACCAATGTATAGCCATCCGGTCCGATCGCCATGCCCGAAATACCCAGCGCGGTGGCCTCGATGCCGCTGCCGTTAAGCGTCACGGGTTGCACATTCGCGAGCTTGGAGCGTGGGGTCATGTCAAGCGCGAGCAAGCGCAGCCCGCTGGCGCCTTGGCCGTAGCTTCTGCCCTCGCCAGCAAGCAGCATGTCTCCCGCAGCGATCAGGCTGGCGATGTTGGCGCCGGCGTCTAACTTGACGGTGTGAATCAGCTTGAAGCTCACCAAGTCGATGACGTAAATCTTGGCGTTGCCCGCCACGTAGGCGCGGCTCAAGTCCCCCGAGAAGGCGATGGGCTGTACCTTGGCACCGGTCAAGTACTCGAAACCCAAATCCTCCCCGATGGTGTTGATAAGATGGGCTTCGCCCACCACCTTGTTCTGGCGTAAGAAGGTGACGCCAGTGCGGGTGAGTACCGCGGCCATGTCCGGTTCCGGTGAAAGGCGCGCGCTGTTGCCGCCGAACTCGACGGGCTCGCCACCGCGGTGAGCGGGCGGCAGATTGGGATGATCGGCGGGAAGTTTTCTGACGAGTTGCCAGCGCACGCCGCCGATGGCGATGTTGGCGGGCGGGGACACGCTGACCGAGCCGCTGGCATCACCCTCGATGGTTTTGAGATCCTGGTGAGTGCCATCGGGGAAGAGGACGCGCACCGCGATCTTGCCAACGAATTCGCCCGGATTGTCGTTCGTGAAGGTTATTTTCACTTCACCGCCGCTAGCGAGGTATTCGATCCCGGATTCTTCGATGTTAGGCAATACGAGGTTGCCGTAGGGCGTGGGCAAGGCAGGTAAGGCGGTTTCCAGATTCACGCGCGTATTCATCGCAGGATCGGCTTGCACGACCACCTCGGCGGCCTGTGGCACGCCGAGAATCCAGCGTGTGAGATGCGCGGGAGTGGCGAGCGATGAAAGGATGCCGCTCACCTCGATGGCCACGCCAACACCGGCCAAGCTAAAGCCCATGCCACCGAAGAAGGCGCTGGTACCCACGCCGAGGGCGACTTCCAGGCTGTAGGGCAGCAAGCCCGCGTTACGCCGCACGACGACGTACTCGCCGCTTTCTTGCACCCCGGTGTGCGGGGGGCTGGCGGTGCGGGCGATCCCGTCTTGCCCAATGAAGCCGTTGTCCACCAGCCACCAGGTGTCGCGCGCGACGTTTAACTCGTCGATGAACACGCCACGGCGGAAGAAGAAGATTTCCTCGCCGGCTTGCGCGCCGCCTTGCACGGGAATGGCCAGTTGCACGGGCACGGCGCTGGCGCGCTCGCCCAGATCCAGGCTAAAGGCTCCGATGGCCTGCATCGTCTGCGGAGCGGGTGCTGGCAGTCCAGTGAGGGCTTCCAAGTTTGCAAGCTCGATGCGGCGGATACCGATTTGGGTATCTTCGCGCAAGGCGCCGGCGCCGACCAGCACGGCCTCGCCGGTGCTCGCCGCGACCACGCCACCTTGGGTGCCGATCGCGATGCGCTGGGGCGCCGGCGTGAGGGGGTCTTCATCGGTCACTTGCGCGGCCTGCACGGTCAGCGTGATGTCGCTCTGGCCAATGACTTGCTCGGTCACGTAACCGGAGGCATCCAGGCTGCTTGCCAGATGCACGATGGAGACGGTGACGGTGCCCGCCCGCAAGGCGGTGATTAGGCCATCCGCGCTTACGCTGGCGATGCTCTCGTCGCTCACGATGTAGCGGGTGCCGCTGTAGACGGCGGGCACGGCGGGAAGCACGAAATGCAGCGTGGTGCCGGTGTTCGGATCGAGCAAGAGTTCGCCGGTCTCGGGGTCGAACATATATTCGCCGGTAACAGGATCCAACAAGGGTTCCTGGGTGTCCGGGTCCTTGTATTCCTCCACGAATTCAGGAATACCCTCGAAGACCAG
>JBJXGQ010000477.1:0-3914 GCA_046160525.1 Burkholderiales bacterium
GATACGGTTTCGTTCAATTCTCGTAAACGCTGCCTCGAATCGCCTGTCCTAACCGCACTTAAATACATGGGCCACGGCGATCGCTCGAAGTATTAGCGTCGTGCGCATCCACTTGAAGCGAGATCGCTTGAGAGGCACCACTTTCCAATCCTTCTTGCCAAGTAGAGACGTAATCCAAGCAAGACCTGACAACGGTCTTTGCACGAGCACTTCTCTCCTTCGCACTTTGAATGCCCAAGTGCTAGACCACCGATAATCTACTGATTATTCGTACACACTCATCTCCATACATCATTCGCGTCGCTAACGAAAAATCGCTCTCTTTTCTAGCTTTCGCATCTCTCAACGCGAGACTTCGCGAGGCACATGAACGTGCATCGAGTCCCTTCGCACTTTTTCGCTTCCACTCTAATAGGGATGATGGCTTTCGGGCCGAACAAGTGTGAGATCTCACTGCCACGAAGACGATTTCTCGCGCTTCTACTGTTAATCGCACGCTTGATTGCGCGCCGCCCAAGCCGCTTCACATAGCGAATCAGGGAGATAACGCCGGTCACGCCGATCGGCACACTTGCTGCGAATGGCAGACGAGCGCTCGTGCCAGCGTGCCGACGTCGGACCGTTCTCATGAGTCACCTTCGGCACGTCGCCTAGTGGCAACGTGGGTTGCACGAATCGCCGATTACATGAACCTGTCGCGGCAATACGGGCGTAGGTGGCAGTGCTCTACTCAGCCCGGCTTGATTCCATCATCGCTAATAGGAGGTTAAGATGAATACGATATCGAAGCGAAGTTATCCGGCTCAGTGGTTAATGACTGGTGCCTGCGCCGTCACGATGACAGTCGCTCTTACGGCTTGTGAGTCACCCCAACAGCGTGCTACGACACCGTCGGCGGCACCTTTGGGTGGCATGTCGGCCGACGCCATGATCGCGCAGGCCATGGCTAACATGGACAAGATCATGATGCTCTCGCCAGAGGATCAGAAACAATACATCATGGCTTCCCAGGCGAACTCTCTGCGGCATGGCCAGCAGCTGTTCGAAAGCGCGAGCTTAGGTACTAATGGGTTCACGTGCGCGACCTGTCATCCTAAGGGTAGTACCACTGGCGGAAAAGTGCCAGTCGGCAAGATGCAAGTGGCGATACCTGATCTGAAGGGTGCGGCGGCGACGTTCCCGAAATTCAAAGTGCCCAACGATGGCGTGATTACGTTGCAGGAGATGAACAACAACTGCGTCGTCATGTTCCTGAAAGGTCAGCCGATCAGGCTCGGGAGCCAGGACGCACGCGACCTGGCCTCCTACGTGACCGGGCTCAGCGAGAACGAGCCGCTCACACCCGGCAGACAAAGTGAGATGTAACGAGTGACGCCACCAGCCGGGGTCCGGCACGCCCGGACGATTCGACCCACGGCGCCAACGCGGCAATCGGTGCGACGCGCCATCGCTGGGTTCGCCTTCGCGCTGGCTTCGGCCAGTGCAGGAGCACAGTTGGCGGTACCTGAAGCGGGAGGGCGCCTCGTGGCAAAACACAATTGCCGCGCGTGCCACTCGATCGGGGGTGAGGGCGGTGCCGTTGGCCCCGACTTAAACCAGGTCACCTTGCGGCGGGACACCGCATGGCTAATGCGCTGGCTGGAAAACCCATCAGTGCTGAAACCAGGGACGTTGATGCCCGCGTTCGCTTGGGAGTTGGGCGAACGCGATGCGGTGATCGCCTACCTGCGGACCTTCGCCACACCGGTAGACAAGACCAAACTGCTCGCCCGCCGTGGCGCGAAGGCAGGCCGCGCACTTATCGAAGCCTACCAATGCTTCGCTTGTCATAAGGTGGCGGAGCATCCCGGCCGGGCGATCTATCCAGATCTGACCAACGTCGGCCAACGGCGTGACCGAGCTTGGGAACGACGATGGCTCGCCGCTCCAGAGGCTGTGATCCCGGGCACATTCATGCCAAACTTCGGATTGAGCTCTGAAGAAATTGAAGCGATTGTTTCCTACCTTTATCCATGAGCGAGTGCGCGGACAACATACATCCCGCACTTCTCCCACGCCACCATGGAGCCTCCCGCGGCAGTCGCCCGCATCGCCAATGGCGCGGCTGAAGTTTGGGCCTGCGTACAAAGCCCAGGCGGAACCCGTGGCGATGTGGCCAAGTTACTCGGGCTCAACGAGAACGACGTCACCGTACACGCCACCTTGTTGGGCGGTGGATTCGGCCGCAAGTCCAAGTGCGACTTCGCACTGGAGGCCGCGCATCTGTCCAAGGAAATGGGCGGCACGCCGGTCAAGGTGGTGTGGACCCGCGAGGACGACATCCAGCATGCCTTCTATCACGCCGTGTCCTACCAGCATGTTACCGCCGGTATCAAGAACAACAAAGTGGTGGCGTGGCGCCATCGCAGCGTGGCCCCTTCGCTCATGTCCAACTTCATGCCAGATCCCAATCGCCAAAGCAGTCTGGAACTGGGGCTGGGCCTGATCGACACGCCCTTCAACGTGCCGAACCTGCGCCTGGAAACCGGTGAAGCCAAGTCCCATACTCGCATCGGCTGGTTCCGATCGGTGAACAACATCCCTCACGCCTTCGCCATGCAATCCATGGTGGGAGAGCTGGCCCATGAGCTGGGACGCGATCCGAAGGACTTCCTGCTCGAAATGATCGGTCCGCCTCGCATCGTCGATCCGCGTGGCAGCGTCACGAGCGAGCTGTGGAACTACGGCGATCCGTGGGATACCTATCCCGTGGACACCGCCCGTACGCGCCGCGTCATCGAACTGGCCGCCGCGAAAGCGGGATGGGGGCGCAAGCTGCCCGCCGGCCACGGTCTGGGCATCGCTGTGCAGCGCAGCTTCCTGACCTATGTCGCCACGGTGGTTGAAGTCGCCATGGACAAGGAAGGCAACGTGACGGTACCGCGTGTGGACACCGCCATCGATTGCGGTTTCGTGGTCAACCCTGAGCGTATCCAATCTCAGATCGAAGGGGCGGCGGTGATGGGTTTATCCATCGCGAAGTACACGCAGATCACCTTCAAGAATGGACGCGTCCAGCAAAACAATTTCCACGACTACCCGGTGCTTCGGATTGGCCAAGGCGCCATGGATGTTCGTACGCACATCGTGCCGGCTGAGTGGGGCGTGCCCTCCAGCGGGGTAGGTGAGCCCGGCGTCCCGCCCTTTGCACCGGCCTTCTGCAACGCGGTCTTCGCAGCCACCGGCAAGCGCATTCGCCAGTTGCCGTTGGGCGATCAGTTGAGCACGTAACAAGAACGCGTCCGAGGCAACCCCTCGGAGGCGATTGACTGTCGCAACGCAGGACATGAATGCCCGTTCAAGATTGAACGGGCGTTGTCTTTTTTTGGAGCGCGAGGGAACATCGGAATCATCATAGATATCCTCCGCGCGACGCTTTTGGGGCGTTACTGACCTACCGAAACCTCATACCAAGGTGTGGGATTGATCGGGCATCGATAACGAAAACCGCCCTCGTTGATCTTCACCACGCTGCTTCGGCTTTCCCCTGGATCCAAGGGAAACATGTCAAGCCGCCTCTGAGTCTTCAAATCTTGCAGCTCGAATCCTACTTTCTTACCGGACTTATTCGTCACTACGAATTCGTATTCCCCCGGCTTCAGACCGGCGAGCGTTTCCTTCGCGGCGAAGTAACCGTTGAACTCTTCCAAATGAATCTTGGTAGGCTGGGCTGCGCCCGCGAATAGAGGAACCGCGATCGCGATAGCGAGAGTTAATCCCTTGAGCCAGTTATTCATGAACATAAGTACCTTCTCCTTGTGTGATGAAGATTATTGAGATGCCGAACGAATTGAGCTGCTTTCATGACTCAAAGAGCCGCAAGTCAAGCGTTCGTGGGATGCGAACTATAGCCGTCAAAGTCTGGACGATCTATG
>JBJXGQ010000478.1:0-7768 GCA_046160525.1 Burkholderiales bacterium
CATCAGCTTCGAACGGCGCGAAGGTGTCGCGCTCATCGGCCTGAACCGCCCCGCCAAACGCAACGCCTTCGACATCGGCATGTTTCTTCAGCTCGCCAGTGCCCTGGGCGAAGTGGACCGTGACGACACCCTTCGTTGCGCGCTGCTCTTCGGCCACGGCGATCATTTCACCGGCGGGCTGGAACTCCCCGAATGGATGCCGTTCCTGCGCGACGGCCGCATGCCGCCGCTTCCCGCAGGGGCGGTGGACCCGCTGCGCCGCTGCGACCAACCTAATTTATCTAAACCCCGGGTCATGGCCGTGCAAGGTTGGTGTCTCACCATCGGCATGGAGCTGATGCTCGCGGCCGATATTCGCGTCGCGGCCGAGGACGCGCGCTTCGCGCAAATCGAGGTCAAGCGCGGCATCTATCCCGTCGGCGGCGCCACGGTGCGGCTCGTGCAAGAGTTGGGGTGGGGCAATGCCATGCGCTATCTCCTCACGGGCGACGAACTCAACGCGCAAGAGGCGTACAGGCTGGGCCTCGTGCAAGAGGTCACGCCAAAAGGAGAATCCATGGGATGCGCCTTGGCGCTGGCGCAATGCATCGCCCAGCAATCGCCGCTAGGCGTGAAGGCCACCCTCGTTTCCGCTCGCAAGGCTCAACTGGAAGGCGAAGCCGCCGCCACCGCCGCCTTGATGCCGGAGATGGCGCGCCTAATGGCCAGTGACGACGCAGCCGAAGGTTTGCGCGCATTCTTGGAGCGGCGGCCCGCGAAATTCTCCGGGCGTTGATGCCCTACGGCCTGCTGCGCCCATTGTTGTTCGCGCTGGAAGCGGAAACTGCTCACCGCGTCACGCTCAACGCCCTGGATGCCGCCCATCGCGCGGGCCTCTCGCGCCTCTTCGCTGCTTCCGTGCCGCCGTGTCCGGTGCAGATCATGGGACTGAGCTTTCCGAATCCGGTGGGACTTGCGGCGGGATTGGACAAGAACGGCGAGCACATCGATGGGTTAGCTTCCCTGGGTTTTGGCTTTATCGAAGTGGGAACCGTCACGGCACGCCCCCAACCCGGCAATCCGCGCCCGCGCATTTTCCGCATCCCGCCCGCCCAGGCCATCATCAACCGCCTGGGCTTCAACAATCTCGGCGCGGACAGGCTCGTGGCCAACGTCAAAGCCGCGCGTTACAAAGGCATTCTGGGCATCAACATCGGCAAGAACTTCGACACGCCCATGGAGCGCGCCACGCAAGATTACGTAGCGGCACTGCGAAAGGTCTACGCCGCGGCGAGCTACGTCACCGTCAACATCTCCTCACCCAACACGAAGAACTTGCGCGAGCTTCAGCAATCCGATGCGCTCGCGCGCTTGCTATCAACGCTCAAAAGCGAGCAAGAGGCGTTACAGCGCCAGCACGGGCGCTACGTGCCCTTGGTGGTGAAGATCGCACCCGACCTCACGGAAGATGAGACTCGGGCCATTGCATCGTTGGTGCTGGAACATGCCATCGATGGCATCATCGCCACCAACACCACCCTCTCGCGCCGGGGGGTGGAAGGCCTCGCCAACGGCGAGGAAGCAGGGGGTTTAAGCGGCGCACCCGTACGCGAAGCCTCCACCGAAGTCATCCGCACCTTGCACCGCGTATTGGGCGAGCGCGTACCCATCATAGGCGTGGGAGGCATCTTGGATGGGGTTAGTGCTCAAGAGAAGATTCAAGCCGGCGCCAAGCTGGTTCAGCTCTACACGGGGTTGATCTACCGTGGCCCGGATCTCATTCGTGAATCTGTGCGGGCGATTTGTTCGGCGGCTTGATACCGTTATAAACGCGTTGGCCCTCTGGATTCGGCACATCAAGTCACCGCTTCAATTTCATTAGCGTGAACGATAACCAATTTGTGCGTCGAGAAACTGAATCAAATTACTTTCTCGACATCGTAGCGCTTATCCATTAGCTGGGCAGCGAAGCGTATGCACGCCTTGATATCTTCGGAGGTTAAGCTCGGGTACTGGGGGCCAATGGCACTACATTGTCTCTCCTACCTACTTGAGTTGGCTGTTGGCGTCATAGGCCTAGCCCGCATTTCTAACGAGGGCGAGAGATGATGCCGGTTTGAGGGCAGCCTGCGCATGGACACCCTGACAGCCGAGGCCAGCCTTCATCGTTCACCCAAGTGGTTACGCCAGATCTAAGGGCGGTCTTGTGAGAAATGCGGGCTCGTTGTGACAGAAAGCCAAGACCGCCCTCGTGCGCCTTCGTGTTACCTTCGCGTTGGGAGCGGTTGATGTATTAGCTGGCTTCCTCCCGGGAGCACGAAGCACCGCTGATATAATTCGCGCCCTTTTTTTCGCCCTTTCTCCCTCAATTTCTTGATGAATAGCCCGCACCCGAGTCCCATGGCGCTTCGCTTCGGCATTTCTTTCCCAGAGATCTACTCTCAGACGGGACTCGCCAAGCTCGACCAGAAATTCCTCGGATTCTTGCGAGAGGAATCCGCCGGGCTACATGACCAATTGGGCGCAGCGCGCAACGCACCTGGCGCGGTGGCCAAGGAGTCTGAGCTACTGATCGCGCTGGCCCCCTATACCGAGCGCTTCGTCGCGGCATTATTCGGCATCGAAAAGGAAGTGGCGGCTCTGCGCCAGAAACATCTGGATCTCGCTCCTCTCTACGACTGCAAGAGGCACTTCGTGCAGCGGCGTGCCGCCACCCGCATCAAACCGGCGGACGCGGCTTTGTTCGATGGCGCTGCCTTGCGCCAACAGTTGACGAACGTCTTAGACGGCGAATTCGGCGAAATCGTCTTTGCACGTGCGGTGACAAGCTGGCTTCGCGATGAACCCGCCCACGCCGCGCAACTCGATCTCGCATTGCGTTACGCCGCGTGGGCATTGCACACAGAAGATGGGCGCAAGATGCACGAGGCTGGTGTCTTGTTCAAGATTCCCCTCAAGACCGACCCCATGCACCTGGTGCATCACAGCCAGACCAGTGTGGACCAAGGCGTCACCAGCTATCGCATTCGCCCGGCCCGTCTTCGCCGCCGCGAGGGTTTCGCCCTGACTGACGCAGGCACGGATTTGACCGGCGCGCTCAGCGAAACCAATTACTGCATCTGGTGCCACGCGCAGGGCAAGGATTCCTGCTCCTCTGGGCTACGCGAGAAACCTGCCGCCGGCGCGCCGCAAAAAATCGTGTTCAAGAAAAGCGCATTCTCCGTAACCCTCGCGGGTTGCCCGCTGGAGGAGAAGATCTCCGAGTTCCACAAGGTGAAGACTGACGGCTTCGCGGTGGGTGCGCTGGCGGTCATCACGGTGGACAATCCCATGGTGGCGGCCACGGGGCACCGCATCTGCAACGACTGCATGAAGGCGTGCATCTATCAGAAGCAAGAGCCTGTCAACATCCCTCAAGCGGAAACCCGCACGTTGAAGGACGTGCTGGAACTGCCGTGGGGATTCGAAATCTATTCGCTGCTCACACGCTGGAATCCCCTCAACATCCGCCGCCCGTTCCCACTCCCATCCACGCAGCGCAAGGTATTGGTGGCCGGCATGGGGCCGGCAGGATTCAGCCTCGCGCACAACCTGATGAACGACGGGCACAGCGTGGTGGGGATTGATGGCTTGAAGATCGAGCCTTTGCCGGAGCACCTTTCCGGCGTGCGCGTGGACGGTTCACGCGTGCCCTTCGAACCTATTCGTGACATCGCGACGCTTTACGAGAATTTGAACGAGCGCATCATGGCGGGCTTTGGCGGTGTGGCCGAATACGGCATCACGGTGCGCTGGAACAAGAACTTCCTCAAGATCCTGCGGCTGCTGCTTGAGCGGCGCGCGGAGTTTTCGCTCTTCGGCGGCATTCGATTTGGCGGCACGCTCACTTCGCAAGATGCCTTCGCCCTGGGGTTCGATCACATAGCGGTGTGCATGGGAGCGGGCAAGCCCACTACCTTGGACATCCCCAACGGGCTCGCGCGCGGGGTGCGCACGGCGTCGGATTTCTTGATGGCGTTGCAACTGACCGGCGCCGCCAAGGCGGACTCCATCGCCAACATGCAAGTACGGCTCCCCGTGGTGGTGATCGGCGGCGGCCTGACGGCCATCGATACGGCCACGGAATCCCTGGCCTACTACGTGGTGCAAGTGGAGAAGTTCCTGCAACGCTACGAAGGCCTGAGTGAAACCATCGGCGAGGACGCCGTGCGCGACCGCTGGGACCCGGAGGAGCGCGAGATCGCCGAGGAGTTCTTACACCACGCCCGCGAAATCCGCCATGAGCGTCTCAACGCCAAACGCGAAGGCCGCGAAGCCCGCGTGCTGGAACTGCTGCAACACTGGGGCGGGGTCACCATCGCCTACCGGCGCCGGCTGATCGACAGCCCTTCCTACACACTCAATCACGAGGAAGTGGAGAAAGCCTTGGAAGAAGGCGCCGTGTTCGCCGAATGTTTGAACCCCGCCTCCATCGAAACGGACGAATACGGCGCGGTGAAAGGCATTCACTTCCAGCGCCAACGCTTAGGCGAAGACGCTAAGTGGCACGGCGAAGGCGATTACCGCTTACCGGCGCATTCCATATTCGTCGCCGCCGGCACTCAGCCCAACACCGTGCTTTCGCGCGAGCATCCGGATTCCTTCCAAGTCGATGGCAAGTACTTCCGTGCTTGCGATGAACACGGCGCTCCCGTGAAACCGCAGTTCTCCATCTCCAAACCCGAGCGCGCCGACGTGTTGCTCTCGCGCACGGAGGACGGGCGCTTCATCTCTTTCTTCGGCGATCTGCATCCGTCCTTCTTCGGTAACGTGGTGAAGGCATTGGGCTCGGCCAAGCAAGGCTTCCCCGTGGTGAGCCGCGTGCTGGCACAGCGGGCACCGGCCTGCGCGATGCCAGTTGAATCGTTCTTCGCGCACTTGAACGCGCAACTGCGCGCCACCGTCCACGCCGTCAACCGCTTGACACCCACCATTGTGGAAATAGTCGTTAAGGCGCCCAAGGCCGCGAATCAGTTTCAACCAGGGCAGTTCTACCGCCTGCAAAATTTCGAATCGCTCGCTCATGTGGCTCGCGGCACACGGCTCGCCATGGAAGGCTTGGCCTTGACCGGCGCCTGGGTGGACCGGGAGCGCGGCCTGGTGTCCACCATCGTGCTGGAGATGGGCGGCTCCTCGGATCTTTGCGCTCAGTTGCAACCCGGAGAACCCGTCATCCTCATGGGCCCCACGGGCACGCCCACGGAGATACATGCCAACGAAACGGTGATCCTCGTGGGTGGCGGCCTGGGCAACGCCGTGTTATTTTCCATCGGACAAGCATTCCGCGCGGCGGGCTCCAAGGTGCTCTACTTCGCCGGTTACAAGAAAATCATCGACCGCTACAAGGTGGAAGAGATCGAAGCCGCCGCCGACGTAGTGATATGGTGCAGTGACGAACAGCCCGGTTTCAAACCCACGCGCCCCCAGGATCATTCCTTCGTCGGCAACATCGTGCAAGCCATGGATGCTTACGCCGCCGGGCTGCTAGGCGCCACGTCCATTCCCATGCTGGAGGCGAACCGCATCATCGCCATCGGCTCGGACCGCATGATGGCCGCCGTGGGCCGCGCACGCCACGACGTGCTGCAACACCATCTGAATCCCCACCACTTCGCCATCGGTTCCATCAACTCGCCCATGCAGTGCATGATGAAGGAGATCTGCGCGCAATGCCTGCAACCGCAGCGTGATCCGGTGACGGGGAAGGTGACTTACGTGTTCTCCTGCTTCAACCAGGACCAGCCTCTGGATAGCGTGGATTTCCATGCACTGTCCGAGCGCTTGAAACAAAACTCCCTGCAAGAGAAATTGACGGCGCAGTGGATACGCCAATGCCTCACGCCGGCACCGATGAAGAATTGAACGCCAAGGCGCAAGCCATCGACGCCCTCCTCCCGCAGACGCAATGCAGGAAGTGCGGGTTCGATGGCTGCATGCCCTACGCACAAGCCATGGCAGCGGGAACTTCGCCCATCAACCGCTGCCCGCCCGGCGGCGCGAAGGGAATCGAAAAACTCGCCGCGCTGTTAGGTGTAGATCCCATACCCCTGGACCCCAGTTGCGGAGAAGAACTAGCACCCGTGCTCGCCTTAATCGACGAAGCACGCTGCATCGGCTGCACGCTGTGCATCGCCGCCTGCCCCGTGGATGCCATCGTTGGAGCACCGAAGAAAATGCATACGGTGCTGCTGGCTCATTGCACGGGCTGCGAATTGTGCCTCCCGCCTTGCCCGGTGGATTGCATCGACTTGGTGAGCATTGATGTCTTGGCAGGCAAGGGTGCGAGCGGCGCGCTCGCACGCCAAGAAGTTTCTCTCTCCCAAGCTGCGGAAAACTCTAGGCTGCGCTACTTCTCCCGGCAATCTCGGTTAGCGCGTCTGAAGGAAGAACCCAGGGAGATAGAGGGCGGGACCGCCGAAGCCGCACAGAATAGACGCGCGGCGGTGGCTCAGGCGCTTGAGCGTGCCCGCTCGCGCCGCCGCTCGGGGCAATCTTGAATGAGAGAGAGTTGCCAGGATTAACGGAGCTGGCCTACACTGGCGCTATGCGCATTGTTGGCCAGAATAACCGCTCCGAAATCGAATTGGACCCGCTCCAAGCCTATCGTCGCGGGCGCATTTTGGACGCCATGCTGCGCCACGCACGCCCACCAGTCCAGCGCGGCGTCACGCGAGGTTCGCATGAGTATTTCAATCGTCTCGATGCCGAATACCAAACGCGGATCGCACGCGTACTGAATGCGCGATGATCACGAACGACCCTCTCCTCACGTTGCTCGGGCGGTTCCGCGACGAAGGAGTCGAGTACGTATTGGTAGGCGGACAAGCGGTTCGCCTGAACGGATATCTGCGCGCCACCGAAGACGTGGATGTGCTGGTTAAAGCGACTCGCGCCAACGGCGAAAAAATCATTCGCGCATTGAATTTTCTGGCATCGTCCAGAGAGCTTGATGCCGCGTGGTTCGTGCCCTCGGAGGATGGTAGCGTCGAAAACATAAGGATCGCCGACGATCTTCTTGTCGACCTGCTGTTTTCGGCGAATGGCGAAACCTACGACTCGGTCCAGCCCCACGTGCGCGAGCTATTGATCGAGGGTACGTGGGTTAAAGTACTCAATATCGACGGTCTCATCCTGACCAAGACCAGCTACCGGGAAAAAGATGTACTGGACAAACAAGTTCTGGCCCGGATTAAGGAAGATCTGAAGAAGGCCGAATAGCCGGGCATATGCCATTCGCGACGCCACCCGGCCCGAGAACGCGCCCGCACCCGCCGTGCGCCCATGAATTGAATATGAGCAGACCCTAGAATCCAACTGGCAATCATTTCCCAAGGAAAGAAAATGGCGGAAGAGAAAATTCTTAGCGGTAAGGTTGTGCTCATCACAGGCGCTGGACGTGGCATCGGCCGCGATATCGCACTCCTGGCCGCGGCCCAGGGCGCCAAGGTGGTGGTGAACGATCTCGGCGGCGCGGTGGATGGTGAAGGGAGCGGCAGCGTTGGCCCAGCCCAGGAGGTGGCCGATGAAATCAAGGCGGCAGGCGGCCAGGCGGTGGCCAACACCGATAGCGTAACGGATGCCACGGCCGCCGAACGCATGGTGCGGCAGGCGGTGGAGAACTTTGGCAAGATCGACGGTGTCGTGAACAACGCGGGCATCCTGCGCGACCGCATTTTCCATCGCATGAGCACGCTGGACTGGGAGCAAGTGATCAGCGTGCACTTGATGGGGAGCTTCTATGTGGCGAAGG
>JBJXGQ010000479.1:0-2672 GCA_046160525.1 Burkholderiales bacterium
CTACCTTGCGCTCGGCATCGGCGTAGGGTGAAACATGCGCCGTGGGCAGCATCTTGATGCCATCGATTTCAAACGTCGGCGGGCCCCAATCGGTGGGCACCAGCTTGTAGAGCCCGGTCGAGTAGCGTGCCACTGGCTCGAAAGCTTCGTCGGTCCAGTAATAAATCGTGCGGTCCTTGCAGTTGGCCAGATAGGGGTATTGCCGGCCTTGCCAGGTCCACCCGGAGGTGTCCACTTCGACGGTGGTGGTCGTGCGGTCAAGGTCCAGCGAGCATTGAACGGTCGACACAGCGGTGGGGGCACCGGCGCGCGCCGCCACCAACAGCGCGGCATGTACTTTTTGGGTGAGCAGCGGTCCATGGTAGCGACCGCCGCCTTGATCCGATGCGCTTACCGGCACCTGCAGCTGTCCCGGATTGCAGCTGCAGGTTCGATCACCCCGCCTGCACCAGCCGCTCATCCCCCAGAGCGAGGCGGTCGACCAGCGAGTGCATCAGCGCAAGAGAGAGGTGATAAAGGCACTTTACGCTGACCTTCTCGACCGCCGCTTTTTCAAATTCGACCAGCAACACCTCTTCCATGGTTTCCACCGTCGCCTGTCTGGGTATGGCGCCCTCTTTGATATAAGACATGTCGCCTACGCATTCGCCGGCGTCGAGCACGTTCAACAGCCGGCCTTGCTTGGTGACTTTGGCCTGGCCGCTGCCAAGAAAAAACAGGCTCGCTCCCTGGTCCCCTTCACGCATGATCATCGTGCGCGCCGGCAGGCGCGACCATTTGCCGGCATGCACGAGCTCCCACAGTTCGGCATCGTCAAGATTGCCAAGCAGGCGCACAGCCTTGAGAGCCACAAATTTCTCACTGTCGTGAACCGCACGTTGATGATGGCTCAGGTGCCCAACCCTGGCGATATCGAGGGCGAGGTCGGCCCAGGAAGGGTAGCGGTCGCCAGGCTCTTTTGCCAGCATGCGCAACACGATCTCATCCATGTCCGCGCTGACTTCCTCGCGCAGCGAGCTCGGTTTGGCAGGCGTGTCTCTAACCGTTTTCGCAACCACTCCACCCAGCGTGGGCGCGTCGAACGGGCGGCGCCCCGTGAACAACTGATAGAGGACGATGCCGAGTGAAAACATGTCGCTGCTGTAGCCAAGGGGGCGGCCCCTGATCTGCTCCGGCGACATGTACAGGGGAGTGCCGATGTTGGCGATCTGGGTGTGGAGCGAATTGAACAGGTAGGAGGCGCCGAAATCCCCGATCTTGATATTGGTGTCGCTGACTACCAGTATGTTTGCGGGTTTGAGGTCGCGATGCACGATGCCCTGGCGATACGCGTAGTCGAGCGCGCCACAGGACTTGAACGCGATCTGGGTGACGTCTTCGGCCGCGAGCAGGTGTTGTGGCAGGATGTGCCGCATCAGGTCTCCTCCCGGCACATACTCGATGGCAAGGTAGGCGTGCTCCTCTGTCACGGAAGCTTCGAGTATCGATGCGATGTGGGGATGCGAAAGCTTGCCGGCCAGAGAGGCCTCGTTCATGAACTGGACGGTGAATTTCCGGCCGAATTCCGGGTGCTTGATCACTTCCTGGTTGAGCACCTTGAGCGCGACGTCTTCTCCCGAAAACATGTCACGCGCCAGATACACGCTCGCCGAGGCACCCTGGCCTAGTACCTTCCCAAGCTGGAATCTTCCGATCTGATCCATGGGGGGGTCCGTGGAAGCTGCGATGCCCAACTATAGCGTGGAATGACCTGGTCTGGCATGACGCTGTCATAAACGGACCATGCCGGCTTGATTGCGGCATCCCGCTATCGGCCCTATCCGGGCCTCAGGCTCGCTATTCGACCGCTGCGCCTTTTGTCGTGCTGGCCTCGGACCGATTTCACGGGAGCACCCTCGAAGGATGCTCGGCTCCGCACCCTCCGAGGCCTTTCCGCGAGTTCAGCCCAGATCGTAGCGATCCAGGTTCATCACCTTGTTCCAGGCCGCCGCGAAGTCCTGCACGAACTTCTGTTGTGCATTGCTCGATGCGTAGACCTCGGCAAGCGCACGCAATTGCGAGTTCGAACCAAACACCAGGTCCGCCACCGTGGCGGTCCATTTGATTGCACCGGTTGACCGATCGCGCCCTTCAAGCACGCCCTCTGTCGTGGCGGATTGTTGCCACTGGGTGCGCATGTCGAGCAGATTGACAAAAAAGTCGTTGCTGAGGATTCCGGGACGTTGGGTGAAGACGCCGTGTTTCGCCTGGCCGACATTGGCGCCCAACACGCGCAGGCCGCCGACCAACACCGTCACTTCGGGCGCGCTGAGGGTGAGCAGGTTGGCGCGGTCGAGCAACAGCTCGGCGGTGGCACCTTCGAGCTCCTTGCGCACGTAGTTGCGAACGCCGTCGGCCGCCGGTTCGAGTACGGCAAACGATTCCACGTCGGTGTGCTCTTGCGTGGCGTCCATGCGACCCGGGGTGAACGGCACCTTGATGTCGACACCGGCCTTGCTTGCGGCCGATTCCACGGCGGCGCATCCGGCGAGCACGATCAGGTCCGCCAGCGAGAGCTTCTTCGAACCGTTTTTGTCTCCCGAGTGTGCGCTGTTGAACGCCTTCTGGATCGCTTCGAGCTTGGGCAGCACCTTGGCCAGTTCTGCTGGCTGGTTGACGGCCCAATCCTTCTG
>JBJXGQ010000480.1:0-5057 GCA_046160525.1 Burkholderiales bacterium
CTCCCTTGCGCGCGTAGCGCGCGGGGGAGGGTTAGGGTGGGGGCAACCCGTGTTACCGGCCAATCACCCCGCGAACAAATACTGGCAGCCGCGCGATTGAGCCGCATTGCAAGCGAACAGACCTGAAGGCAGCAATTTGATGCCCGGGTATACCGCATCCGTCCATTCCTGCTTCACGTCCTCATGCTTGAGCCCCATTTTCTGCGCCACCACACTACTCCAGAAGGTGAGGGCCAAGTTGCAAGCAGCGACTTTCACGCCACGCTCCATGAGCTTCGATAAGGCTGCCTCGGGGAAGGGCAATGCACCCGGCTTATGGTAATAGGCATTGCGAACGGCGGGCGCATTCGTGTCCGGATCGTTGATTTTGAACATGGCGCCCAGTTTGTATTTCGCCCACACGGAATCCGAGAAAGCGATGGGGATGGTGTCGTGCCGAAGAACAAGAACGGCGCCCATTTCGCTGGTAGGTACGCCATATCCCGCGGCCCCCGATGTCAGAAAATTGGAGGTGTAGATCAAGCCCATTCCGTTGTTGAAGTCTGGCCAGTCGGTTACTTGGCGGTATTTTCCCGGAATGCTATTGAGCCACTCTGTAACATCGGCAGGGGCCGAGCCCGCGGCGGCGGCAGCCGTCCCCACTGGCAATATGACGCCCATGCCTGCGGCGGCAGTGGCCGCGAGGGCCAGGAAATCACGGCGGTTGGAGGGGGATTTCGAGTCTTCCATTTCAGTCTCCTTATGTATAGTCAAACGATGGCGTTGTTGTATAGCTCACGGCAGACTTCCCCGGACGAGGAAGGGAAAACTGGCTCACTTGCGCTCAGTGGACGCAGATCATTCTAGGCTTGGCAATCAGCCAAAGCATATATCCCTTTAGTTATAGTTCTTCACTCGACCACGTCCTCGGCGCGCACCAGGATGGATTGCGGGAACTTGATGCCCAGGATCTTGGCCGTCTTCATGTTGATCTTCATTTTGAAGGTGGAGATCTCCTCGATGGGCAGGTCCGAGGGCTTGGAGCCGGTGAGCAAGCGGTGAATGTAGTAGCCGGCGCGCCGGAAGCTCTTTAATGTGTCCGTACCGTAGGAGATCAAGGCATCTTCGCCTTCCGTCCCGTAGGCCGCGATCATGGGTAACCTCGCTTTGAGCGCCAGCGTTGCGATGCGGTCACGGTGCACCCAGAAAGTCGGCGTCCAGACCAACAAAACGCCACGTGCGGACTTCTGCTTCGCGGTCGTGAAAGCGGACGCCAGGGAATGCTCACCACGTACTTCGATCGGAACGATCTTCGTCCCTAACGATTTGCCCGCGCTTTGAACCTCTTCAAGCAGTTTGTTACCGAAGGGCGCTTCCCACAACACGGCGACACGCGACAGATTGGGTACGGCCTCCTTGAGTATTTCAAGGCGTTTGGCATCCAGCCCGGCGGGAAGCGAATGAAGGCCGGTGACGTTACCTTTTGGCCGGCCCATGCTGGCGACCAAACCCAGCGCGACAGGGTCCGCCGCGAATCCAACCATGACCAGGGGGATCGTGGTCGTGGCCTTGAGAGCCGCACGCGTCGCGGGTTCGTTTGGGCACACGATGATGTCAACCTGCTTGCGAACGAACTCGTCCGCAATACCTTGAAGCCGGTCCATGCGACCTTCGGCCGTCACGATATCGAGCTTGATGTTCTTACCGTCCTCGTACCCGTACTGCCGTAGCCCTTCTCGTAATGCGGTAAATACCCCATCGGTAAGTGCCGCATGGGTCACCAACACCCCCACCACCGGCACCTTCGACGCTTCCTGCGCCCAAGCGGGAACAGCCATCACCCATGCGGCCACGGCGATAAATTGTCTTCGTCTCACCGGATCACCTCGTCCGCCCAAACCAAGACCGACTCCGGAAATGTAATCCCGAGAATCTTGGCTGTCTTCATGTTGACCACCAACTTCAATCGCATGACCTGCTCCACCGGCAGTTCCGTGGTCTTGGTGCCTTTCAGTATGCGGTCGACAAAATAGGCGGTGCGCTGCCACATCCCGACCATATCCGTACCATAGGACATCAATTCGCCCGTGAGCGAGGAATCCAGGGATCCCATCACCGGCAGCCGCAACTTGAGCGCGAGCGCGGCAATCGTATCGCGGTTCACGTAAAAGGTTGGGGACCAGATCTGGATGATGGCGCCCGCTTTCTTGTCTTTCGCCGCCTTGAATCCCCGTTCCAAGTCGCTGGCGCCCTTGATCTCGATGAGTTCGAGTTGTACGCCCAAGGCCTTGGCGGCACGCTGAATCTCTTCCAAGCCGCCGCTTCCATAAGGCGCTTCCCAATGCACGGCCACGCGCGAAACGCGCGGTAAAGTGTCTTTGAGCAATTGCAGCCGCTTGCCTTCCAATGCGGAGTCGTATCCGTATTGTCCCGTGACGTTACCATCCGGCCGGTTCAGGCTCTTCACGATGCCGAGCGCTACCGGGTCGTAGCCGGCGAAGCCGACCATGACGATGGGAATGGTGGAGGTGGCCCGCATCGCGGTGCGCGTCGATAGTTCATTTGGACAGAGAATCACATCGACCTTGCGGCTCACCAAGTCCGCCGCGATGCTGGGGAGGCGGTCCAACTTGCCCTCCGCCGTGGCGATCTCAACTTTGATGTTGCGTCCGTCATCCCAGCCAAACTGGCGCAATCCCGTGCGCAACATGTCGAAAACGGGATCCTTCGCCGCTGCGTGCGTGACCAGAACGGCCGCGACGGGAATTTTGGCGGGTTGTTGCGCCCATGCGGGGCCGAAGCTGCAAGTTACCAACAGCAGCAAGGCGAGAAGAATCGGTACGGCGGATCTACTCAACATCAGTTCGTAGGTCAGTATTTTCGCGTGCAAGCTGCCCCAGAATGGCAACTCATCGCATAAGGCTACACGTCTTGAAGAGTCAGTTCCCTCCCTCGCTTGCGGGGGAGGGTTAGGGTGGGGGCTGGACGTGTCGTATAGATGACTGGCACGCACGCCCCCATCCCAACCTGCCCACGGCTCGCCCTGCATGGCGAACCGGCTCACTCGGCATCGAACCCGAGCAGTCGGGTTCGATGAAACCCCGATCTCGCCCCCCGCACGCAGGGGAAGGAGCGGCATTGGCGGTTGGGGAAGCATTCGTCTCAACGAACCGCCTTATCCACCCGCACCAAGATCGACTCCGGAAATTTGATGCCCAGTGCCTTGGCGGTTTTGAAGTTTGCCGTGAGGGTAAGTATGGTCACTTGCTCGACGGGAAGATCGCGAGGCGCGGTACCCTTGAGTATGCGGTCCAGGTAGTAGCCGGTGCGCCGGTAGATAGCGTCCACATCATTACCGTAGGACAGCAGAATGCCTTCCTCGGCAATCTGGCTCATGCCGGTGATACCCGGCAATTTCGCGGCACGTGCGAGCGAAGCAACGTGCTTCCGGTTTACATAGAAGACCGGGGACGACATGAAGAGAATGGCCCCTGCTTTTTTCTGCTGCGCCAGCTTGAATGCTTTTTCCAGTTCTTGAACGGCTGGAACTTCAATGACTTCCGTCTTGAGGCCCAGAATCTTGGCGGCATCCGTAATCTGGTCCAATTGATCCTCGGCGGTCACGAAGTCCCACTTGATGTTTCGCCCCTCTTAATAGCCAAGGGCTCGCATGCCAGCGCGGATGCTTTGCATCACAGGATCGGTTAGCGGGGCGTGCGTAACGAGTACGCCGACGACGGGAATCTTCGCGGTGGGCTGGTCGGCAACTGCCTCCCCAAGAGACGTCCAGAAGACCAGGGCGAGCAGGCTAATAGCGCGTGATCGAAGATTCATTACTGGCTCCTTGGCGGTCTGGCGCGTCCTTCGCGGTTCAAGATCTTATCGCCTTACCTTCAGCGCGCCACGGTAGCTTGAGAGAGGCCCGACAGCAACTTACCCAGGGGCTCAGCCACAGGACAGTTGTCCGCACCGTGGCGCCGGGCCAAGTAAAGGGGGTCGTTGTACCCCAACCATACTTGCCCTTGCTCGTCTTCCCACACCAACGCTTTAAGGGGCAGGTCGATGCCAAGGGTTTGCGCGCACTGCATGAAGGGCGTGCCGCCCTTGGGGTGGCCGAAAATGATGACTTCCGTGGGGCGAAGCGTCATACCAACCTTTGCCGCCCCGGCGGCGTGATCGACGCGCGCGAAAACGATGAGACCGCGCTGCTTGGCGTTGTCTTCAAAGCGGCTCATGGTTTCCGCCGCCGGGAACGGGCTTTTCAACGCGATCAATCCATCGGCGGCCTGCAGCGATGGGGCGAAGGCGAGCAGAATTGCCATTGCGAAACGCGAAAGTACCTTCATACGCAACTCCCATACAAACCTAGAAAAACATTTCAACGCGAAGGACGCAAAGGACGCTAAGGAAATCAAAACCATCATAGCGGCAATTGCTTCACCAAATTGGTGAGAAACCGTAGGGTGGGTTAGATGCGCAAGCATCGTAACCCACCAATGCGCTCGTGCTCGAATCGCGGTGGGTTACGGCGCAAAAGACCGCGCCTTACCCACCCTACGACTACAAGCCCTATGCGATCACTTCCCGACCAACTCCGCGCCGACCAAGAACCGGTCCGGTACCTTCAGCCCCAGCTTTTTGACGGTTTTGGTGTTGATCAGAAAATGGAACCTGGTGGGAGTCTCGATCGGCAAGTCGCCCGGCTTCGCACCTTCGAGAATCTTCGCCGCCAAATCGAACACACGTTTGTGTATCGCAAGCTGATCCGGGCCGTAACTCACCGTGCCGCCAGCCTCCGCGAAGGTTCGAGGCATGGATGCCGCCGGCAAGCGGTACTTAAGTGCCAACTCGGCAAACTTTGCGCTATGGGCATAAACCAAAGGAGAGGGGAGAATGATCACCGCTTGATGCTTCCCCTTGAACTGGGCGAAGGCCTTTTCCACCTCATGAATGGAGCGCACTTCATATACTTGTGCGTGGATGCGGAGCTTTTTCGCAATTTGCTGCGTGGCCATTAGATGGACTGAACCCGCGCCGGGATTCCACAGCACCGCGAGCCGCTTTAAGTTCGGGACGAG
>JBJXGQ010000481.1:0-7060 GCA_046160525.1 Burkholderiales bacterium
TGCTGTGTACCTCCTTAGGAGCGAGTCTACACATCCGTGGAGACAGCAGCAACGATGTCCACTCTTGATCACGAACTCCATCCGTGGAGCTTGGAGAAGCGCGCGGACAACGGTGCAGGCGGCGCTCCGGGCTAAGAGACCTGAGTAACGCTCAAGGTCATCTTGTTTCCCTGTTCCGGGAGCAAACGCAACCAAGGGATATTTGCATATCCTTTAAAGTACCAATCCGGCAGGGAAAACCATGGCGCTAACGCCAAAATTCTCCGACGTTTCCACGGATAAGTGTGTTACTTCAGAAAGTTGTGCGGGTCCGACCCGTGGCCTCCTTGAATATCAATAATTTCTAGATGACTGTTCATGAGCACAGTTACGTCCAATTCGGGATAATTTCTGGCGTATCGCAGAGCTATGCGGCGCGGCGCCACGGTGCGTGCCGGGCATTCATATCTGTGCATCGCCACACTGCTAAAACGCGCGCTGTTCGGCGCGTCCGCTTGAGTGCGGGTGTCACGTTTCCAGACCTCGCAGGAGTTTCGGATGCTTGACCGCGACCTTGAGTAGCGTGCGTGCGGCACCCGTTGGCTCGCGGCGCCCCTGCTCCCAGTCTTGAAGAGTCCGGGGCGACACACCCAGCAGTTGCGCAAACGCTTGCTGCGACAGGCCGACACTAGCTCTTGCTTCGGCTGCCGCCGACAGCTTGATCTTCGTGACGCGCGCGGCTCGGCCGCGCCGCATTTGCTTGACCGAAGCCAGCAGGTCGTCTTGAAACTTCTCAACTTCAGATCGCATCTTCAACCCCTTTCTTCAAATTCGCGAGGAACGACGCGGGCAAATTGTCGAACTTCGCCTTGGAGTAAACAATCAGCAGCCACACCTTGCCGCCGGGCGCGAGAAAGTAAATGACACGCGCACCGCCGCGCTTGCCCGTGCCTGACCTCGACCACCTGACCTTACGGCAACCGCCAGACTCACGAATGATGTCTCCGGCTTCCGGATTGGCAGCGATGAAGTTGATGAATTCTTGCCGCTCGGCGTCAGACCAGACTTCTGCCGCATATCGAACAAAGACCGGAGTTTCAGCAACCGTTCGCATGCTGTATGCTACGGCGTTGCCGTATTCTGCGCAAGGCCGTGTGGCAGGCCGCGCTGACATACGGGTGGCCGTGACGTCCAACGTCGCCCATGAGAGGCCGAGCAAGTGGGCGAAGCCCGCTTGCGAAGGTCCGTCTCGAATGGCTTGTTAGGCCGATTTCTCGCGAGCTTTTGCAGCCTTCTTTTCCCATTCATCCCAGTACTCCTCCGCCGCACGATCTATCGCCTCGTAAGTGATTGGAGTCCCTGTATCAAGGGCAATTTCGAGTTTGTCAAAGGCCAGGGTGAGTTGGCCCATCGTTGTGTTGATCACGACCGGCATGCCCGCTGAATCGGTGCTGAGTATCTCTGGCCGTCCAGCTTCCAGTTGCTCATCAAGGGCTCGATTATCACCCGCATGTGCATCTGGTCATGCCCGCGGCAGCGGTGGACGGCGAGAACAAGCAGTGGCGAACCAAACAAGGCGCGAAGGCCAAGGGCGGCTATCTGTTCAATCAAACGGCACTGGCCAAGGTGTTTCGGGCGAAGATGCTCGCGGGCATCGAAGCCGCCGGATTTATGCTTCCCGCTCGCTATCCGAAGGAGTGGGTGGTGCACTGCAAATCCGTGGGCAGCGGCGAGAAGGCGCTCATCTATCTCGGGCGCTATCTTTACCGGGGCGTGATCGCCGAGAAGGATATCGTGGCGTGCGATACCGCCCAGGTGAGCTTTCGCTATAGAGATGCCAAGACCGGGAAGATGGAACGCAAGACCGTGCCCGGCTCGGATTTCTTGTGGCTGGTTTTGCAGCATGTGCTGCCCAAAGGTTTGCGGCGTGCCCGCAATTTCGGCTTGTCTAGCATTCCAACTGCAAGCGCTTGATCGCGCTGCTGCACCTGCTGCTGAAATTCGCTCCTGCCCGGACGGTGCTGTGGTTCAAAGAACGTGCGCCGGTCCTATGCACCTGCTGCGGGGCGGTGATGGGGAATCGTGAAAACGCGGATTCAATCCGCGTTCTCGGGAGTCGTTCCCATTTCCACCCAGGCGAGGCAGTGACCGTGTAGGTATAACGCGCCTTGGCGTGTGCTGGGAGTTCAGCGCCCATAAGCTGAGGCACCGGCTTGCATGAAATTCAGATCAACAGACCCATAACCGCCCTCATCGGCCCCCGGCCATCGCGGCAACTCGCACGAAACGCCCGCGCCAAGCCCCATCTTCCCGGCAGAACTTCACGCCAGGACAGTTTCCAAAAAGATATTTCCTATGACGCGTAGCCCGCACTCCGGGGCCGGGCTCGTCCAACAAACGGTTCAGATCGTGGCTTCGCTTCGCTCGCACGATCTAACCTTAGTCGTTAGCCCGCAATCAGCAAGGAACGCGAGGGTTCGCTTCCATGCCACGGCTGCTGCATCAGCATGGAATGCCTCTGGCCGGTCACTCTCGAAAAACCAATGGCCTGTGGCAGGGTAGTCGTAATAGCTGGTGCTTCTGCCGGAAGCGACAAGGCTTTTCTTGAGTTTTCTCACGCTGGCGGCGGAGACCCACTCGTCGTTTTCGGCGAAATGGAAAAGAAAATTCGAATTGCTGCGCGTGAAATCGCCATTCCGCGCTGCATAGAAGACCACGGTAGCCGCAATTGGTAGGTCTGGCCGTTGGGCGAGCCACAGCGCCCAGTGCCCGCCCATCGAAAACCCGACAAGGGCAAGATTAGGTGTGGTTACGGCATCGTGGTGCGAAAGGAAATTGATCGCCGCCATCAGTGTTTTGTAAGCTGGTTCACGACGTGAAGCGGTTGCTTGCGCCCGAAGCTTCTTCGCGGCCTCCACCGTCGATGCAACTTCGCCACTGTAGAGATCGGGCGCGAGCGCAACAAAACCGGCCTCCGCAAAGCGGTCACACAGTTCCTTGAAGAACGCGTTGAGACCCCACCAGGAGTGGAGGACGACTACTCCTGGCCCTGAACCGGATTTTGGAATCGTGATGTAATGCGGTTGGGTAATCATGCGGGCTAACGTGCGAGGTCAAAGGCGCGCCGAGATGACGCATGCAAAGCTAGACGACGCTTCACGGCGCGTCCTCTGCACCGCGGGGTTGGGCGTCATATCTTCCAGCTCGCGCGCATCACTAGAACATCGAGTTGCCGTTCGCCGACTGAGCTGGCACGGTTTGCAGTACGTCCCAGTGCTCAACTACCTTGCCGTCAGCGTCGACACGGAAGATATCGACCCCGGCCCAATCCTTATTTTCGTCGCCGGGCCACTCTTGATGGCAGTGCAGCACTATGAATTCTCCTTCGGCTATAACCCGCTTAAAGTACACACGTTTGCCAGGATACTCGCGGGCCATCCGCTCGAAGTAAGTAATGAAGGCCTCCTTGCCATTCGCAACATGGGGATTGTGCTGAATGTAGGTAGCACCTGCGTACCGCTCAATGGCTTCGGCGGGCTTGCACTGATTGAACATCAAATCGTAGAACGCCACGACGTTTCGCTTGTTACGCTCTAAGGTTTCACTACTCATCCTGACCTCCAAGCTACGGTTTTGGATTCGGGTCAGACCCGCCTAAGCCGTTGTGGATTCATGCAAATGGTCCCATGGGAAGGTGTTGTCCGGTCTTAAAGATGCATTTCCCGTAACAGATTCGAGCCTATAAGGTGGCTGTGGTTCGCGCAGTACGTGTCCTTCGCCCGATTCGGCCATTTCTCTGTGCGATGCCCTGAGCCCTAGCCCTTCCCTTACTCCGGCAATGTAATGCTCGCTTCCCACGGCAACCGGCCGAGTCCATGTTTCGTCTTGCTTGCCCCCGCCTTCTCGAAGCGCCGTGTCCACCCAGTTGCGATGTTCCTCTTGAAACGCCGCTAATTCGGAAAACCCGCATAGCGTACCGAGCTCCTCCAGATCAATGACACGGTACCGGTTTCGAGGACTCTGAATCTCCCGGTAACCGCCATGCTCCCATTCGGCTGGATGCGATACAGCCCCTGCCCGCACCATGTTCAAGTCCACATACACGAGGCAGCGGTGAAGGTGCTCACCCGTTTCGATGGCTGTAGCGTGGTAGCGATCCTGCCAAAAGGCGCCTTGCCGGCTTTTTCGTGCGTTGTACTGCTGCGCGGTGCGTCCGGCGATCGATTGCATGCTCTGCGCGATCTCGCCCTTGCCTTTATCGCGAACGATCAGATGCACGTGATTGGATGTGACGGCGTAGTTGAGCACGCAGATTCCGTATCGCTTTCTCGCCTCGAACAACCAGCGCAAATAGATTGCCCGGTCGCGGGCAAACTTGAGGAAGAAAGCGCGCTCGTGGCACCGGTGGGTGATATGCCACACGTGGCCGGGCAAGAAATACCGATTGGCGCGAGCATTGTGTGCGGGTTTCTTAGCGTTCCAGATTTGGCGAGGAAAACGTTGGGCTAAGACCGAAATTTACCCCAATTATCCTGGCTAAGCGGGCCGCATAAATAAGTTACGGTGGTCCGACCCGTGTCCTAGATCACGCCTCCTTTTACCGCACTACGCGCAGACGCCGCAATATTTTGGTGATGAATTCGAGTATCTCTGATGTAACTCCATGCTTGTGACGTGGAAGACGAATGACGTCATATTCACCCTTGGAACGTAACCACTCAATCAGACAAACACGACAGATTGGAGAAAGAGCCCGTAGCATCTGGTCAAACGACGGATCCTTGAAATCATCATGGATGAACATTGGTAGAAGTTCTCCGGCCGAGAGTGTTCCTCGGTGGAGGTGCTGGCTGCGAACTTTCTGAGGATGAAAAGATAGCTCTCGGAGACCTTCTGCCTCACTTACGCTCACCAGGCTCGCGACAACGTCGTATACATTCATTCGATCATATCGTTTGCCCATTGGCTTTAGCGCTTCGCAGGCAACAACAAGGAAGGCCGCATAGGCAGTGCGCTGGTCGGGCCACATCGAACTCGCGATCTGGTAGGCGTTTCCAGCGCGCAACAAATGCTCGCGCTTCGCTGTGGGAAGCGCCTCGAATGTACGCCACAGGTCCTCAATGTCCGCAGGTACCCAGCGCTCGAGCATGTCTGGCCAGATTCCGCTTCGACCTAAGCCCGGACGCTCGACGGCTTCGCGCTTGACGGGTGGGCTACTTTCCCTGACAGGGAAGGCACTGGCCGGATCGGTCTCCCAGTAACCGATCGATTGCAACGTGCAGGCTGTGGCACGGCCCTGCTCGTCGAACGTTGGGACCCAGCCATACTCGGTGCGCACAGGCATCGCGTAAATGCCGAGCACCATGCCGAGGAAAATCCGCAATTCCAGCATGCGCGTCTGGAAATTCTTTGTGATCCCGTGGAATCCGATACCTTCCGCCATCGCGTCCACGACGACGATCTGCGAACCCAATAGAGCATCAGGAAATCGCGAAGGCGGACCGAGGCGAAGATCATCCCCCAGCCAGAGTTCCCCTCGCCACGGGAGGCCGTCATAGGTCAGAAGGTCCCGGCGATGCGCACGGGCGGTGATCTGCCTGCGTACACGCTCTTTCGTTGCGTCGAGGAACTCTCGGGCTAAATCAAGTGAGAGGGTCGGATCGCCATCGGGAAGCGCTCTCACACGAAGATCTGCGTTGCGGGGCCTTTCCCAAACAATGTGAAGCGTTGGAGGATTGGGTCCACTGGCCGAGTGCACCGATAGTGTTCCGCTGTTCTCAACCGAGTCGATTTGCGAGAGACCGCCTGAGTTCCAGCCGCGCTCTTCGATTTCAGCCCGAAGGTGTGCCATCCAGGTCTCGGCATTCTTTCCGGGAATGACGAGCTTGATCGGCCACTCACCGGCCTCGAAGCGAAGATCGGCGACAGGGCGCATACCGCCGTCGCCATCGGCGACATGAATCTGAGCGCTGGACTTCTGCTTTGGCATAGAACCTACGGCAAAAGTCTACGACGGTACGGTGTGATGAGATCTAACGTCGTGCTAACCGGAGCGCGCTGCTTTTGCGCGCGTCCGCGTTGAGCGCGTGGTTAGACCTTTCGCCACAACCTTGCGCAATTCATCGTTTATTCGCGTCTGATAACCGCTGCCCTGGGCTTTGAAAAAAGCAAGGATGTCAGCGTCCAGGCGAACGGTAGTAAGCACTTTGGTCGGAGCCTTCTGCGGGCCGCGGCCGCGCTTGAGGACCGGCGGTCCAAGCATCTCTTCGGACCAGGGCGGGTTATCCGGGTCAACCCGCCTATTTGAAGTAGGCTTTGGCGATTTTAAAGTAATAGCTTGTTTCATGTTTCTCCGCCTTGCGCAAGGAAATGATGTGGGAACCAGTACGACGTTCGGTGTGCACCAACACAGCCACAGTACCTTCCAATAAACCGAAAGTGACCAAACGCTTCTCACCGTAAGCCTCACGGACGTCTTCTCGCGTGATCGTGAAGTTGTCCCAAATGGCCTCGCACCCGGCGAAATCGAGCCCGTGTTCCTTGATGTTCTTACGACGTTTGGATTCGTCCCAGGTGCTCACAATCAAAGTGTAGTAACAAAATACGAGCTAAGCAAGGGAAATATTCGAAAGGTTTAACGTCCGCCTTGTGCCGCGCCGTGGAAGGCGCGGGAGCGCCGCCCGCAAGCGCCGGTCACCAACCCATAAGGACTGAGGCGACGCGAAGCGTCGTTTCAATCCTTATGGGTTAGGCCTCACACTATGACTGGCGAAAGATGTATTCCATTGCCTTGTCGTTTTTGCGGTAACTGTCCCGAGTATGGAACGTAGCCTTCTCAACATGAATGGAGTACATCTCGGCTACCTTCAGTAGTTTCCAGCCTGTTCGTTCACCGCTCTCGCTGCCGCCAGATACTTGAAAGCACCGATGATTTCACCTCCGTTTTTGTCCCGACCGTAGGCGTGTGGCTCGACGGTGCGGGCGTACCCGTGGTGACGGAGTTCGACAACTTTTTGGGTATCAATTGCTTCCATCCGCTCTGATTTCATGCGGTCCTCTCAGCCGGCGGGCTTTGCAGGCT
>JBJXGQ010000482.1:0-2894 GCA_046160525.1 Burkholderiales bacterium
CCACGAAAATGTACCGTCTTAGGATGAAATCACGACCTCGGTTACCTTCTATTTTCCCCGGATTCAAGGTCACCAGACCCAGACGGAACCGCGGACATCAACCAATCGAAAGGAGAGAAGAATGAAACTGAGCACGGTCGTATTTATGCTGATCCTTGCGCTCTTGACCTTGTTTTCCGTGTTGAACTGGAGTGTGATCATGGCGCCCACCGAGATCTCGTTGCTCTTTGCGAGCATTCGGGCGCCGCTTGGCTTGCTGTTACTGGCGCTCATTGTCTTGTTGACCGTGATCTATCTGGGATTCCTGGTGTACCTTCAGACCTCCGTGCTTCTGGAGACTCGCCGGCACGCGCGAGAATTGGGGGCCCAACGCGATCTTGCGGACAAAGCGGAGGCTTCCCGCTTCACCGATCTGCGCACTTTCCTAGAGAGAGAAATAGATTCCTTGGGGGAGAGGGCGGATAGGCATGAGCAGGAATTAAAGGGAGCATTCGAACAATCGGCGAACACATTGGCCGCCTACATAGGGGAATTGGAGGACAGGCTGGAACGCGGGGGCCACATTCGGCCAGACCCCGCCTCCTAGGACTCATAAGAGGCACCGGTTTCGCAACGCAGACCACTGGCGTGGACACAAAGGGCGTTAGCCGCGGCGTTTTGTTCGCGACAGTCTATGTCGCAGTGTACGTCTTGCTCGATTGGATCAGTTATATCCATCCGGTAATGCGGTTTGCGATCACGGCGTGGAATCCGCCGCCCGGCGTGAGCTTGGCTTTCTTGCTTCTTTTTGGCCTCAGATTCACTCCGGCCTTGTTCGTATCGGCATTGCTCGCGGACTTGATTGTGCGAAGCGGACACGAGTCGCTTTCGGAATCTTTGTTTTTGGCAGCCATCCTAGCGGTTGGGTATTCCATGCTGGCTTTCGTGTTCTTGCGCTGGTTAAAACTCGATGCCTTACGCGGCCTGCGAGACTTGACCGTGTTCACCTTGGTAACAACGCTGTTCTGCATGCTCGTGGCGGCGTGTTACATAGGCGCGCACGCTGCACTGGGCCTGTTTCCTTGGCAATCCGTGCCGGGCTACGCGCTACGTTTCTGGGTCGGAGACGTCATTGGAATACTGGTGATAACCCCCTTTCTTTTATCCTTCGCATCCCGGCGCTCATGGGACCTTTCGCGAATCCTTTCTTGGCAGATTGCATTGCCCGGTATCGCGATCGCCCTCGCCCTTTGGGTGGTATTCGGCATCGATCCGGCGGACTCGCCCAAGCTTTTTTATGTCCTATTCTTGCCGCTGATTTGGACCGCCATGTGGCATGGATTCCAGGGCGCCACGATGGCGCTCTTGGCGATTCAGGCCGGACTCATTTTTGCCATCGAAGCGGCCCCCTTCACGGCAGCGACCATGCTCGAATTTCAACTTCTCATGCTGGCACTTGCAATAACTGGGCTGTATCTCGGTATGACCGAGACTGAACGTGAAACTAGCCAGCATGCGCTGCGTGAGAAAGAGCGGGCGCTGGATGGGACACTTCGCTCGGCGGCGCTATCTGGAGCCGCCTCCGCACTGGCCCATGAACTGAACCAACCGCTGTCCGCCGCACTGACCTACGCGCAGGCGGGCAAACTATTGCTTGCTCAAGGCGCCAGTCGCGAACAAATTCATCCCGTCATGGACAAATTGCACGCGGAAGTCACGCGAGCCGGCGAGGTCGTCCGGAGGTTGCGCGAGTTCTATCGAAGCGGCTCCATTCGGCCAGTGCCTTCGGCAATCGATTCGTTGATAGAAGAGGCAACCGGCACGCTGAGAATGCGAGCGGAGCGCGCGGGTATCGCATTGACCGTGCGCTGCCCTCCGGGCCTTCCTAAGGTCTTGGCGGATCGTATCCATATCACCATCGTGCTACACAATCTGATCACCAATGCCATTGAAGCGATTACGCAAGCAGATTGCGAAGCACGCCAAATTCAGATCGAGGCACGGTACGGCCCGAAAGGAATGGTTCGAGTATCGGTAGAGGATACCGGGCCTGGCATTAGCCTGGAACAAGCAGAGGACGTGTTCGAACCATTTGCCACGAGCAAGATGCATGGAATGGGAGTAGGCCTTTCCATGAGCAAGTCCATTGTCGAGACTCATGGCGGCAGGTTATGGGTCGAGCGCTTTCGGCCGGGGGCATGTATATGCCTGACGCTGCCCGCGGACTCGCAGACTGAGGGAAAGCAATGAGCGCCTCACCGCAGACCGTGTACATTGTGGACGACGACGCAGCGGTGCGCGACTCGCTGGCGCTGCTGCTATCGCTGCGCGGATTCCCGGCCCAGTGCTTCAGCTCCGCGGAGGATTTCCTCGCGAGCCATTCTCGGGAACGCGGAGGATGCCTGCTGCTCGACCTTCGCATGGGCGCCATGAGCGGGCTGGAATTGCAAGCAGAACTTGCCAAGCGCGAGGACAACCTTCCGATCATCTTTATTACCGGGCATGGAGACATTGCCGCCGCTCGCGCCGCTTTCAAGGGGGGCGCGGTGGATTTCATCGAGAAGCCGGTCGGCGATAGCCAATTGTTTACCGCCGTTCGCGCCGCCCTCGATCGCAACGCCAAGCAGCGCGAGGAGCAAGACACCCGTGAGCAATTGCACCACGCTCTGCTGCGCCTGACCGAGCGAGAGCGCGAGGTTATCGATCTGGTGGTGCAAGGACAACACAACCGAGAGATAGCTGAGCAACTGGGAATTAGTCCTCGAACCGTCGAAGTCCACAAAGCGCGTGCCATGGACAAACTGCAAGTGGATCGCCTGGCCGATTTGCTTCGCTTGTTCTCCCGGATCTAGCTCATATCCTTTTCGTAAATAAGGGATTCCCGTAGGGGTGTCCCGAATTTTCATTGCGCTCGG
>JBJXGQ010000483.1:0-7753 GCA_046160525.1 Burkholderiales bacterium
ATCGAGGGTGAGGGAAAGGGCGGGCGAACACTGGGCTGCATTTCTTGCACTACAATTTGGGTCCAACCCCTCCCGGGAATTCGAAACCTTCCATGACACATCCTGCCAAGATCGCGGAATTTTCGGCGGAAGAGTACCTCCGCTGGGAGAACATTCAAACCGAAAAGCACGAATACTTTCGGGGCGAAGTGTTTGCCATGGTGGATGCGACTCGCTAGCACGTTACGATTGCGGGAAACTTCTTTACGCTAGTTTCCATGCATCTGCGCGGGTCGAGTTGTCGGCTGTTAAGCCTGGTAAGCCTTCACGGGTTCGGTGAGTGTGCGTATGGAGGTCATTGGCGAACTTGCTCAAGTCACGAGCGCTGCTATCCGGGTCAAAACATCGGTCGTCACGTACGCAGGCGCCGATTCGAGATAACGGCCGTCTCTCGCCTGGAGGTCCACGGTACGAGGTTGGTCACAAATCACAACGCCCTGCGCATTCAGGCCTGCCCCGCTCAAGCTTGCGGCGAAACCAGTGCTGCGCGCCAAAGTGACTCCTTGGCTGACCGGAAGCACGACTACAAGACCTCTGCGGTTATGGGCGGCGGGGGATAGAACATACACATACCTCCCGCCGCGCTGCTCCTTGCCTTTTGTAGGATCGAGGTCTATATGGTAAATGTCGCCGCGATCAGGAACCCTGGGCATGGCTTAGATTTCTTCTCGCCCGCGAGGTTGGCTCTCGGTCCATTCCTCATCCATGAGGCGGCCCCCTAGCTTCTTTTCGAGGGCCCGCTGCTCTTTTTCCAGTTGCGCAAGGCTGAGCTTTAGTCTGGGTGGAGTGAGGGTAATCTTGCCGTCCTCTACGTTGACCTCAACTTCCGACCCGGCTTTTAATCCCAGCATTACCAGAATTTTTTTGGGGATCGATACGGCCACTGCTCCACCCCAGTTGCGAAGAGTTGCGATATTCATGCTCAAGTACCGTGGGCTACGTTAGTGATACAAAAATATCGCAATGGGCCCGTCTCGTCAAGCCGCGCCGGCCTTTATTTGACTTCGCACTTGGAACCAACCCGCCCACAAGGAAGCACTACATAGACCAACGGCCTTCCGAGCGTTATATTTCAATACACAACACCCATCGATACGAGGAGACCCATGGCCACCGGTTCAAACGACATGCGCATTCGAGAAGTCATCGGCTATCCCACTTCATTTCCTGTCCGGCCTGAGGATAGTGTCACGCTTGGCATAGGCCGCGCGGTCAAGCGCGACGCGGTCATTGTCAAGGTCACCACGGAAGGCGGGCTCGTGGGCTGGGGCGAATCCCACCACGGGCGCTGCCCAGGCGCGGTGGCGAACTTGGTGAACACCACATTGCGCGGCCTCGTGGTGGGCATGGATGCCCACGACGTTACCGGCATCTGGAACAAGATATACGTAAAACAACTGGGCAGCCACGGCATGGGTGCCGGCACCTGCCTCGCCATGTCGGGCATCGACATGGCGATATGGGATATTCGCGGCAAGGCCACCGGTCTCCCACTCTACAAATTGCTTGGCGGCACATCGAAGCCTGTGCCAGCCTACGCGGGTGGCGTGTCGTTGGGTTACCAAGAACCGTCCGCTCTACTGGCCGAGGCCATGCCCCACATCGAAGCGGGATACAAGGCCATCAAGCTACGCATAGGCGACACGCCCAAGCGCGACTTGCAGCGCGTCGCGGCGGTGCGCAAGGCACTCGGCGATGAGATCGATATTCTGACCGACGCCAACACCGGTTACACGGTGGCTGACGCGCGATCAGCGATGCCGGGGCTGGACGCCAACGGCGTGGGATGGCTCGAAGAACCCTTCCCGCCCCACGACTACGAGAGTTACCGGCTCGCTTCGCTCTGCGGCCGCACGCCGCTGGCGTCGGGAGAGAATCACTACACGCGTTTCGAATTCACGCGTGTGCTGGACGATGGCTACATCACCATCTTGCAGCCCGACCTTTCCAAGAGCGGGGGCATCACCGAGTGCATGCGGATCGCCCATCTCGCCTCGGCATGGAAGCTCAAGATCCATCCGCACACCTCCATGACCGGGCTTAACATGGCGGCTGCCATTCACTTCCTGTGCGCCATCGACAACGCCGGATACTTCGAGGGCGACGTGTCGAAGAACAACTTGTTCCGCGACAAGATGGTGAGCACGCCCTACACGGTGGGCAAGGATGGCTGCGTACGGCCTTTGGAAAAACCAGGATTGGGACTGGAGTTGGACGAGAGTTTTCTCGCCGCCCATCCCGTCATCGACGGGCCAGCTTATGTCTAACACCGTACTCACCGAGCGTTCCGGCACTACTACAATCGTCACCCTTAACCGGCCCGAAGCACTGAACGCCGTCAATCACGAAATGCGCATGGCGCTGATCGGCACCATGGAAATACTCAATGCCGACGATTCCGTGCGCGCCATCGTCATCACCGGCGCCGGTGAGCGTGCCTTTTGCGCTGGCCAGGATCTCGCCGAATCCATGCAGTATCAAGGTGACGAGGTGCACCGCTGGCTGGAGCGGCAACATGCCATGTACCAATCGGTACGCGCGTTGGACAAACCCTGCGTGGCCGCCTTCAACGGCATCGCGACGGGAGCGGGTTACCAGATCGGATTAGTGAGCGACCTGCGTGTAACTCATCCGGAAGCCAAGATCGGACAACCGGAGATCAAAGCGGGACTCGCCAGCATCGTGGGCTCCTACTTGATGACGCTTCACTTGGGAATGTCGCACAACATCGAGCTATCCATCACCGGCGATCTCATCTCGGGGCAGCGGGCCTACGAGCTGGGGCTGGTGAATCACGTTGTGGAGAAAGACCAGGTGCTCAGCAAAGCGCTCGCGCTGGCCACTTCGTTATCCGCACTTGGCAAGACCGCCATGCGATTAACCAAGCGCCGCTTCCGAGAGCTCACCCAGCCAGGCTTCGATGCCGCGCTGGTGGCCGCCAAGGAATATCAGAAAGAGGCTTACGCGAGCGGCGAACCCCAGGAAGCGATGAAGCGGTTTTTCGAAGCACGTAAGAAGAAGGCTTGATTAGCCACAAAGGACACAGAGAAAAGCCATTGCACGATTCGAATACTAGATTGATGTATCAACGGCAGCGCGGCATCAACTCAGTGGTGAAGCTTGGTTTGTATTTTCTCTGTGCTCTCTGTGTGCTGTGTGGCGGGGAAAGTTTTTCCGCACCTTACCCGAGCAAAACGATTCGCATCATCGTCCCTTACCCAGCGGGTGCCTTCAACGATCAATTCGGCCGTGCCCTCGCTCAGCACCTGAACAAGGCATGGGGTAAACCCACCGTCGTCGAAAACCGTCCCGGTGGCAGCACCATCATCGCCACGGACTTGGTGGCGAAGTCCCCGCCCGATGGCCATACGCTGCTCATCGCTTCCTTTGCCACGGCTGTCAATGTGTCGCTCTTTAGCAAGCTTCCCTTCGATACGCTGCACGACCTGGCCCCAGTCATTTTCGCGGCCCAGACCGCCAATGTGCTGGTGGCAAATACCGCGTTTCCGGCGGCATCCATCAAGGAGCTGATTGCCTTGGCCAAGGCAAAGCCAGACCAGATCAACTACGCCTCCGGCGGGAACGGTTCTTCCACCCACCTCGCCATGGAAATGCTCAAGCGCATGGCGGGCATTGGCCTCACGCATGTACCGTACAAAGGCAGCGCGCCCGCGCTCACGGATCTCATGGGCGCACAGGTGAGCATCGCGCTCGACAACATCCCCAACGTGCTGCCTCACGTCAAGGCAGGAAAGCTGCGCGCGTTAGGAATTAGTAGCGCAAAAAGGTCCGGTACGCTTCCCGAAGTCCCGAGCATCGCTGAGAGCGTACCGGGATTCGATGTTTCCGTATGGTTCGGCGTCATGGTGCCCGCGGGAACACCCACGCCCATCGTCGCGCAACTCAATGCGGAGATCAACCGCATGCTGGCGTCGAAGGACATTCAGGCAAGGTTCAACGCCCAAGGTGTGGAGACCGTGGGCGGCCCGCCGGAGAAGCTCGCATCGCATCTGCGGTCCGAGATCGAACTGTGGGGCAAGCTGGTTAAATCCGCGGGCATTACGCCCGAGTAAGAAAAGCCTATTCCAGCTTAAACACCACGACGCGCTTGGGGTCGCGGGCAAGAACCTTGGCCGCCAGCCCGCGCGCCACATACTTCTCGTGGCTCGCGGGGTCCATGACGGCAATGGCCGAAGGTGCGGTCGTCCATGCACTCTCGAAGGCCTCCGGCGTAGCAAGCATGCGATAGGGCTCTTGTTTGACGCCGAACTCCAATTCGCCCCCCACCTCGGCCAGCGTTACAGTGCTTCTAAGATAGAAGGGAAGGCCTTGATCGTAACGGCCGACCTCGAACACCACGGTTCCGGGCCGCATATGCGTGCGCACCACGCCCGCGATGTGATGAGCCGAGCGTAAGGGCGAAAGGCTATCAAATCCCGCCACGCAGGCTTGGGTTGCAATCAACATGGTCATGCACAAGATTCCCAGGGTGCGCGTACGCGGCCCGATTAAGGCGACCAAGGCCGCCACCGCGAGAATCGCGATAGCAGAGACTTCCATCCACTTGGCATAGTGTTCGAAATACTTGAACGACACGGAATCCTCTTGGGCGAACTCCATCAGTTCGGTGCCCGCGAATACCAACACTCCCATAAGCACCGCGCCCGGAATGACCCGGACCAAAATTCCTCGCGCAGAAAGACTCATCGCCCGCTGCGCGGCAAGAATCGCCAGGGGTGCCACGGCGGGCAGCACATAACCCGGAAGCTTGGAACCCGAGATGCTGAAGAACCCCACGGTGCATACCGCCCACAATATGAGGAAACGCTCAACGCGCAACCCGCTCGCCGGCGCGGCCTTTCGCCACCCCTCGCGCACGCCTTCAACCGCGAGCCATGTCCATGGCAACATACCCACCAGCAATATGGGAAAGAAATACCAGAAGGGTTCGGCTTTGTGATGAATGCTCGAGGTGTAGCGCGCGAAGTGTTCGTGGATAAAGAAGAACTCCGGGAATTCCGGGTTACGCTGGGATACCAGAATGAACCATGGCAAGACGATTAGAGAGAACACCGCCAATCCAGGCAGCCAGTGCATGCGCCGCAGCACCGCGATACTTCGCTCGGCGGCAACATAAGCCGCCACTACCAGGGCCGGTAGCACGATTCCGATCAACCCCTTGCTCAGTACAGCAAGAGCCAAACTCGCCCACGCCATCAGCATGCCGGATCGCTGTTCGGACGAATCGTCCGGAGCGCTTTGCGCTCTCACAAAAAGCAGCATGCCCGCGCCGATAAAAAACGTAACGCCAATGTCCAGCGACAGCACCTGCGAGAAGAACGCGTAGTAAGGGCTACTCAGCACGAACAGCGCAGCGGTGGCCGCACCCATCTCGCCTAGCCACTGGCGAGCGACCCACCACACCACAAGCGCTCCCAGAAAGCCGGTCAAGGCGGGCCACAGGCGAGCCGCCCATTCGTTGACTCCAAAGGCTTTGTAGGACGCCGCGGTCATCCAGTATTGGAGAGGCGGTTTCTCGAAATACTTTATGCCGTTCAAGCGCGGCGTCACGAAATCGCCGCTTACCACCATCTCCCGCGGGATTTCGGCATAGCGGCCCTCGTCGGGCTCCGCGAGCGGACGGTAACCCAGCGCACCGAACCATATCAAGCCGATCAGCCCCAGCAGCAGCACCCACTTCCATTCGAAGTCGTGAGTGCGCTCCGCCAAAGCGTGAGGATAACTGAGGTCATAGGCCGGCGCCGGCGCCGCAACAGTGTCGGAGATCATGAGGAGAGGGAGGTGGGGGCGGCGCCTGCGGCGCTCGCGCATTTATTGGTATTGGAGCGTGGATTCTACCGGACGCAAAAGTCCTTCCTTGGGGGGCTCACCGGGCCATTGTTTGCGGATCCGCATTTGCGCCACATACGATGACCGCTACACGGGCGGCAGAGCCGGTAACAGCGCGCCCCGACAGGTATCCCGCCAGCGCGGCGGCACCGCCTGGTTCCGCGGCAATGCGGAATTGTTCCCACAGATGGCGCTGAGCTTGCCGGATTTCCTCGTCCGTAACCAGCACGACCTCGCTCACGAATTTCTGCGCCAGGGCGAAGGCAATGGACCCGATGCGCTTCGCGCCCAGCGAATCCGCCGCGATACCAGACACGGACACATCCACAGGGTGCCCGGCCTTCAAGGCGTCGTGCAGCGTCGCGCAAGAGGACGGTTCCACACCGATCACGCGAACGCGATTCTCGAACCATCCTGCGACCCCGCCAATGAGGCCGCCGCCGCCCACGGCTACGAACACCGCATCCAACCCACTTATCTGCAGTTCCAGTTCACGAGCGAGCGTGCCCTGCCCCGCCACCACCTCCTCCTGGTCATAGGCGTGGACGATAAGCGCACCGGTCTTGGCAGCCTGCGCTTCCATCGCCACGAACGCCTCCGCATAGCTGGCCCCGGTCTGGCGAAGGGTGGCCTCGTAAGCCCGCAAGCGCGCCAGCTTTGTTGCGGGCGTAACCGACGGAACAAATATTTCGGCAGCCACGCCCAGTTCGCGCGCCGCATACGCCACCGCCGCGCCGTGATTTCCGCCCGAGGCCGCGATCACGCCCGAAGCCGGAATCTGCACGGACAACATGCGATTGAAAGCGCCCCTCGGTTTGAACGAACCGGAGTGTTGCAGCAATTCCAGCTTCAACATCGTCCTGGAATCCAACTCGATAACCGGCGTCTTGCGCACGCGAGAACCCACGCGCAGCGCCGCCTCTTCGACCTTACTCCTCACCCCTCACTCCTCACCCCTCACTCCTCACTCCTCACGCCCCTCGCCTCACCACGTATACCTCACCGTGTACTTGATCACCGCTTCCTTGTCCGCGCCAATGGTCACGGGCATATGAATCGTGCGGGCATCTTGTTTCTCGAAGGTGTGCGAGGCTTGGGTAATTTTCCAGTTGGTCCAGCGGTAGAGATTTTCCTTCACGATCACCTTCACCGCCTCCTCCTTGCGATTGCGAATCTTGACCTCGATCTCCTCCGTCATGGTGTTGCGGTTCGTATCGATTTTGAAGTCCACCTGCCTGCGCTCCCCTACTACATCGAAGGCAGAGCCCAGTTTGAGCAAGATGGTTTCGTTCTTGGGCGTGTGGTCAATGCGGTCCTCGCCGATGAATTCCATCGACCCATCGGCGGTGTCGAGTTTACTCACGCGCACCCGGCCTGAAGGCAGGGGCACACCCATGTTGTTTTCCTTCGTGTTCTTGAAGCTGAGATAGGTATCGACCTTCTTGTTACCCGTGAGGCCAAAGTTACGATCCGTGTAAGGGCTACCACCGTAGCCGAAATAGTTTCCTTCCTGGCCGTAGTAGACCAGGGTCTTGTCGCAGGGCACCGCGCTCACGGAGGGGAATAATTCAATTTGCTTGGTGGAGCTATCGGGCAAGGTGCTCGGGCGCCCTAGCGTATAGAGGTGATACTCGAAGAAAGTCTTTTCCGCGAACCCATCCACCTCGGCCATGTCCGCCCGCTTCATGGCCATGGATGCTCGTAGTTCGCCTGGGGCCTGAGGCGGTGGCGCGCGATGCACGTCACCAGCGATGAGCTTGATCTTCGCCTCTGGATAGCTGGCTCCCGACTGGTTGAGAATGCTCACCCAGGCACCCACATCCACCTTGCACGAGTTGGCGTCCGCCCCTTCCGCGTAGGTAAG